>NZ_JBIRJC010000029.1:0-85113 GCF_044329365.1 Kitasatospora sp. NPDC017646 | reverse complement strand
CCGGGGGCCAGGACGATGCTGGCGCCCCGGCGCCGGACGGAGGCCGCACCATGGACGTGCAGGGCGACGTAGAGGCAGTCCTCGGGATCGGTTCCCGGCGGCGCGGCGAGGATGTCGATGCAGCCGTTGCCGCCGCTGCCGCCGTCGCCGGCGGCCTGGTCGAGCTGGTGGACTTCGGCTTCGGGCGCGGGGGTTTCGAGCATGGGTGAGGGACCCGACTGGCTCACGGGAGTCTCCGACCGGTTGGAAGTGGTTCTGTGCAAGTGCGGGGGCTTGCTCGCCCAACAGCCTCCCGGTGCCATTCATACAAGGAGGGAAACAAGGTGGACAAACATTCAACAAACCGGGTTTCCGACGGCTCCGCCCGCCCCGGACGGCGCTCATCCGCAGCGGTGCCCGCTGCCCGGAGGAGGCCGTGCCCGTACCCTCGGGAGGATAAAGTGCCTACTGGACAAGGGGGTTGGGACTAGCGACATCGAGGCTTCGACAGCCGTCGGCACGCCCTGGACACTCCGGCCACCACGAACGGCCCGGCCGGAAGGAACCCGTTTCCCACCCCGTCCGGCGGCCCAGCGGTGCACGGGCCGTCACATCACCGTGCAGCGCCGGAACATCCCCCGACGACGCCCCTCCCTCGCCTGGGCGGCGCATCCGCCTCCCCTGGTCCACGGCAGCCCCCAGGGCCTGCCACGGCCGGACGGCCCTGCGCGTCATGCTCCGCAACCGCGAGGACCTCGCCCTGATCGACCTCCCGGCCCTTCAGGTCCGCCGCTGGCTCCGCCGGGAGACCTTCGCGCTCGTCCCCCCGGGCACCGAGGCCGACGCGATCGACTGGGACGCCGAACTGCCCGGCCCCACCGGCTGAGGCCCCGGCCACCGCCACCTGGGGTGCGGCCTCCGACCGCGCACGGCGTACCCTCGGGAAGCCGGGAACAGCGGCACGGACGGAGTCCGACCTCGGCAGACGCGGGGGCGGACGGGAAGAAGCTCGAATGGCAGGGTCAGGCGATCCGCTGTCCCATCGTGGCCTGCGCGGCCGGGAGGCCGAGCTCGCGCAGCTCCAGGCAATGATCGCCTCGGTGGCCCGCACCGGGAGCGGGGGGCTGGCCCTGATCCAGGGGGAGCCGGGCATCGGCAAGACCACCCTGCTCGCGGAGGCCGTCTCCCGGGCCGGCGCGGCGGGGTTCTCCGTGGGCCTCGGCAAGGCCGACGAACTGCACCACATCGTGCCGTTCTCCTCGTTGGCGGCCAGCATCCTGCACGGCGACCGGCCGCTGCTGTCCGGCGACGACCTCGCCGCTCTCGCCCGCAACCACGACCAGCGGATCTGGCTGGTGGAACGCCTGGCGGAGGCGATCGAGGCCAGGGCCACCGACGCCCCGGTGCTGATCGGCCTGGACGACGTGCAGTGGGCCGACGCGCTCAGCCGGTTCGCCCTGCAACAGCTGCCGACCCGTCTGCGGACCTCGCCGGTCCTGTGGCTGCTGACCGGGCGCCGGGAGCCCGCGTGCCCGGCGGAGGAGATCGTGGCGGCCGCCACCGGCAACCTTCCGACGGTCACGGTGTCCCTGGGCCCGCTGTCCGACGCGGCCATCGGTCAGCTGGCCGACGACGCGCTCGGACCGGCGGTCGACGCGTGGGTGCGGGACCTGCTCGACGGCGCCGGCGGGAACCCGTTCCTGGCGGTCGAGATGCTGGCCGGGCTGCGGACCGCCGACGCCTCGCAGGAGAGCGTGCCCTCCCGGCTCGTGGTCGGCGTGCGCGGCAGGCTCCGGTCCCTCCAGCCCGGCACCCTGCGCTTCCTCCAGATGGGCGCGGTGCTGGGCCGCCGGTTCGGCTTCGACGACGCCGCCGCACTCTGCGACCGCCCGGCCGCCGCCCTGCTCCCCGCGCTGGAGGAGGCGGTGCGCGCCGGACTCCTGGACGACGACGGCGACCACCTGGTCTTCCGGCACGACCTGCTGCGCCAGGCGGTGTACGCCGACATCCCGCCGTCGGCCCGGAAGGTCCTGCACCGCGAGGCCGCCCGCCGCCTGGTCGCCGCGGGCCGGCAGCCGATCGACGCGGTGCCGCACATCCTCCGGGGCGCCCTGCCCGGGGACGAGGAGGCCGTCGCGCTGCTGCGGCGAGCGGCCGACGACGTGCTGGCGGTCACCCCGGACCCGGCGGCCGACCTGATGCTCCGCGCCCTCGAACTGACTCCGCCGAAGGGGCAGTTGAAGTTCGAGGTCGGCGAGCAGACGATCCTGTTCCTGACCCGGGCCGGCCGCGACCACGAGGCGCTGGCGACCGGCGACCGGCTGTTGGCCGACCGGCCGCCGCTGGAGACCTTCGGCCGCCTGCAGTCCGCCCTGGGCGGGGCGCTGTGGACCATGGACCTCGCCGACGAACTGCGCCGCCGGGCCGAGGCCGCGCTCGCCGCGGGCGGCTCCGCCCCGGAGATCTGCGCCCGGCTGGCCGCCCTGCGCGCCCTGGCCCTGTCCCGGGGCCGCGACCTGGCCACGGCGCGGGAGGCCGGCGAGACCGCGCTGCGGACCGCCACCGCGATCGGCGACCGGGAGGCCCACGTGCTGGCCCTGTCCGGGCTGGGCGAGATCGCGCTGAACGCCGGGGAGAACGCGGTCGCCGTGGAGCGCTTCGCCGCGCTCAGCGCCATCGACTCCGCCTTCCTCCCCGAGGAGGTCGTCGCGCACCTGCACGTGGACGACTTCGCCGCCGCCGAACGCCTGCTCCTCCGGGCGGCGGAGCGGACCGGTGCGGTGCGTCAGGCCATGCTGCTGTGGGCCCAGGGCCAGCACGACCTGGGGCTCGGCCGGCTCGACGACGCCGAGGCCGACTTCGTGACCATGGAACACCTGGAGGACGAGGTGCGGGTGCCCGTCCAGCAGGTGAACGGCCGGGTGATCCGCTCCCGCATCGCCCTGCTGCGCGGCGACCGGGAGGCGGCCCGGGAACACCTCCTCGCCGCCCGGGAGCGACTGGCCGTCAAACCGAACCCGGGCAACACGGCCGCGGTGCGCTTCCTGGAGGCCGTCCACGCCGAGGCGGACGGGGACGCGGGACTCGCCGTCGACCGGATCCGCCGGGTACAGCAGCAAGGCCCCTTCATGCGCTGGCGGCTGCTGCGCGACTGGGTCGACGCCGCGGTCCGGATGTGCCTGCGCGGCGGGGAGCGGCAGCTCGCCGAGGACCTGGCCGCGCAGGCCGAGGCCCACGCCGGACGCAACCCGTCCGTGCCGACCGCCACCGGCATCGCGGCGCAGGCCGGCGGGCTCGTGCGGAACGACCCCGCCCTGCTCGAACACGCCGTGGAACTGCTCGGGGCGTGCCCCCGCCCGCTCGCCCGGGCCGCCGCGCAGGCCGATCTCGGCCTGGCACTGCTGGCCGCGGGGCGGCCCGGCCCGGCGGTGACCGTGCTGGCCCGGGCGCGGGGCACGTTCGCCGAGGCGGGCGCCCACGCCGCGGCGGCAGCCGTCCCACGTGCCGCGGACGGCACCGGGGCCGACGGCCGCCGGGCGGCGAGCGCGCAGCGCCCCGTCCAGGGCTGGGGCGCCCTCACGGCCTCGGAGGAGAAGGTGGCGCGCCTCATCGCCCAGGGCCACACCAACCGGTCGGCCGCCGACGTGCTCGTGGTGTCCCCGCACACCGTCAACACCCATCTGTCGGCCGTCTTCCGCAAGCTGTCGATCGGCTCCCGGGTCCAGCTCGCCAACCTGGTCGCCTCACTCCCCGAGATCTGACCCCTGAGGTCCGAACCCGCCCGGTTGGTACGTTCACGCGATGCCCCCCGCGCCCGGACCCGCTTGGCTGGGACATCGCCCTCCACCCGCCCAGTCGAAGGTCACCGGCATGCAGAGCCCCGCCCCCGTTCCGCCGACCGTCGTGCTGGTGCACGGGGCGTTCACCGACGCCTCGTCCTGGGCGGGGGTCGTCGATCTGCTGCATGCCGCCGGCGTGGCGGTGCACGCTCCGGCGAACCCGCTGCGCGGTCTGGAGCACGACGCCGCAAGCGTCAGGAGCCTGGTGCGCGAGCTCGACGCCCCCGTCGTCCTGGTCGGCCACGGCTACGGCGGCGCGGTCATCACCCAGGCGGCCTGCGACACCGACCATGTGGTGGCGCTGTGCTACGTCGCCGCGTTCGGCCTCGACGCCGGCGAGTGCGTGCTGGACATCACCAACCGCTTCGCCCCCTCCCCACTGGCCGACGCCACCATCACCACGGCCCTTTCCGCCGGCCCCGACGCCGAGGTGCACATCCGCCCGGAACGGTTCCGGCAGGTGTACGCCGACGACCTGTCACCCGCGGCCGGGCAGACGCTGGCCGCGGCACAACGCCCGATCGCCTGCCGCGCGCTGACCGACAGATCGGGCTCACCGGCCTGGGCGGACAAGCCGTCCTGGTACGCCATCGCGACCGCCGACCGGATGCTCAACCCCGCCGCCCAGCGCTTCATGGCCCAACGCATGGCGGCCATCGAACACGTGCTGGACGCCTCGCACGCCGTCCCGCTGTCGCGGCCCGACGCCGTCGTGGCGATGATCCGGGAGGCCACCGGGCACGCCACGGGTACGCCCGGGGGTGTTTAATGTGCGTTCGAGCGGAAGAGTCCTGTTCCACCCCGGCACTCCGACCCCCGACACCCCGACACCCCGACCCCCAGGCACCCGGCAAAGGCACCAGCATGATCTCACCGGCCAGATCGTCGGCTCGGCGGATCGCCGCCCTCCTGACCGGGCTCCTCCTCCTGGCGCCGGCCGCCACCGGATGCGGTCACAGCACCGGTTCCGGGTCGTCCGGGGGCGAGGTCACCACCATCACCGCGCTCGACTACTACACCGACGGGACCGAACACGCCCAGTGGGGCGACCTGCTCACCGCGTGCGGCCGCACGGTCGGGGTACGGGTCGAGCAGACGAGCGTCCCGGGGGCGTCCTTGATCCCCAAGGTCCTGCAACAGGCGTCCTCGCGGACCCTCCCCGACCTGCTGATGCTCGACAACCCGGACCTCCAGCAGATCGCCCGGACCGGCGCGCTGACCCCGCTGGACGGCTACGGCATCGACGCCGACGGCTTCGCCCCGGGCATCGTGTCGGCGGGCAGCTACCAGGGCAAGCTGTACGGACTGGCCCCCAACGTCAGCACCGTCGCCCTCCTCTACAACAAGGACATGCTCGCCGAGGCCGGCGTCGCCGTCCCGAGGACCTGGGACGAACTGAAGGCGGCCGCGGCCGCGTTGACCCGTCCCGGCCGCTACGGCATGGCGGTCGACGCGAACGCCACCTTCGAGGGCACCTGGCAGTTCCTGCCCTTCCTGTGGTCCAACGGCGGCGACGAACGGCAGTTGGACACCCCCCAGGCCGCGCAGGCGCTCCAGCTCTGGGTCGACCTGGTGAAGAGCGGATCCATGTCGAAGTCGGTGCTGAACTGGACGCAGGCCGACGTCCACGACCAGTTCGTCGCCGGGCGGACGGCCATGATGATCAACGGCCCGTGGCGCATCCCGGCCCTGGACCAGGACGCGAACCTGCACTGGGGAGTGGCCCCCGTGCCCGTCCCCCGGCTGGGCGGGAGCCCGGTCACCCCGCTCGGCGGCGAGGTGTGGACCGTCCCGCAGAGCCCCTCCAGGGCCCGGCAGGAGAAGGCCGCCCGGGTCCTCGCCTGTCTCAACTCCCCCGCCGACATGCTCACCCTCGCCCAGGAGCACCACACCGTGCCCTCCCGCACCGCGGTGGCCGCCCAGCACGTCGAGGAGAACCCGTCGATGGCCGCCTTCGCCCAGAGCGTAGCGGCGGCGCGCGCCCGTACCAGCGAGCTCGGCGTCGAGTGGCCCAGGGCGGCGACCGGGATCTACACCGCGATCCAGTCCGCGCTGACGGGTGAGCAGACACCGGAGGAAGCCCTCAGCCATGCGCAGCAGTTCGCCACCGGCCGCTGAGGCCGTGCAGGCCCCGGAGGCCGGTGACCCGTCGCCGGTCCGGCGCGGGCGGCGCTGGCAACACTGGGAGCGCTGGACGCAGTGGCTGTTCGTCGCACCCGCCGCGGCGTACCTGCTGCTGTTCTTCGGCTACCCGGTCGTCCAGAACCTCGTGATGAGCTTCCAGCGGTACACCGTCACGACCTTCTACACGGGCGACGCCCCGTTCGTGGGGCTGGAGAACTACGCGGCGGTCCTCTCCTCCTCCACCTTCCCCCGGACCCTGCTGACCACGGCCGTGTTCACGGCCGGCTCGGTCCTGGGGCAGTTCGCCGTCGGCCTGGCCCTCGCCCTGTTCTTCCGGCGCCGCTTCCCGCTCGGCGGCGTTCTGCGATCGCTCCTGCTGCTGCCGTGGCTGCTGCCGCTGGTCGCCTCCGGAACCACCTGGAAGTGGATGCTCGACCCCGACACCGGAGTCGTCAACGCGGTGCTGCGCGGCCTCCACCTCTCGCCGTCGGGCGTCCCCTGGCTCACCGGCACCTCCCAGGCGCTGCTGTCGGTGGTCCTGGTCAACACCTGGGTCGGTGTCCCCTTCAACACCGCGATCCTGTACGGCGGTCTGCGGGACATCCCCCCGCACCTGTACGAGGCGGCGGAGCTCGACGGCGCCGGCCCGCTGGCCTCGTTCCGCCACATCACCTGGCCGCTGCTGCGGCCGGTGGCGCGCGTGGTGCTCGTGCTGGGCGTGGTCTACACCGTCAAGGTGCTGGACATCATCCTGGTGGTCACGGGCGGAGGACCGGCCGGCGCCACCGAGACCATCGCCACCCAGTCGTACGAACTGTCCTTCCGGCAGTTCGACTTCGGGCGCGGCGCCGCGCTGGGCAACCTGCTGATCGTCCTCTCGCTGCTGTTCGCCGTCCTCCACCTGCGCGCCGACCGACGCGCCCGGGCCGACCGACACGCCCGGGCCGTCCGGCCGTCCGGCCGTGCGGCCCGCTGGCCGACCGGGGAATGATCCCGTGAAACGCCCACCCGGCCGCCGCCGGCTGTCCACCCTCGTCGGGATCGTCCTGCTGGCGCTGATGCTGTTCCCCGTCTACTGGATGGTGAACGCCTCCCTCCAGCCGGCCGGCAACACCCTGCGCGGCGGATGGTTCCCACTCCATCCGGACCTCGGCGGGTACGCCACCGCGCTGCGCGACCAGGGGCGCAACCTCGTCACCAGCCTCGTGGTGGCCCTCGGCAGCGCGGTGTTCAGCCTGGCCCTCGCCGCGCCGGCGGCCCACGCGCTGGCCCGGTTCCGCCTGCGCGGCACCAACGTCGTGCTCCTCGGCATCCTGACCACCCAGACGGTGCCGGGCATCGTGGTGGCCGACGCGCTCTACGGCGCCTACAACGACCTGGGACTGCTGAACTCCCGCCCCGGGCTGGTCCTCGCCGACTCCACCGTCGGCGTCCCCTTCTCGATCGTCGTCCTGCACGCGTTCATGCGGGGCATCCCCGAGGAGATCATCGAGGCCGCGCGGATGGACGGCGCCGGCCGGCTGCGCGTCTTCCGTTCCGTGGTGCTCCCGTTGAGCCGGAACGCCTTGATCACGGCCGGCGTCTTCAGCTTCCTCTTCGCCTGGAGCGACTTCCTCTTCGCCCTCACCCTGACCACCACGGACACCGTCCGGCCGATCACCCTGGGCGTCTACCAGTACCTCGGCGCCCACACCGACCGGTGGAACGCCGTCATGGCCACCGGTGTCCTGGCGTCCGTGCCCGCCGCCCTGCTGCTCGTCGTCGCCCAGCGCCACGTCACCGGCGACGCCACCGCAGCCGGTGACGCCGTCAGGTGAGGGTCACCCGTCACGGCTGATCCAGTACGTTCACGCGATGTCCCGCCCGGGGGTCCGCTGGCATGGTGATCCGGAAGGCGCAGCGGTGGACGGGGCCACCGGTGGCCGACCGACCCGAGAGGAAACCGGTGCCCGCATCTCTTTCCACCGCGCGACTGTCCGCCTCCGACCGGGCGCAGAGCTGGCACGAGGCGGTGTCCCACGCCTTCGTGCCGATGACCGTGGACCTCCTGGAGGAGGTGCCGTCGCCCGGGGCGATCGTCGGCCACCAGCTCGGCCCGATGCGGATATCGAGGGTCCAGGCGGGACCCCAGGTGGTGACGCGCAGCCGACGCCTGATCGCCGACGGCGGCCCGCCGTCGCTGATCATCAGCCTCCAGGAGCGCGGCCGCGCGCTCAAGGAGCAGGACGGCAGGGAATCGGTCATCCAGCCGGGCGAGTTCTCCATCACCGACACCTCCCGGGTCTTCCGGAAGAAGATCGAGGAGGGATTCGCCTTCACCTCCTTCCAGTTTCCCCGCGCCGAGTTGGACGTCCCGGAGCGGGACCTGCGAGCGCTGACCGCCACCCCCTTCAGCGGAGCCGAGGGCACCGCCGCACTGGTGGCGGCCTACCTCTCCCGGATGGCGCGCGAGGCCGACGTACTGGACGAGGCCGTCGGCCGCCGGGCCGCGGCCATCGCGCTCGACCTGGTGGCCCTGCTGGTCGACGACCACTCCGGCGGCTCCCGCCCCCGGGCCCCGCGGAGCGCAGCCTCCCTGGAGCGGGTCAAGGCCCACATCCTGCGCAACCTCCGCGATCCGGACCTCTGCCCGTCCACCATCGCGGAGGCCACCTTCATCTCGGTCCGCTTCCTCCACAAACTCTTCCACCTCGAAGGCACCACCGTCAGCGGGTGGATCCGCACCCAACGCCTGGAGCGCTGCAGCCGCGACCTCCTCCGCCCGGTGGCCACGGAACTCGGCGTGGCGGGCATCGCCCGCCGCTGGGGCTTCGTCAACCCCAGCCACTTCAGCCGCGCCTTCCGCGCGGCCTACGGCACGTCCCCCCGGGACTGGCAGCTCGGCACCCGCCCCGATCCGGCGCCCTGACTCCCCTCCACCCTCCGCCACCCCGCGGGATGCCTCGGACGGGTGAGCCGGCCGCGCGGCGGCGGCACCCGGCGGAGATCCCTGGGAAGCTGTCCGAGGCGTCCGGCCGCTCACGGACCCGGCACGTCTGCGGAGGTGGTCCACGATGCCCGTCCTGTGCGTCCTGTTCGCCCTCTTCGGGGCGTCGAGCAACGCTCTCGGCACCGTGCTGCAGCGCAAGGCCGCACTCAACGTGCCCGCGACCCGGTCCCTCCAGCCCCGCTTGATCGCCGACCTCGCGCGCCAGCCGGTGTGGGCGGCCGGAATCGCCGCCGTCGTGGCGGCCGCCGGCCTGCAAGCCCTCGCCCTGGCCACCGGACCGCTCGCGCTGGCCCAGCCGGTCTTCGTCCTGGAACTGCCGCTGGCCCTGATGATCGGGACACGGGTGCTCCGGCGACGCATCCCGACGGCCGGCTGGTGGGCGATCGGGTCCATCGCCCTGGGCCTGGCGGTGGTCCTGATCGCCGCCCACCCGCACGGCGGGAACACCCACGCACCGATGGCCCGGTGGGTACCGACCACCGCCCTGTGCCTGGGTGCCGTGGCGGCGCTGGTCGCAGCCGCCGCCAGTCGTCCGCCGGGCCCCGGCCGGGCCGCCTGCCTGGGGTCCGCCTCCGCAGTGGCGAACGCGCTCACCGCCGCCTTCATGAAGTCGGCGGCCGGCACCCTCTCCGCACACGGGCTGAGCGCGTTCCTGACCGCCTGGCAGACCTACGGCTTCGCCCTGTGCGGCGTCCTGGCGATCCTCCTGCTGGAGAACGCGCTGCAAGCCGGGTCCCTCGCGGCCTCCCAGCCCGCGCTGACCCTCGGCGACGCCCTGATCAGCCTCGTCCTCGGTGTCGCGCTGTACGACGAGCACGTCCGCACCGGCTGGTGGCTGCTGCCGACGGCCGCGGGCCTCGCCCTGATCGTGGTGGGCACCGTACGCCTGGCACGCGCCGTCCCCCGCATCCGCGCGGCTCCTTCCTGAACCCCACCGACGACCGCGCCCGGCCGGGCGCGGTCGTCCGGGCGCGGTCGTCCCTCACGGAACGTCCGGGTGCGCCGGCGGGCATGGCGCCTGCACGTCGGCGGCGATCAGGTCGAGGGCGTCACGGACGAGGGCGCCGAGCCGTTGGGCGGTCCCGGCCAGGTGTTCCGCGTTCACACCGGTGGTGACGTCGAGGAGCCGGGCCCCGGTCGCGCGGCTGCGGGAGAACTGCACCCGCATCCACACGCTGTGCTCGTCGGCGAACCACCAGTCGACGACTTCCACCCGCGTCAGCTTCTTGACGTCGTCGAGGTTGTGGAAGTCGACGAAGTTGAACGCGACCTGGTAGAGCATGCCGTCCGACAGCTGTCTGATCTGCCCCACGGGGAACCGCCGGTGCGGCTGCGCCGCGCGCTCCGCGTCGAAGGCCACCCGCGCGAGGCCCGCCCAGGTCTGCCCCGAGACGTCGGCGACCAGCGGCGGGACGTTGAGCAGGACGCCGAGGAGCCGGTCGGAACCGGCCTCGTCGAGCCGCCCGTTCACCTGTACGCCGGAGGCCACCACCGGCTCGCCGGTCAGCTGGGACAACGCCCAGAAGTGCGCGGCGAGGTACAGCGACTTCTGCGGGGTGCCGATGCTCGCGGCCACCTCGCGCAGCCGCGTGTCGAGCTCCGTCGGCAGCTCGGCCCGGTAACTCCCGGCGTCCCCGGGCAGTTCCGGGAGCTTCGGATCGGGCAGCCGCTCGACCACGCCGGTCCAGAACGCGCGCGTCCGGGGCGATTCGACGGCGGCCCGTTCCGCGGCGACGAAGTCGCGGTAGCGGGACGCGGGCGCCTGGCGGCCGACGACCTCGCCCCCGGCCAGCGCCGTGTCGTACGCCTGGAGGAGATCGGTCATCAGCTGCGCCACGCTCCAGCCGTCGAGGACGACGTGGTGCAGCGCGATCGAGACCTGGAACTCCTCGGGCCCCCGCGGCAGCACGTGGCAGCGCAGCAGCGGCGCCGTCCCGATGTCGAACGGGTTCGCCACCTCGCGCTCCCACCAGGCGCGGAGCTCGGCGTCCGCGTCGTGACCGGTCAGCTGGTCGACGACGAGGGGAATCCGCGCCCTGCGATGCACCAGCTGCATCGGCTGGCCGTACCGGCCGAGGTCGAAGGACGTACGGAGGATCTCGTGGCGCTCGGTCATCGCGTCGAGCGCCCGCCGGAGTCCGTCGGCGTCGAAGCGGCCCCGGAGCCGTACGCTGGCCAGGTCGTGGTACAACTCCGGCCTGTCGTCGGCGAGTTCGCACTCGTACAGGATGCCGAGCTGCATCGCCGCCGTGGGATAGGCGTCTTCCACGTCGTCGGGCAGCATCCGTTCGTCGACGTGGACGGAGGCTGATGGCGGCGCGACGTCCGCGTCCCCGAGGCGGTCGCACTCGGCCGCGAGCTCACCGATCGTGGCGTGCAGGAACACTCGCTCGACGGTCACCGGCAGCCCCTGCGCGCGGGCGGCGATGCCGACGCGGATCGCGATGATCGAGTCTCCGCCGACGGCGAAGAAGTTGTCGTGCAGGCCCGGGGATCCGATGCCCAGCTCAGCCGCCCAGATCCGGGCGAGCGCACGCTCCGTCTCGCTGCGTGGCGCGTCGGCGCGGTCCTCGGCGGTCCCGTCGTCGGCGGTCCCGCTCCGCGGCGCGTCCGGCGGCGGCAGCGCGTCGCGGTCGAGCTTGCCGTTCGCGGTCAGCGGCAGCGCGTCGCACCGCACGATCGCGGACGGGAGCATGTGCGCGGGGAGCCGTTCCGCCAGCAGTGTCCGCAGATCGGGCAGGTCCTGCTCGGCGGTGACCACGTACGCGACGAGCCTCGGCTGCCCCGGCACGTCCTCCCGGAGCAGACAGACCGCCGCGCGCACCCCCGTCCGGTCGAGCAGGGCGCGCTCGATCTCGCCGAGTTCGATCCGGAAGCCGTGCAACTGCACCTGGCTGTCCGACCGTCCGCGGAAGACCAGCTCGCCGCCGGCCAGGCGGACGGCCAGGTCCCCGGTGCGGTAGAGCCGGTCGCCCGGCCCGCCGAACGGGTCCGGGAGGAACCGCTCGGCGGTCAGCGCGGGCCGGCCGAGGTAGCAGCGGGACACGCCGGGTCCCCCGACGTACATCTCGCCTTCCACACCCGCGGCGACCTCGCGCAGCTGCTCGTCGAGGATGTGGACCCGCACCTCGCCGAACGGCCCGCCGATCGGGCTCACGGCCGCGTCGAGGTCGGCGAGGTCCAGCGGCCGGACCGTCACGTGGACCGTGGTCTCCGTGATGCCGTACATGTTGACCAGGCGTGGCCGGGCGGTTCCGTAGCTGCGGACCCACGGGCGCAGTGCCGCCGGCTCCAGCGCCTCGCCGCCGAACACCACCAGCCGCAGCGCGAGCGGCGGAGAGCCCGCGCTCTCCGCGGCCGCGGCGAGGTGCTTGAACGCGGTGGGGGTCTGGTTGAGGACCGTGACGCCCTCGGCGCGCAGGAGTTCCAGGAACGCGGCCGGGTCGCGGCTGGTGAGGTGGCCGACCACGACGAGCCGGCCGCCGTGGAGCAGTGCTCCCCACAGCTCCCACACCGAGAAGTCGAACGCGATCGAGTGGAACAGCGTCCACACGTCGTCCGGCCCGAATCCGTGGTCGTCCGCGGTCGCCTCGAACAGCCTGACCGCGTTGGCGTGGGGCACCACGACGCCCTTGGGCCGTCCCGTGGAGCCGGAAGTGTAGATGACGTAGGCGACGTTGCCGGGACGGACGTCGACCTCGGGCGCGGTGCCCGGCGCGTCGGGCGACACGTCGGTCAGCCGCACCACCCTGCGGCCCGGCGCGGCGAGCGCCTCGGCGTGCTCGTCGTCCGTGACGACCAGGTCGCAGCCGGCGTCGTCGAGGGCGAAGGTGGAGCGGGACACGGGATGCGTCGGATCCAGCGGGAGGTAGCCGGCCCCCGACTTCAGTACCGCGAGCACCGCGACCACCAGGTCGACGGTGCGCTCGGTGCACAGCCCGACCAGCCGTTCCGGACCGGCGCCGAGCGCGACGAGCCGGTGCGCGAGCCGGTTCGCGGCGACGTCGAGTTCGGCGTAGGACATCGACCTGCGGCCGTCGACGACGGCGACCCGGTCCGGAACGGCCGCCGCGACCTCCGCGAAGATCTCGTGCAGGCAGCGGAGCCCGGTCCGGCCCGCGCCCGGACGGCCGGGGCGCGCGTCGCCCACCAACTCGTCGAGCGCCACCTCGGGCCGGCCGGCGCCGGTGTCCAGCAGGTCGACGTACCGGCGGAGCAGCCCCTCGGCCCGCTCGGGGTCGAACAGGGCGGAATCGTACTCCAGCGTCACCTCCAGATCGCCCTCGCCGATCTCGGTGATCTCGACCGTGACGTCGAACTTCGCCGTCCCGGTGTCGGCGGGGAGCGGCTCCACCGCGAGCCCCGCGAGCGCCGCGTTGGGGCGTCGCCGCCCCTGGTACGCGAGGGCGACCTGGGTCAGCGGGGAACGGGACAGGTCGCCCTCGCGGGCGAACTCCCGGGCCAGCCGCTCGAAGGGCACGTACTGGTGCTCCAGCGCTTCGAGGGTGGTGTGGTGGACGGCCGTCGCGAACTCGCCGAACGTGCCGCCGTCCGGCCGGAGCCGCACGGGCACCGTGTTGGCGAAGTACCCGACGACGTCCTCCAGGCCGGGATCGGGCCGACCGCTGGTCGGCGAGGCGATCAGCAGGTCGTCGACGCCGACGAGGTCGCGCAGCAGGACGCCGAGGGCGGCCGCGCAGACCGCGTACGGTGTGGTCCTCGTCCTGGCGGCCGCGCCCAGGACCGTGGCCAGCAGTCCGCGCGCCTCGACACTGATCCGGCGGCCGCGGTGCGAACGCACCGGCGGACGCGGCCGGTCGGCGGGTATCTCCAGGACCACGGGCGCGTCGCGCAGCATCGCCCGCCACGGGGTGAGGTCCCCGGTGTTCTCGCGGCCCCACTGCGCGAAGTCCCGGTAGGTGCGGGTGGCCGGAGCGAATTCGGGGCTGCGGCCCGCGATGCGCGCGGCGTAGGCGGTGGCCAGGTCGCGGTCGAGGAGGTCCACCGTCCACCCGTCGGAGACGATGTGGTGGATCACCAGGACGATGACGTGCTCGTCGCCGCCGAGCCGCAGCACCGTCGCCCGCAGCAGCGGCGCTCGGCCGAGGTCCAGGTGCACCGCGGTCAGGTCGGCGACCAGCCGTGCCGCCTCCTGTGGACGGTCGGTGAGATCGACCACCTCGACGGTCGGAAGCCCGCCGTCGCACCTGGCCCGCAGGTCGCCGTCGGCGAAGCTGAACGAGGTGCGCAGCTGCTCGTGCCTGGCGACGACGTCTCCGAGGGCCGAGGTCAGGGCCGCGATGTCGAGGGGCCCGCGGACGCGAGTGACGACGGGGATGTTGTAGGACGTCCCCGCCGTCTCGTTCAGGTGGTCGAGGAACCAGAGCCGCCGCTGCGCGAGCGACGGAACGAGCGGCGCGTCCGCGGAACGGGGGACCACGCTGTGCGCGGCCTCCGACCGGTCGAGCACCGCGGCGGTCCCCGCGACGGTGCCGGCCGCGAAGAACTCGCTCATGGTCAGGCCGGCGCCGTGCCGGGCGCGCAGCCGCGACACGATCCGCGCCGCGTGCAGCGACGTGCCGCCCAGAGCGATGAAGTCGGCGTCCCGGGCGACCGTGGCAAGGTCGAGCACTTCGCCCCAGACGGCGGCGACCGCGTGCTCGGTGGTGCCCCGCGGCCCGTTCGCCCCGTCATGGACGCCGGCCTCCGCCCGGGGCAGCGCGGACCGGTCGAGCTTGCCGTTCGGGGACAGCGGCAGGGCCTCCAGCGAGACGTAGGCGGTCGGGAGCATGATCTCCGGCAGCACCGCCGCGAGTCGTTCGCGGAGTACGCGCTCCGGCACGTCACCGACCACGTAGGCCGCGAGGTGGGCCGAGTCGCCGGCGCCCCGGGCCGCCACGGCGGCGGCCCGGACTCCGGGGACGTCGGCGAGCAGGGCCTCGATCTCCCCGGTCTCGATCCGCACGCCGCGCACCTTCACCTGGTGGTCGAGCCGGTTCAGGAACTCGAGTGCGCCGTCGGTCCGCAGCCGGACGCGGTCCCCGGTGCGGTACAGGCGCGCACCGGGGACGCCGGAGAACGGATCCGGCACGAACTTCTCCGCCGTCAGCTCCGGCCGGCCCTGGTACCCGCGCCCGACCTGGACGCCGCCGATGTACAACTCGCCCGTCCGACCGGGTGCCACCGGCGTGCCCCGGTCGTCGAGGACATGGGTGTCGGTCAGCGGCACCGCGGTACCGATCGGCACGGCGGCCTCGTCGGTGTCCGGCCGGCAGCGCCAGTGGGTGACGTCGATCGCCGTCTCGGCCGGACCGTAGATGTTGTCCAGCTCGGCACCCAGGCCACTGGCGAAGAACCGCCGCACCAGCCCGGGGCTCAACGCCTCGCCGCCGGCCACCACCTGCCGCAGCGAGCCGCAACCGGCCGGATCGGCCACGTCGAGGAACACGCTGAGCATCGACGGCACGAAGTGGGCGACGGTGACCCCGTGCCGGCGGACGAGACCCGCGAGACGGTCCGGGTCACGGTGGCCGCCCGGCTCGGCGACCACGGTGCGGGCCCCCGCCACCAGTCCCCAGAGACTCTCCCCGACCGACACGTCGAAGCCCACCGGGGTCTTCTGCAGGACGACGTCCTCGGGACTCATCCGGTAGTGGTGCTGCATCCACAGCAGGCGGTTGACGAGACCGGCCCGGGTGTTCATCGCCCCCTTGGGGCGGCCGGTCGAGCCCGACGTGTAGACGACGTAGGCGAGGTGCCCGGGTTCCGCCGGGTGAGGAGGCATCGGCTCGCACGCCGCGATGCGGGCCGCGTCGCGGTCCAAGCACACGGTGCTCGCGTGCGCGCCGACGCCCATCGCCTCCAGCGGAGCCCGGTGACCGATGACCACCGGCGCCCGCACGTCGTCGAGCATGTACGCGATCCGTGCCGCCGGGTACGAGGGGTCGAGCGGAACGTACGCACCGCCGCTGATCAGCACGGCGGCGAGCGCGACGAGCTGGTCGACCGAGCGGTCCAGCAGGACACCGACCCGGACCTCCGGACCGACGCCGAGGCCGGTCAGATGAGCGGCGAGCCGCGAGGCGCGGTCGACGAACTCCGCGAAGGTGACGTCGAGCGATCCGTCGGTGACGGCGATCGCGGCCGGCGTCCGGCGCGCCCGGTCCAGGATCAGCGCCGCCAAGTCCGGTGCGCGGTCGTCGTCGTGCAGCACGGTTTCCCCTTCTCCCCCGCCCGTCACCGCAGGCTCGCCGGTCGCATGTCGGTCCACACGGCCGCGATGTGATCGAGGCATTCGGCTCTGGAACCGGTCATCCCACCGAGTCGCCAGCCGGCGGGCACCTGCCGGGCCGCCGGCCAGATCGAGTACTGCTCCTCGTCGTTGACCACGACCAGGTAGCGGACCGCGGACCCGGGACCGTTCGCCTCGCCGCCAGTGCTCGCGCTCATCGACGCGCCCCCGTTCCCGCCGTCGGGGCCATGCAGGCCAGCAGTTCGTCCAGCGCCTGGTAGAAGCCCTCGATCTCGGCGACCTCGTTGTACAGGTACGCCGACACCCGCAGGGTCTCGCCGCCGGCGAGTTCGGTGACCAGCGGCTGTGCGCACATGTGGCCGCTGCGCACCATGAAGCCGTGGGAGTCGCTCAACAGGCGGGCGACCTCCCCGGTGGGGACGCCGTCCCCCAGCCGCAGGGTCGCGATCGGGATCCGGTCGACCAGGTCCGGCGGGCCGATCAGGCGCACGTCCGGGCGCGCGAGCGCGCCCTCGACCAGGGCCGCGCTGAGTTCGTCGGCATGCTGGTGGCGTCGCGGACCGTCCGAGGCCTCGAGGTACCGGACCGCCGCCGTGCAGCCGATGATCGAGGCGATCGGCGGCGTCCCCGCCTCGAACCGGAACGGGATGCGCCGGTCGACACTGCCGTCGAGGTCGACCCAGTCGACCATCCCGCCGCCGACCGACAGCGGGCGCAGCTTCGCGAGCCACTCGCTCCGCCCGAACAGGCAGCCGACCCCGGTCGGCCCCAGCATCTTGTGCATCGAGAACGCCATGAAGTCGACGCCCAGTTCGTGGGCGTCGATCCGCTGGTGCGGCAGCGACTGCGCGGCGTCGAGCACGATCACGGCGTCGCACGCGGCACGGATCTCGGCGACGAGTTCCGCGACCGGGTGGACGACACCGGTGACGTTCGAGCAGTGGGTCAGCGCGACGACCTGGGGCCGCCCCTCCAGGAGTTTCCGGAAGTGGTCCCGGTCCAGCCGGCCGTGGCCGTCCACCCGGGCCAGGTCCAGGCGGCCGACCCGCCGCCACGGCAGCAGCTGGGAGTGGTGCGCGTCGAGGCAGCCGACGATGTACGCGTCGTCCGGCAGATCCAGGCCTGCGGCCACCAGGTTGAGCGCCTCGCTGGTGTTGCGGACCCAGACGACCTCGTTCGTGGCCGCGCCGATGTGCCGGGCCAGCACCACCCGGGCGGCCTCGTAGGCGTCGGAGGCCTCCTCGGAGAGCCGGTGCTTCCCGCGGTGGATGTTGGCCCCGTTGGTCTCGTAGTACTCGGTGATGGCCTCGATGACCGGGCGGGGCTTCAGGGTCGTGGCGGCGTTGTCGAGGTAGGAGATCAGCTGTCCGTCGATCTCGCGTCGCAGCGCCGGGAAGTCGGCCCGGTGCGCGTTCTGAGTGGTCATCACGCCCCCTCCGCGGAGATGTGGGAGATGCAGGGTTGGAACTTCCCGCTGCGTTCGCCGGCGATGTAGTCCGTGGACCGGAACCGGAGGCCGTTCGGCGCGAGGGCGTCGGCCAGCCGGGCTTCGAGGGCCGCGAGGTCGGCGGCCGGCGGCTCGGCGTTGGTGACGTAGCGGAAGGTGCAGTCGCCGGTCCGGTCCTGTTCCAGCTGGTAGAGGTCCATCCAGTGCGGGGCGCCGACCGCGGCGTCGACGGCCGCGGGGGTGACGACGCCGCCGTCCGGCAGCCGGACCAGGTGGGTGCCCCGGCCCTCGATGCGGACCACCGGGAGCTCACTGCCGCATTCGCAGGAGTCCCCCAGGGGCGTGAAGTAGTCGCCGGTCGCGTAGCGGATGCGCGGGATCAGGCAGTCGTCGATCGTGGTGACGTACAGCTCGCCCATCCGGCCCTCCGGTACGGGCTCGCCGTCCTGGACGAACTCCGGATAGAAGTCGGCGTCGTTGATGTGGCGCCGGCCGTGGTGGCACTCGAATCCCAGATAGCCCAGCTCGGACATGCCGATCATGTCGCCGATCGGCACGTCCGGCCCCATGAAGTCCTCGATCTGGCGCCGGGCGACCCGGGTCATGAGCGTGTAGCCGCACACGATGTGCAGCTTGCGGGGCGAGACGATCTTCCGGTCCAGCCGGCGGGCCGCCCGGGTGAGGAACGCGAAGTGCGTGGGGTCCACCACCAGCATGTCGGGCTGGTACGCCTCGATCTCGTCGAAGGCCTTGTTGAGCTGCCAGTCCGGGGTGGCCAGCAGGTCGTGGGCGACGGTCAGCACCAGGGTGCCGTCCGGGAGTGTCCGGTCCTCCATGGAGGAGAATCCCGTCGCGCACTCCACGTCCGAGCAGTTCGGCGGCGCGAACCGGCAGATCCTCGGGCGTCCGCCCGGCCTCCACAGCGAGTCGAAGCGGCGGTTGACGCCGAGCGCGGTCGCCTGGCGACGTGCCAGGTCGTAGGACAGGATGGCGCTGTTCAGCCGCTCGCCGGACGTCCCGGAGCTCTGGAAGCGCATGACCTCCGCCGAGGTGAGCGTGTACCCCCTGGCCAGCACGCCGGCCGGGAAATTGCGCCGGTAGTGGGCCTTCGCGGTCGGCGGAATCCGGTGGAAGTCCGCCGGCCCCTTGATGTCCTCGGGCCGGAGACCGTTCGCGACCATGTGGTCGTGGAAGAACACGGTGTTCTCGAACGCGTAGACGATCTCTTCCCGAACTGCTTCGAACATCGCCGGATCGCTCATGCCATGGCCACCATCAGCGAACGGTCGCCGGAGTACGGCCTTCTCCCGTGGGCGAACTGCTCGTTGTCGACGATCATGACGTCGCCGGCCCGCCAGGGCACCGCGATCTCCTCCGCGGCGTACGCGGCCCGGATCTCGGCGAGGTCGGCCGGATCCAGCGGGGTGCCGTCGCCGTACATGGCGTTGCGCGGCAGTTCGTCCTCGGCGAAGCTCTCGCGCAGTTCGCGCTCGACGTCGGCGGGCAGCGAACTGACGTGGAACAGGTGCGCCTGGTTGAACCAGACCTTCGTCCCGGACGTCCGGGACTTCGTGGTGGCCTGCACCACGTGCCGGGTGCGGAGCCGTTCGCCGCCGAGCCACTCCGCCTGGATGCCGTGCGCCGCGCAGTAGTCGACGACCTCGGTGCGGTCATCGGTCTGGAACGCCTCCTGCCAGCTCAGGTCCAGGCCGTTCCCGAAGTTCCGCACGTACATGACCCCGTGCCGCTCGAACCGCTCGCGGGTCGCCTCCGACAGGCGGTCGTACACACGCGCGCTGTCCGCCAGCGGCGTCTCACCGCCCTCGGGCGCCGCGACCACGCAGCCGAAGAACAACGTGGCCGGCCACGAGTCCGCGTACGACATCTCGTTGTGCAACGGGATGGTCTGGTCGGCCGGGTACTCGGTGGAGGTGAAGACCTTGCCGTCGACCCGCGTGCGCGGCGTCGAGCGGTTGGTGTAGTCGAGCAGGTCCCCCGACATGGCCGTGGCCAGTTCGGCGAGCCCGGCCGCGTCGAGCGGGCTGAAGCCGCGCAACAGGACGGCTCCGTGCTCGTCGCGAAGCCGCTTGAGCGTCTCGCCGGAACCGGACAGCCAGTCGCGGGCGTCGAGCCCGGCGACCGCCGACTCGCACAGCACCGCCCGGGTCCCGTCGACCAGCGGGGCCGTCCGCACGAGGTCCCCGCCGCCGACCGACACCGGCTTCCGCTGCCGGCTGAACCGGCTCGTCATCCCTGCCCCTTCGGACATCATTCCCCCGCGGCTTTCTTCTCAAGGAGCTGATCGATCAACTCGGCGAGCTCGGAGACGACGGGCCGTTTGAACAGGTCGCGCAGCTTGACGCTCACCCTGAACTCCAGGCGCAGCTTCGCGATCAGCTGGGTGGCCAGCAGCGAATGCCCGCCGATCTCGAAGAAGTCGTCGTCGGCGCCCACCTGCTTGAGCAGGAGGACCTGCGCCACCACATCGGCGACCGCCCGCTCGGTCGGGGTCCGGGGCTCGACGAGCGACGTGGAGCCCGCGATGTAGGAGCCCGGCTCCGGGAGCATCGCCGCGTCGATCTTGCCGGTGCTGGTCAGCGGAAAGGCGTCCAGCGCCACGAGGTGCGCGGGGATCATGAACTCCGGAAGGCGTTCCGCCAGGAACTCCCGGAGCCATTCGGCGGCCCCGCGGCTGCCCTCGGCGTCGATCAGGTAGCCGACCAGGTGCGCCGCCATGCTCTCGCCGGTGTGCACGACCATGCTGCCCGTCACCCGGGGGTGCTGCCGCATGACCGCCTCGATCTCGCCGATCTCCACCCGGAATCCGCGCACCTTGATCTGGCGGTCGACCCGGCCGAGGAACTCGAAGCCCAGATCGGGCAGCAGCCGTGCCCTGTCACCGGTGCGGTACATCCGAGCCCCCGCGACCGGGCTGAAGGGGTCGTCGGTGAAACGTTCCTTCTGGTCCGCCGTCCCGGCGAGGTAGCCCTGGGACACCGAGGATCCGCCGATCCACAGCTCGCCCGGGACTCCGACCGGCACCGGCCGGAGGTTGGGGTCGAGGACGTAGCCGCGCGCGTGCCGCATCGGCTTCCCGAGCGGCACGGTGGAGGTCAGACCGGCCAGCTCGTTGTCGGCGACCCGGCCGCAGAGCACTCCGACCGTGGTCTCGCTCGGACCGTAGTGGTTGTACAGCCGGCAGTCGCCGAGGAAGGTCCGGAGCATGTTGAAGGCGCCCCAGGCGAACGGTTCGCCGCCCAGGACCAGGGCCTCGCGGGGGATCAGCCGAGCCGGCTCCTCGGCGACCGCGAAGACGGCCTCCAGGTGGGACGGCGTGATCTTGAGGAGGTCGTAGTCCTCCTCCGCGAGCACCTCCGCGAGCGCCTGCGCGTCCGCCGAGACGTCGGCGCTGACGACGCGCAGTGCGCCGCCGGTCATGAGCGGCGGGAAGAGCGTGGTGTTGCCCAGGTCCGTGCCCAGGCTGCTGAGCGCGACCGAGTCGATCTCGCCGTCGAGCCCGAGCCGGTCGAGGACGCCGTCCAGATAGGCCGCGAGCTGCCCGTGCCCGACCAGCACGCCCTTCGGCGTTCCGGTGGAGCCGGAGGTGAACAGGACGTAGGCCAGGTCGTCGTCCGCGGTCTCCACGTCGAGGCGCTCACTGCTGCGCTGCGCACAGACCGTCAGGTCCGCGTCGACGAGGACGACGTCGCAGCCCTCCGGCAGGTCGGAGGCCGATTCCGCGGTCGCGACGACGTGACGGAAGCCGACCGCTTCCGCGATGGCGGACCGGCGCCTGCGGGGCAGGTGGGGATCGACCGGGACGTAGCCCGCGCCGGCCTTGGCGATCGCCAGCATCGCGACGATCGCCACGTCGGACCGTTCGAGGCAGAGCCCGACCGTGCCGCCGGGGACCACGCCGCGCCCGGCCAACTCGCCCGCCAGGCGGTTGGCCGCTTCGTCGAACTCGCGGTAGCTCCAGGAGCGGGTGTCCGACCGGAGAGCGGTGCGGTCGGGGAAACGGTGCGCGGCCTGTTCGACCCGCCGGTGCCAGTGCGCGGGGCGCTGCTCCGGGGGCTGCGAGGCGTTGCTGGCCGCGATGAGCTCCCGGGCCGCTTCGGCGTCGAGCATGGCCAGTGAACCCACGGTCGTCGAGCCGTCGCCGACCAGGGCCACCAGCGCGGCGCGCAGGCAGGTCAGGAGCGCGTCGGCGCCGCCCTCGGCCATTCCCCGGGACTGGTGGCGCAGTTCGAGGCGGATCTCGTCGCCGGTCCGCTGGGCCCGGACGCCGACCTTACGGGCGTCGCCGGCCGCCTCCACCCACAGGTCTGCGCAGGCCAGGGCCGCTTCGGAGGGGAACTCCGCGACGTCGGCGAAGGCGAACCCCGGGACGCCGGCCGCGTGCTGCTGGGGCAGCTCCACCAGGCTCTCGGCGAGATCCGCGGCCGCGGCCAGCTCCTGGTTCACCGAGTTCAGCAGCGCGGTGAGAGTCGTCTCGGCGGACATCGCGGTGAGGACCGGTACCGGGCTCTCGAACTGCCCGATGGCCGTGGCCAGTTCGCGGAACCTCCGCCCCGGCAGCATCGTGTCGACCGCGAGCGCCTCCGGCCGTCCGGTGGCGTGCCAGAGGGCGACGATCCACCCGGTCAGCAGGACGCCGTGCAGGCCGTCGCCGGAGGGGCCCCCGAGCTCCCGCAGCGCCCGGGCCAGCGGGGCCGGAACCGTCCACGTCGCGCACTCGTGACCGGTCTCCGTGGAACGGAGTTCCAGAGGGAGGCGCAGGGGCGGCAGAGCGGTCAGTCGCGCCCGGCGCTCGGCCGCGATCTCGGCCTGCTCCGCGCTCGGGGCCGCCTCGTCGAGCTGGACCTGGGTGAAGTCCGCGTACTGGACGACGTCCTCGCGGGTCCACGGCGTGCCGGTCAGCCGCGTGCCGTAGGCCTGCTGCAGATCCCGGAAGAAGACCTCGGCCGACGCACCGTCGACGCTCAGTCGCGGCGCCGACAGGATCAGGGACCGGCGCTGATCGGTGTGGGTGAAGAGGATGAGGCGCAGGACGCTCTCGAAGCCGTCCGCGCGCGATTCCGCGCGGACGATCGCGGCCAGCGCCGCGTCGTCCCCCGCGCTCTCCGTCACCTCGATCCGCGGTTCGTCCTCGATCACCATCAGCCGGGTGCTGTTCTCACCCAGGACGGTGCGGTAGGCGGAACGCAGACTCTCGTGCACCGAGGCGACGTCGTGGGCCGCGCGTTCGAACACCACGCGGTCGATCGGGCCGCCGAGGCGCACCCCGGCCACCGTGCGTCCCGCCGTTCCGGCGGAGGCGAGGCGGAGGACTCGTTCCTGCTGGCGGGAGAGGCGGAAGCCCTCCCACGACTGCGACACTAATTCTCTTCCGGGTCGATCCACAATTCGCCTCCCGTGAACTTGTTCCAGGTCTTGATCGTGTCCAGGCCGAAGTACTCGGCGGCCATCTTCCAGAACCCCGCGTACTCCGTCGGCAGGTCCACCAGCGTGTGACCGACCTGCGGCGGCATGTGCGCCAGGACGTCGCCGAGCTTCAGACGGAGGATGTCCAGATACTGCTCGCGGTCCAGCGGTATCTCCTCGCCGGTCCGCCGGTCCTTCAGCTCGGGCGTTCCGCCCGGCCGCATGATCCGGCGGAAGCTCTTGCCCAGCGACTGGTAGCTCATGACGGAGAAGGTGAATATCACCTGCTCGACCTCGGGGCCCACGATCTCCCGTACCGCGACCCGCTTGCTCTCCGGGATGGAGTCGGGGTCGTCGTTGTGCAGACCCTCCGTCCCGTAGGAGCCGTGGAAGAGCCCGGCGAGGCAGACGGACTCCTTCGCCTTCATGTCCTGCAGAATGGCGCACGCGCGGAACATGTGCTCCACCAGGGTTCCGTCCTGGTGCGCGACCTTGTGCATGCCCAGTCGCACCAGATCGCTTCGATATGTCTCGGCGTCAAACACCTGTTACTCCCTCCTTGTGCTCCTGCCTGCTGTCACCGATTTCGAGATCGGAGACGGTTCGAATGCTCCGGAAGGGCGAGAGGAACGTCATCGCCGCGGGGATCAGGAATCCGACGCCGATGACGCCCAGCGTGGTCCGGCCGCCGAAGGCGTCGCCCAGGAAGCCGGCGATGAGCGCGCCGACGGGCAGGGTCCCCCACACCACGAAGCGCATGGCGCCGGTCGTCCGGGCCATGAGGTGGGCCGGGGTGATCATCTGCCGGATGCTGATGACGTTGATGTTGAAGAGCGGCTCGGCCGCGCTGACGAGCAGGTAACCGAGGGTGATGGCGGCGATCGCCACGGCCGACCGACCGCTGGACGAGGCCAGGAAGACCCCGCCGGCGCCGCCGACGCACATGGACAGCACGATGCACCAGCCCAGGCCGCGCCACGCGATGAGCCGGGCCACGACCAGGACGGCGAGGAAGGAACCCACGCTGCCCACGAGGACGACCACGGCGACGGTCGCGGAGCTCAGCTTCAGATCGCTTTCCAGATGGACGAAGAAGATCGTGATCAGGGCACTGGTCAACAGGTTCCAGGTCGCGGCGATGATGGCGTTCCAGCGCAGGAAGCTGGATTCGCCGACGAACCGGAGACCGGCCTTGAAGTCCCGCCAGATCGACGCGCCGTGCCTCCTGGGCGGCTTCCGGTCGGGGGCGCGTATCGAGTGCACGAAGAGCGCCGACAGCAGGTACGAGGTCGCGTCCACGAGGATGGCGACGGGGGCCGACACGAGTTTCAGCAACACCGCGGCGAATCCGGGGCCGGACATGTTGCCCACGGACCTGCTCGTCTCCAGCCACCGGTTGGCCGTCAGCAACTCGGTGGGGACGACCAGATTGGTCAGGGTGCTCTGGTAGGCGATGTCGAAGAAGACGGTGCAGGAGCCGACGACGAAGGCGACGCCGAAGAGCCACTCGATGGTCAGGGCGTGCGAGAGCATCAGAGCCGGGATCAGTGCCAGGGTCACGGCCCGGGTCCAGTCCATGATGATCAGCACCCGGCGCGAGCGCCAGCGGTCGATCAGGACGCCGGCGAAGATGCCGAACACCAGGAAGGGCGCGCGCGACAGCGCGTTCAGGGTGCCCACTTCCGACGCACGGGCGTGCAGGACGGCGAGGGCCGTCAGCGGGAACGCGATGAGACTGACCTGCGAGCCCACGATCGAGACGGACTGCGCGCTCCAGAGCTTGCGGAAGTCCGGTCGTGCCGCGGCGAACGACCACCATTTCCCACGGTCGGGTGCCTTATCGGTCATTTGGCTTCCACAACGGACACACCCGGGCCTCCATGAGAAACACGAACGACCGGCACCTCTTGGTCGCCGCGCCGCAGGGCCGAACACCCGTCGGCTCCCGGTACTTGATCGTGCCGAGCGGTGCTTCCCGGTCGCTTCCGGACCACTTCCCAGCGAGACGCGCTCGCTCCGGACCCGGCTCGGGGGCGGCCTTCCGACGTCGGCTGACGCCTCCCGCGACGCCGCGGCCGGCCGTCCGGGCCCCGTAACCCCTCCCCCACTCCGCTCGCGGCGGCAGGGATCCCGGCCACCTTTGACCGTTCATTGACAGACTGATCAAGCATGCTTACCCTCTGTGTCGTTTCGACCTTGACAGGCACAGCCACCCGCTGGAGCTCCGAGGGGTCGCCGACCACGGGCCTCCGCCGTCATCCGTAGGAGGCTGGACCGGTTGATGAAGCTGACGGGGGTCAGTGTGGGGCTGGAGGATATCGCCGTCACGCCGCTGACGGGACCGAGCGGGCGCGCGGCAGAGCCGGTGGGCCACGCGGCCGCCCCGCCCCGCGACGCCGTCGCCATCGCCTTGGTCCACCCCCGAGTTGGGTCCGGTGGAGGCGCCGCCATCCGGCCCGGCCCTTATCGTGGGACTGTTGTCGGCTGACACCCTGTCGACGGCCTTGCCATCCGACGTGTCCGGTTGTGTGCTGTCCGCTGTAGCCGACGTTCAAGCCGAGGAAGACTCCGTGTGCGCAGGTGTCGATCACATCTGCCACCGGGGATCGCCACCGCCGTACCGCTTCGCCGCGCCGACCGGCGCGACCGACAGCGGGGCATCCGCGGCCTCCGCCCGACAGGAAGGTGGGACAAGAGGTGAGAACTCTGCATCAAGGTCTGCGATTCGGGATTCTCGGACCTGTCGTGCTCTGGCACGACGACAGAGAGGTCGACCTGGCCACACGCCCGTCACGTGCCCTTCTGGCACGCCTTCTCCTCGCCCTCGACCGGGCCGTTCACGTCGACATCCTGATCGACGCCGTCTACGGCAGCAAACCACCCAGATCGGCACGCAACCAGATCCAGAAGAGCGCCTGCGAGCTGCGCTCGAAGGGAGTGGAGATCACCGCCAGTGACGGCACTTATCTCCTGAGCTCGACCCCGGACGGTGTGGACGCCGAGAAGTTCAGCGAACTCGTGCACCGGGCACGGTCGTTACAGGACTGCCAGGAACGGGCGAACGCGTTGCGGCACGCCGACTCGCTCTGGCGTGGTCCCGCGCTGGACCGCCTGGATGCCAGCGTGTTCCGGTCGGCGGCGGCCGAGTTGGACGAGAAGCGCCTGGCGGCGGTGATCGAACGCATCGAGGCCGAAATGCTCTGCCACCAGCACCGCCAGGTGATCCCCGAACTACGACGGCTGATCACCGAGCATCCGCTGAACGAGAACCTCTACACCCTCTTCATGGTCGCCTGCTACCACGCCGGGCGAATCAGCGAAGCGGCCCGCTGCTACTCCGCCCTGCGCTTCCAGCTCGCCGAGGAGTTCGGCATCGATCCGCCGGCCGCGCTACAGGAAGTGCACCGGATGATCCTCCGTCAGGATCCCGAACTGGTACGCATCACGACCCTGCAACAGGTCGAGGCGCTGACGGAAGGGGCACTCAGCCACGCCTCGTGACTCCGGTACGACCGGTACCGCCCCGCTCGGCGCATCGACGTGCGAGCGGCAGAGCGGTGCCATCGGAGCGGGCCTGCGCCGGCCCGGGTGTCGCCGGCGGCGTAGGCGGGGCGGCGGCCGCGCCTCGTGGACGGGCTGCGGCGCGGCCGCCGAGCGGCGACCCGGGACCAAAGGGGCACACGCGGTGAACACCTGGCCACTCGTGGCGATCATTGCCGTGGGCGCTGTCGCCTTGATCATCAAGCGCTTGATCGTACCCAGGCATCCGGACCGAGCAGCCCCGGCCGCCACCTTGCGCTCGATCAGCTCCGGGCAGAGCGTGTAGCCCATCCGGTCGATGGCGAACCTGCGGCCGAGCACGAAGAGGTTGCCGTGCTCGTCCAGGTGGCCGAGGTCACCGGTGCGCTGCCAGCCGGTCGGGGGCCGGGCAGCAGCGACCCGTCCTCGGCCAGGTGGCCCTCCGTGCCGTCCGGGGTGTCCACCTCGATCTCACCGGCCTGGCCGGCGGGCACCGGGCGGCCGTCCTCGGGTGTGTCCAGTGGTGCGGGCGGGCCGGGTGACGGGCCGTCCGGGCGGGCCGGTGAGGGGCGCAGGCCGTCGGGACGACCTCACCCCCGCCACCGAGGGCCGGGCTGACCGGGCGCACCGGCCCGGGCCACCAGCAGGGTCCACTCCGCGAGCAGCACGGTCAGCTCCTCGCGCGCGACCCGGCCCGGCGAGCTGACCGCCAGCCGCGGCCCGGACCGGACCGTGAACTGCACCGGACCGAACGCGGGGTTGACCCAGGACCGGAGCAGCCACCCGTCGGGGAGCACCGGCTCCGCGTGCAGGGCGAAGGAGTAGCAGCTCCGGTCCTGCTCCGGACGGCGCCGCAGCAGTTCCTGCCAGCCGGCCAGGGCGAGCCCGGCCGCGTCCTCGACCGCGAGCCCCGCCGCGGCCGGGAACGGCCCCGTCACCGTGACCGCCCGCGCCCCGGCCGTGGGCACCTCGCCCGCCACGGGCGCCGCCCCGGCAGCACCGCCACCGGAAACGCGCAGCACCCGCTCCACCTCCCCCGCGGCTCCCGGGCCGGCCGGACAGCCGACCCACGCCTGGGGCCCGTCCCAGCCGTCCCGCACGGCGACCGTGAACCGCGGGTCGCCGGCCACCGGGGCCAGGCGCTCGCGCAACCGCTGCACCGACAGCAGTGGGACCACCGCGTGCAGCACCGCCGACTCAGCCATCTCCCGCACTCCCCTCCGGCGGCCACCGCCGCAGCCAGACCCGACCAAGCTGACCCCGCGTCACGAACGAGGCCATCAGCCGGGCGTCCGTCTTCGCCGGCGCCTCCAGCAGCGCCGTGCTCGCCGCCCACGGCTCGCCCCCGGTCCGGGCGATCCCCAGCAGGGCGGCGCCACCGCGCGCGGGGAAGGAGAGGGTCACGTCCCCCACCCCCTCGGCCAGCCCCCGACCGGTGGCCTTCACGGCGGCCTCCAGCAGGGTCCAGGCGGAGAAGAAGAACTCCGGTCCGGCCCCGTCGGCCTGCGGGGGCAGGGCCGGGTAGAGCGAGGCGAGCACCTGGGTGGCGGACGGGATGAGCCGGATCCGCTCCAGGTCCACCCCCAGCGCCCCCTGGTCCGAGATGCCGAGCAGCAGCAGGTCCTCCGAGCGCGACCAGCTCACCTTCAGCTCCGGATGGTCCGGCAGGTAGGGCTTGCCGCCCCTGGTCCGCGCCAGCCGCACCGCTCCCGGGGCCTCCCCCAGCCGCGCGGCCAGCAGTCGCCTGACGGCCAGTCGGGACCGCAGGAAGAGCCGGGCGTCCTCGCCGTTCAGGTAGCCGGCCGCCCGGTGGCGCTCCTCCTCGGTCAGGTCCACCGCGTAGTGCGCCGGCGACAGGGGCTCGGCGTCGGCCGTCAGGTCGGCCAGCCAGGCCTCCACCCCGGCGCCCGGGGCCGTCACGTCGGACGCAGGCCGAAGACCTGCGTGACCGATCGGGAGGGGTCGCCGGGCCGCAGGTGCAGCTCCCCGCGCCCGGGCAGCAGCACCACGGCGGCGACCGTGCGCTCGCGCCGGATGTCGCCCTCGTCGGGCACGCAGATCGGCGGCCTGGACAGCACTGCGAAGTGGTCCTCCGGCCCCGCCGCCGGGTCGAGCTCGGCGAGGCCGGCCTGCGCCTCCTTGAGGCGGCGCACCGAGGAGTTGCGGGCGAACACGTTCAGCTCGTCGCCGCGCGCCAGGTCCGGGTCCAGGAAGTGGTTGGTGTGCGCGGTCTCGTACCCCTCCCGCACCCGCAGCTCGTCACCCAGGACCTCGACGCAGACGGCCCGCTCCTGGTCGCACAGGGTCAGCGAGCGGGAGCTGGCCAGCCGCATCCCGCGCAGCAGCTCCAGTGCCTGTGTCACGCTGCCCGCGGTGTCCAGCAGGTGGCGGATCGCCAGGTACGGGGGCAGCCCGGGCCGCCAGTCCCCGCCGAGCACCAGGTTGAGCCCGATCGCCAGCCCGTCGCTGTTCAGCCCGAGGTACCCGAGCAGTCCGGCGAAGGAGAGCACCAGCGAGCGCCGGGCGGACCCGGCCGGCGCCACGTCCAGCACGCTGATCGCGTCGTCCAGGTTGCCGTTCAGGTCCACGGTCTGGGCCAGCACCGGGTGCCCGGTGTACCGACCGCCGGCCCGTGCGTAGGTGGTGCAGTCGCCGGCCGTCGGCACCTTCTGGTAGCCCATGATCTCCCGCCGCAGCTGGAGCAGCCAGGCCTCGGCGGGGCTCAGCCCGGCCCCGGCGGCCAGGCCCTCGACCTCGGTGGCCAGGTCCGGGGCGGCGGCCGCGACCGCCGCCCGGTAGGCGTCGATCCGCGGCCGCAGCCCGTCCAGGGTCAGCGGGCTGGCCGTCAGGTGGTTGAGCCGGGCCAGCCCGTCGTCCAGGAAGGCGCGCAACTCACCGGCCAGCGCCCGCCCGTGCTGCTCCCCCCGCTCGAACGCGGTGCCCGTCAGCAGCAGTCGCCCGGTCATGCCCCCTCCTGTCGGACCACCCGCGGGCCGCGGGCCAACTGCGCTCGCACCTCGGGCCATTCCTCGCGCAGCACGCTGTAGAAGACGGCGTTGCGCCGCCGGCCGTCCGGCATCGGGTTGAAGCTGCGCAGCGTGCCCTCCTCGCGGGCGCCGATGTTCAGCAGTCCGCGCCGGGCCTGCTTGTTCAGCTCGTCGGTCTTGAACTCCACCCGCAGGGCGCCCATGTCGTCGAAGGCGTGCTGCAGCAGCAGGTACTTGGCCCAGCGGTTGACCCCCCGGCCCTGGAAGTCCAGGCCCAGCCAGGACCAGCCGATCTCCAGGCGCCCGTCCGCCTCGGCCATGTTGCCGAAGCTCATCGACCCGGCCACCCGGCCGGTCCGCTTGTCGGTGATCACGAACACCGCCCGCCGGCACGCCTGGTGGTCCGCCAGGGTGGCGTCGAAGAAGGCCTCGTAGTCCTCCGGGGTGTCGATCCGGGTCACGAAGTACCGCCAGATGTCCGGCGCCAGCGCGATCGCGCGCAGCCCGTCCCGGTCGGCGGCGGTCAGCGGGCTCAGCCGCACGAACTCGTTCTCCAGCACCACCGGTGCGTCAACGGCCCAGGTTCCCATGGTCACACCGCCTCGATGGTCGACGGGGCGACGGCGTCGACGACCTTGCGCAGCGTGGTCATCCGGGCCAGGTCGTGCTCGGTGAAGCGGGACAGCTCGGTGCCGGTCTCGTCGCACAGCGAGGTGAGGAAGAGCACCTTGTTGAGCGAGGTCAGGCCGTAGCGGCCGGCCAGGTCGGCGTCCGGGTCGATCTCCTCCGGCGCGACCGGACTGGTCAGCACCAGCACCAGGTTCTCCCGGGCCGCGGTCTCGGTCTCAGCGTGCATGGATACCCTCCTGGGGGTTGGTGAGGTCAGCTGCGTAGGCGGCCCGGATCTGCGGGCGCCGGGGCTTGAACTGCGAGGTGAGCAGGCCGTTCTCGACGGTGAACGGCTCGCGGGCGACGATCGCCCGGGCGATCCGCTCGTCCTTGCCGAGCGCCGCGTTGGCGTCGGCGAGCGCGTCGGCGATCGCGGCCTCGTCGGGCGGGTAGTGCGCGGGGCGGACCACGGCGACCAGCTCGGTCTGCCGCGGGCAGAACAGCACCGCCTCGGTGATGGCGGGCCCGGAGGTCAGCCGCTCCTCGATCGGCCGGACCACGACCTTCTTGCCGTTCTCCAGCACGATCACGTCGTCCGCGCGGCCGAGGATGTAGAGGTAGCCGTCCTGGTCGATCAGGCCGAGGTCGCCGGTGCGGACGATGCCGCCGGGCCGGAAGACCTTCTCGCTGTCGCCGGGGGCGGCGTAGGCGTAGTGGTCGTTGACGGGGTGGTCGCTGCGCACGCTGATCACGCCGTCGGCGTCCAGCAGCACCTCCTTGCCGGGCACCACCCGGCCCACGCTGCCCTCGCGGGAGGCGCCGGGGTGGTTCTTGGCCACGATGCAGGTCTCGTTCAGGCCGTAGCCCTCGAAGATCGGCAGTCCGGCCTCGTTGAAGAAGCGCAGCGTCGCGGGGGCCGCCGGGGCGGAGCCGGTCCACAGGTAGCGGATCCGGTCGCCGAAGAGCTGCGCGGCCTGCTCGCCGACCGGCTTTCCCGAGCGGGCCGCCCGGGCCTCGATGTGCCGCCGGGCGGTCTCGAAGAAGGCCGGCACGCCCATCACCACGGTCGGCCGGGCCCGCCGCAGGGTGGCGAAGGCGGCCTCGTAGGTGGAGACGGTCACGTCGTGGCCGTGCCGCAGCGCGGAGTAGATCCAGTACCGCTGCTGCAGCAGCGACAGCGGCAGGAAGACGAACAGGTCGTCGCCCGCCCGGTGGTGGAACATGTCCTGGACCGCGCGCAGCGAGCTGTCGATCGAAGCGGCCGTGGCGCCCAGGCCCTTGGGCTCGCCGGTGCTGCCGGAGGTGAACTTGACGGTGGTCACCCGGTCGGGCTCCCAGACCACCGGTTCGGGTGCCGAGTCGGCCTTCTCCACCAGCCGGTCCACCTCGGCCAGCGGCAGCGCGTCGGCGGCCTCGGCCGGGCGGTCGGTGAACAGCAGCCGCAGTCCGTACCGGCTGATCAGCTGCTGGTCGGGCTCGAACTTGCCGGGCTCGAAGCCGGCCGTCTCGGCGCCCAGCCAGAGCGCCGCCAGGTCCAGCAGCACCCACTGCGGGCTGTTGGCCGCCAGGATCCCGATCCGGTCGCCCGGACCGATGCCCAGATCGGCCAGCGCTCCCGCCAACCGCCCGGCCCGGCGGTGCAGTTCGGCCAGTTCCAGGGTCTCGGTGCCGTCCAGCCTGGCGAACGAGATCCGCCCGCCGGTCGGCGCGTTCGCCGTGATCCGGTTGACGATCACCGCTGTGCCTCCTTCGCCGCCACGACCGCGTCCACGTGCGCGGCCATCAGTCGTACCGTCTCCAGCGCCGCCAGCTGGCCGAGTTGGATGCCCACCCCGAACCGCTTGCGCACCGCGGTGAGGATCCGCGCGGCGCTGATCGAGTCGCCGCCCAGCGCGTAGAGGTTGTCGTGCGGCCCGACCGCCGACCGGTGCAGGATCTGCGCCCAGATGCCGGTCAGTTCGGTCTCGGTCGGCCCGGCCTCGCCGTCATCGGCCACCGGCGCGGCCGCCTGCTCGGCCGGCTCGGCCGCCGGCGCCCGGCGGATCAGCTCGCCCCGGTCCACCTTGCCGTTACGGGTCAGCGGCAGCTCCTCGTGCCACACCACGGCGGCGGGGACCATGTACTCGGGCAGCGCCTCCCGCAGCTCCTCACGGATCGTCGGGACATCGGGCCGGTCGGCACCGGCGGGCACCAGGTGGGCCACCAGCCGGTCGCCGCGGCTGCCCTCCTGGCGGACCACCACGGCCTGCCGCACCGCCGGCAGGGCGGCCAGCCTGGTCTCCACCTCTCCGGCCTCGATGCGGTAGCCGTTGACCTTGATCTGGAAGTCGCTGCGGCCCAGGATCTGGATCTCGCCGCTGGGCAGGTAGCGGCCCAGGTCGCCGGTCCGGTAGAGCCGCTCGCCCAGCCGCTCGTCGTGGCCGAACTTCTCGGCGGTGCGCTCCTCGTCGCGCCAGTAACCCTTGGCCACCCCGGTGCCGGCGGCGCAGATCTCGCCGGTCACCCAGTCCGGCGCGTCCTGGCCGTCCGGGTCCAGCACGTAGGCGCGGTTGTTGACGTTCGGACGGCCGTAGGGGATGGACTCGGTGCCGTCCTCCCACTCCTCCACCGGGTGCAGGATGTTCCAGATCGTGGTCTCGGTCGGTCCGCCGAGCGAGACCACCTCCAGGCCCGGCACCAGTCGGCGCAGCGCGGCCGGCAGCGCCGGCGGCAGCCGGTCCCCGCTCATCATCACCAGCCGCAGGGCCGGCGGCGCCGTGCCCTCGGCCAGCGCCTGGTCGTGCATCAGACCGACGATGGCGGGCACCGAGTTCCACACCGTCACCCCGCCCAGCTCGCACATCCGCAGCCAGTGCGCGGGGTCGACCGCCCGGTCGGCGTCCGGCATCACCAGCGCGGCACCCGCGGTCAGCGCGCCGAACACGTCCCAGACCGAGAGGTCGAAGTTGAAGGCGCTGATCGCGAAGAACCGGTCGTCCTCGCGGATCCCGAACCGGGTGTAGCAGTCGGCCACCACGTTGGCCACGTTGCGGTGGGTGACCATCACGCCCTTGGGCGCGCCGGTGGTGCCGGAGGTGTAGAGCACGTAGGCCAGGTCGTCCGGGTCGGCACCGGCCGGCGGTTCGAGCAGCACCGGCGCACCCGTCGGCGCCGGGGCGGTGGCGTCCAGCCGCAGGACGGCGCGGCCGTCCCGGTCGGCGTCGTCCACGTTGGTCAGCACGCAGCGGACCTCGCCGTCGCCCAGCATGTACCGGCGGCGCTCCTCGGGCAGTGCCGCGTCCACCGGCAGGTAGGCGGCCCCGGCGAGCACCGTGGCCAGGATGCCGATGATCTGCTCCGGCCCGCGCCGCATCACCAGGCCCACCAGTTCGTTGCGCCCGACCCCGTGCGAGCGCAGCCACGCGGCGGTCAGCGCCGCACGGCGGTGCAGTTCGCCGTAGCTCATCCGGAGCTGGGAGGTGATCAGGGCGAGGTTGTCGGGGCAGCTGGTCGCCCGCTCGGTGAAGGCGTCCTGGAGCAGCACCTCGGGCAGCTCCACGGCGGTGTCGTTGGCCGCCCGCCGGCGCCGCAGCTGGTCGCCGGGCAGCAGGTCGAACCCGGTGCGGGCCCAGCTCCGCTCCTCCAGCAGTTGTTCCAGCAGGGACTGGTAGCCCTGGGTCAGGGCCTCCAGCAGGCCGGCCGGGAAGAGCTCGTCCAGCCCGTCGAGCTGGATCACCAGCCCCTGGTGCTGCTCCATCGCGAAGGCGTTCAGCCAGATCTGCGGGGTCTGGCTGACGCTGAACACCTCCGGGCCGAACAGCTCGAACGCCGAGCCGTCCACCTCCTCGGTGTAACCGATCGCGCTGTTGAAGGTGAACGGCATCCGCGCCTCGGCGCCGCCGCGCCGCCGGCCCAGCTCGCGCAGCACCTCGATGCCGGACTGGTGCCGGTGGTCCAGGTCGGTGCGCAGCCGCCGCTGGAGCGCCTGGGCCCGGGCCGCGAACGGCTTGCTGCGGTCGACCTCGATCTCCACCAGCAGGGTGTCGGAGAACTGGCCGACGGCCTCGGCGATCCGGTGGTGCACCGGAGGGCGGTTGGCCACCGTGGTGGTCACGGTGAACCGCTCGCCGGCGCCCCAGCGGGAGAGCACCTCTCCGTAGGCGGCCAGCAGCGCGCCGGACGGGGTGAGCCCCTCTCCCGCGGCCCGGCGCTTGAACGCGGACCACTGCGCGGCGTCCAGCCGCACCTGGCGCTGGACGAACCGCGGCCGGGTGATCGCGGCCGGACTCGCCGCCACCGGCAGGTCGGGGTGGGCCGCCAACTGGTCCAGCCGGCCCGACCAGTAGGCCCGGGAGCGGGCCGCGGGCGCCTTGACCGCCGCCGCCGCCAGCGCCGAGACGTAGTCCTCCAGCGGCAGTTCGGTGCCCTCGGCTGCCAACTCGCCCTGGTAGGCCCGCCACCACTCGCGGAAGAACAGGAAGGAGCTGATCCCGTCCATCACCAGGCCGTCGTGGCTGACGTGCAGCACCATCGCCCGGTCGGAGAGCTCGGTCACCTCCACCGCCAGCAGCGGCGCGCGGTCGGCGGGCAGCACCCGGTGCGAGCGCTGCTCGCGCAGCGCGGCCCGGGTCCGCAGCTGCTGCTCGGGGCTCTGCCCGCGCAGGTCGAGCCGCTCGATCAGCACCGGGGCGACCGAGGCCTCCACCACCTGGCGGCCGTCCTCGGTGAACCGGGCCCGCAGCGCGTCGTGCCGGCCGATCACCGCGTTCAGCGCCGTCTCCAGCCGGCCGACGTCCCAGTGCCCCTCGATCTCGTGGTAGACGTGACTGGCGGTGGAGATCTCGAACACGCCGCCGCGGCCCAGCAGGTAGGCGTGCTGCAGCGGGGTGAGCGGGAAGCTGCCGCTCTCGTGCGGAGTGGCCGTGCTCAGGTGATGGATCAGCTCCGCCTTCAACCGCTTGATGCGGCCGACCAGTTCCGGGTCCATCCGGTCGCGCATGCCCTGCAGGCGCAGGTCCCCGCCGGTCACCGAGACGGACAGGCCCCGCTCCTCGATGTCCTGGACCAGTTCGACGAGTTCGGCGTTCATGCCGCCGCCTCCACGACCGCCGTGCCCGCCCGCTCGCCGATCAGCCCGGCCAGTGCGGTCAGGTCGTGCTCGCCGAGCAGCTCGTCCACCAGCACGTCCACGTCCAGCGCGGTGAGCAGCTGGTACTGCAGCTGGACCGCCTGCAGCGAGCTGATGCCCAGGTCGATCAGGGTGGCGTCGCCGGCCGGCCGTTCGGCCAGCTGGAGCGCCTCGGTGACCAGGTCGGTGAGCAGGCCCAGGTGCTCGGGCTGTCCGGCGGCCACGGCGGCCGGGGCGGTGAAGAACACCGCGTCCGCCAGGGTGACCTCGGTGCCCGGCGCCAGCAGCTCGACCGAGGTCGGCCAGTGGGCCGGCTCCGGCAGGCCCAGCGCGGCCGACAGCCGGGCGGCGAAGCGCGGCATCACCGGCGCCGCCACCCGGGCCAGCAGCTTCGCGGCCGCCAGCTCCAGTGCCACCGCGGTGCGGGCCTCGGCCCGCCAGCGGGCGTCGTCCGCCGTCAGGCTCTCCAGCTCCGCGAACCGGACCGTGTCACGCACGATGCCGTCCAGTTCGGCGGCGGCCTGGTTGAGCGAGAAGCCGGCCTGACCGAGCGCCCCGGTCACCGCGGTCAGCCGGGCGCCGAGCCGGGCCAGGAACGCGGTCTGCTCCGGGGTCCAGTTGCCGGCGTCCGGCGCCGCGCCGTCGTACCCCTTGCGGACCCGGGCGCCCAGGTCGGTCAGCCAGTGCTCCCAGGTGCCGACCAGGGTCTCGGTCAGCACCCGCTGGTACTCCTCGCGGCGGAAGTTGGTGCGCCGGCCCTCGGGTCGGGTCAGGCTGAGGAAGAACCGCACCGCGTCGACCGTGTCGGCGTCGAGGATCTCCTTTCCCCAGATCGCGTGCCGCCGACTGGTGGAGAACTTGGCGCCCTCCAGCAGGTAGAACTCGTTGACGTGGTAGTCGATGTCAGGCGTCCAGTCGGGGAACGCGGCCCGGTACAGCGCCGGGTAGAGCACGCCGTGGTAGAAGCTGTTGTCGTAGCCGAAGAAGTGGACGATCTTCCAGTCCGCGCCGGGCTCGGCGGCCCGCCAGTCCTGGTCCAGCCGGCGGCCCAGCGCCTGGATGCCGTGCAGGAAGCCGTAGGACATCTCCGGCCAGACCCAGATCACCTGGTCGGCGCCGGCCTCCTCGGCCGGGCGCACGCCCCAGTCGGCCGGGTGGCTGACCGGGATGTCCAGCTCCGGGCGGGCGAACAGCCGCCGGGCGAGGTCGCGCAGCCGGACCGGGACCCGGCCCAGTCGGTGGTGCGCGGCGATCTCGTCCTCGAACTCGTGCAGCGGCAGCGAGAAGCGGGTCGCGGTGCCGGTCCGCGGCGCTGCCTGCGAGCGGGCCGAGCGCGGCGCGACCAGGTCGACCACCAGGTTGGGCTCGCCGCACTCCTCGCAGATGTTGCCGCTGGTCCCGGCGGCGCAGGTCGGGCAGGTGCCCTTGACGTCCACCTCGTAGAGGTAGGCGCCGGTCTCACCGTCGAACAGGGCCGGCGCGGCCTTCGGGGCGACCGTGCCGGAGTCGACCAACCGGGTGAAGAACTCCCGGAGCCCGTCCGGGTACTCGGCGTCCGCGTTGGTCACCGTGTACTGGTCCAGCGGGATGTCCATCAGCTCCAGGGTGGCCGCGATCTCCGCGCTGAAGTGCGCGGCGGTCCCGGCCGGGGTGTTCCCGTCGCGCTCGGCCGCGCCGACCACGTAGCTCTGGAAGTCGTCGCTGCCGGTCAGGTGCCAGGCGCGGGCGCCGTTCATCCGCTGGAACCGGACGAACGCGTCGGCCCCCAGGTACGGGCCGGAGAGGTGGCCCAGGTGGAGGTCCCCGTTCGGGGTGGGCGGAGTGGAGAAGACGAAGACCGGCCGGTCCCCGAAACCGGTGCCCGCGGGGGCGGTGGCCGCCCGGCCCGCGCGCTCGGCGTCGCGCCAGTACTGGGTGACGAACACCAGGTCGTCGGCGCCGGTGTTGTGCAGCACGTGCGTCTCGAAGGGCTCGAACAGGGCCACCGTGCCCGGCACCGCCGGGTGGCGCTCCCCGTCGACCTCGAACTCGCCGCGGCCGGCCACGATCACGAAGAACTCGGTCTCGTCGTGCCGGTGCAGCTCGGAGCTGACACCCGGAGCCACCCGGCCCCAGCCGGCGCCCGAGCCCTGGCTGCCCTCGATCCCCTCGATGCTGCTCATGTCGATGCCGAAGGCCTCGTGCAGCACGCCCTCGTCGTAGCTGCTCAGTATCATGCGTGACTCCTGGTCGGACTGGTCAGGAACGGGATGTCGATCAGATCGGCGGCCTGCGCGGCGATCGCGGGGGCCAGCCGGTAGCCGGAGCCGTTGGCGGCGCCGGCGAAGACCACCCGCGGGTCGGCGGGCAGCGGGCAGACGATCGGCTCGCCGGTGCCGCTGTAGGCGTCGCAGAAGACCCGCCCGGAGGCGCAGTGCGCCGCGTACTCGGGGGCCACGGCGCGCAGCACCGCCAGCGCGTCGCCGAGGTCCTGGTCGGACAGGCCCTCGCCCAGCGCGTCGGGGTCCACGCCCCACTCCTGGCAGGTGTAGCTGAACAGCCAGTGCCCGCGGTCGTGCAGCGGGAGCAGGAAGGCGTCCTCCGCCTGGAAGACGACCACCCGGTCGGTCGGTGCGGGCACCAGGTCGATGTGCAGCGCGACCACCTTCTTCACCCGCACCCCCAACGGAGCGACCAGCTCGCGCCAGGCCGGGGCCGCGATCCACGGCCCGGGCGCCAGCACCACCTGACCGGCCGTCAGTTCACCGCCACTGCTCAGCGCCAGGGTGATCCGTTCGGGGTCGAGCCCGATCGCGGTGACCCCGGTGCCCTCGTGCACCACGGCGCCGCCGCGCAGCTCGCTGGCGAGCCGACCGGTCAGACCCGCCACGTCCGCGTACTGGCCGCCCTCGACCTGCCAGACGCCCGCGGTGGCCGGGGTCGGCCGGGCACTGGCCAGGTAGCTCCGGCGCACCGTCTGCTCCGCGCCGACCACGTCCATGCCGACCTGGTGGATCGGCAGTTCCGGTCGGTGCGAGGTCAGTTCGGCGTAGTACTGCTGGCTGTAGGCGGCCATGCCGCGCACCCGGCCGGTCGCGCCACGCGGGAAGTGCAGGCCGGCCGATCGACGGCTGGCGCCGGAGCCGACCGAGTCCCGGTCCAGCACCGCCACCGTCCGCTCCGGGCGCCGGGCCAGCAGTTCGCGCGCGGTCAGGCAGCCGATGATGCCGCCGCCGACGACCGCGATGTCCACCTCGTCCATCGCCGCTCACACCCCCCAGCCGGCGTCGGCCCCGACCTTGGCGGACCAGTCGATGAAGGACTCCAGGGGCTCGTTGCTGCGCAGCCCGCGGATCCGGTCGACGATCCGGCGGCTGCGCCAGGCGTTCAGACTGAGGTTGGGGTCGGCCAGGCCGCGCTGCCGCTTGGCCGCGTTCTGCACGAAGATGTTCCGGTCGGCCGGACCGTCCCAGCGGACCGCGTAGTCCTGGTCGATCCGCAGCTCCTCGCCCTCGCGCTCCAGGCGGTCGGCGATCGGGGCCAGGAAGTCGGTGGCGGCCGGGCGGAAACCGGTGGCCCAGACGATCACGTCGGCGTCGAACCGCTCGGTGCCCTGGCGCTGGTCGTTGTGGCGTACCTGGACCGTCCAGCCGCCGCCCTCGGCCGCCCGCACCGTCTCCATGGTGCGGTTGGGGGCCAGCGCCACCAGGTCCTCGGCGCCCTCGATGAACCGGTGGACGTAGATCCGCTGGTAGATCTCTCGCAGGGTGGCCTCGGAGACCCCGTCGCTGGTCAGGATGTGCTCGGCGTTGAACCGCTCCCGGGCCGCCGGCGCCAGCCGGTAGAAGTACTCGGCGTGGCCCGGCATGTAGAAGTCGTTGGTGAAGGGCGAGTCGTCGATCGGGAAGTAGTTGCGCCGACGGGAGATCCAGGAGACCCGACGCGGCAGCTCGCTGCCCGAGCGCGAGATGAGATCCAGGAAGGCCTCGGCGCCGGACTGGCCGCCGCCGATCACCGCGACCCGCTTGCCGCCCAGGTGCTGGGCCCGGTCCAGGAACTCGCTGACGTGGAACTGGGTCGGGCCGATCAGCCCGGCGGCCTGCGGCGGCACCCACGGGCGGTTGCCCACCCCGAGCACCAGGTTGTCCGCGGTCAGCCGGCGCCGGTCGGTGTCAACCACGAACCGCGCGCCGTCGAAGTCGACCGCCCGGACCTCCTCGCCGAACCGCACGTTCGGGTTGCGGCGACTGGCCCAGTCCAGGTAGTTGCGGAACTCCTGCCGGGGCACGTCGCTGAACTGGGCGTTGAGGAAGTGGTAGATCCGGCCGTGCTCGTGCAGGTAGGCGAGGAAGGAGAACGGGTTGGTCGGGTCGGTCAGGCTGACCAGGTCCTTGTAGAGCGAGACCTGCAGGGTGGAGCCGGGCATCTGCTGCCCGTCGTGCCAGCCGAACTTCTCCTTGCGGTCGAGGAAGACGTTGCTGACCTCGGGCTCGCTGTGCAGCAGTGAGGCCAGGCTCAGGTTGGCGGGGCCGGCGCCGACACCCAGGCAGGTGTAGTGGGCCTCGGCGGGGTGGGTGTGGGACATGTCGCGGGCCTCTCTTTGTTCTCGGACGACGAAGGTGGAGAAGCGGGCACAGCGCACTGCCCGCCCAACGGGGCGTCAGGGAAGTCGGGTGGGGGGAGGGTCAGCCCGCGCGGGGCGCGGGCCGCACGGCGGCCAGGCCCAGTACGGTGGCCGCCAGCGAACCGAGCGCCAGCAGCGGCCAGACCAGCACGCCGGCCTGGATGAACAGCCAGCCGCCCAGCATCGGGCCGAGCGCACTGCCCAGGCCGAACACGAACTGGAAGCTGCCGATGTAACGGCCCTTCAGCTGCTCCGGCCCGGCGGTTCCGGGGTAGGCGAACACCGTGGGGCCGCCGATGATCTCGCCGATCGACCAGACCAGGGTGCCCAGCACGATCGCGGCCGCTCCGATCGGCAGTGCGTAGCAGGCCACTCCGGCGCCGACCAGGGCGAATCCCAGGCCGATGGTGATCCGCGCCGGCCAGGACTGGGCGAGCCGGGTGACCAGCAGCTCGAAGGCGATCACCACGAAGCCGTTGAGCGAGACCGCGACCGTGTACCAGACGACGGCGAGGTGCCGGTCCTGCACGAACAGCGGCAGGGTGGACAGGTACTGGACGTAGACGACGGCGTGGCAGAAGGCGGCGGCCAGGTAGCGCAGGTAGCGGCGGTCGCGCAGCACCGCCCGGTAGCCGCCGGCCTGCGGCGCCGCGGCCGCGGTGGCACTGCGGCGGGTGGCGGCGGGCAGCGTGGCCAGCGCGAGGACCGCGTAGGCCAGCGCGATCAGCGCCTCGCCCCAGAAGAGCAGCAGGTACCGGTCGTGGCCCGCGTGGTACAGCCAGAAGCCGACCAGCGGGGCCGCGGTGGCGCCCAGGTTCAGGCCGAAGCGGTACATCGCGAAGACCATCACCTGCCGGTCGTCCGGCGTGAGTTCGGCGAGCAGGGTGGCCGAGGCGGGCCGGAAGACCTGCGCGCTGAGGCCGGCCAGGCAGACCGCCGCCATCAGCAGGCCGTACCCGGGCAGGTAGAGCAGGGCCGCGGTGAGCACCGCGGTCGCGCCCATGCTGGCCACGGTGGCGTTGCGCACGCCCAGCCGGTCCGCGAGCGAGCCGCCGACCAGCACGCCGAGCACGGCGCCACCGCCGTACACGCCCAGCGCCAGCACGGTCTCCGGTTTGGAGTAGCCCTTCGAGCCGAGGAAGAGCACCAGGAAGACGTTGAGGAAGCCGCTGAGCCGGTTGACCAGCACTCCGGCCAGCACGGTCTTCACCGCGAGCGGCGCGTCCCGGAAGGTGGCCCAGACGGTCACCCGGGCCGGCACCGGTTCGGCCGCCGCCTGCGCCTGCGCGACCGGCTCCGGGCGGACGGTGTCAGTCGACATCGCGCACCTCTATCGCCACCGCCGCGCGCACCCGCTGCTCCAGCGCGTCCAGCTCCTCGGGTGACGGAGCGTCGATCAGGAAGCAGACCGCGCGGTCCTCGGAGCTCTCCAGCGGGCCGAGCCGGCTGCCGCGCTCCTTGAGCACCAGCACCGCGCGCAGCTCCCCCGGCCCGTCGGGGGCGCCGACCGGCGGGTCCGGCCAGATCCCGGCCTCGCCCAGCCAGACCGGCCGCACGCCGGGCCAGTCCACCCGGACGTCGTCCAGGATCCCGTCCCGGTGCTCCAGGTAGACCTGCCGGGTCCAGCGGCGCGGCTCGGGGTAGCCGACCGGTTCGCCCAGCGCCAGCCGGACGATCTCCGGTTCCAGCGGCTCTCCGGTGGCCAACCGGTAGAGGGCCAGCAGGCCGTCGCCCGGCGTGCGGGCGGCCACCTCCATCAGCACCGGGCGGCCGGCGGCATCCACCCGCCACTCGGCGTGGGCGATCCCGCTGCCGAAGTCGAGCGCCGCCAGCATCGTGGCGTTGGCCTCCAGCAGCGCGCGGTCCACCGGCTCCGGCGCGCTCGGCACCGAGTGCGACAGTTCGACGAAGGTGGCGGCGTGCGACTCGGTGGTGGTCTTGCGGGTGACCGAGGCGAAGATCACCTTCCCTTCCTGCACCAGGCTCTCCACCGAGTACTCCTGGCCGACCACCTTCTGCTCCACCAGCAGCGTCTCGTGTTCCGGGTAGTCGGCCAGCCGTGCGGCCAGCGCCTGCTCGTCGCGGACCGTCACCACACCCGAACTGGAGTGTCGGGCGGCGGGCTTGAGCACCACCGGGTACGCGACCGAGGCCGGATCGAAGGCGGCCCGCTCGGCCGCCGGCAGCACCGTGCCGGAGGGCGCGAACTCCGGCAGGTACCAGCGCTGCAGCGGCTTGGAGCGGCAGACCCGGGTGGCCCGCAGGCCCGGGCCGGGCAGGCCCAGCGCGTCGGCCAGCAGCCCGGTGGGCTCCACCAGGGTCTCGCCCACCGCGTAGGCGCCGACGATCCGGTAGCGCGCCCGCCAGTCGGCGGCCCGCGCCAGCACGCCTGCGGTGAACGAGCCGTCCTGGTTCAACTCGCCGTCCACGAAGGCGATCTCGTCGATCAGCGCGGCCGGCCCGGTCGGGTCGGCCCGGGCGGCGAGCGCGCGCTCGCGCCAGCCGCGCGGGGTGATCAGCAGGATCTTCAGCCCGCGGGCGGCCAGCTCCTGCAGGTAGCGCGGATTACGGCAGACCACCCAGAAGGCTCCGGTCAGGACGAAGGCCGGTGGTCGTCGATCGGTCACAGCAGTGCTCCTCGCGTCGTGCTTTCGGTGGTGCGCAGCTCGGTGGTGATGCCGCGCGCGGCCAGGAAGTCCAGCCACTGTTCGGCCTCCCGGACGCCCTCGGCGGCCCGGTGCAGGCCCGGGGCCAGCGCGCCGTCGAGGATCCGGGTGATGCCGTACGCCAACGGCAGCGAGACCAGCAGGGCCATGGCGCTCTCCCGCTCGTCGCCGCGCAGGTCGAGCAGGCAGCTCCCCGACCAGGCGCCGTCGGCCCAGCTCAGGTCCAGCGCCACGGCGAGCACCACGCGGTCGCGGTCCGTCTCGCGCATCGGATGGCGCTCGGCCAACTCGCCCGCCAGTGCCGCGATCCGCCCGTCGTCGCCGGACTCCACCGTGGCGAAGACCTCGGACCAGGCGGCTCGCCAGCCGGCCGGGCGCAGCGTGCCGCGGACGAAGGAGCGCTTGCGCCAGTGCGGCGGGAAGCCGTACTGCTCGGCGAAGGGCAGGCTGTCGCGGTTGGGGTACACCTCGAACCGCTCGCCGGCCACCGGGTACTCGGTGGTCGCCTGCCAGGGGTGCGGCGCGGTGCGCTGCTGCCAGTCGCGCAGGTAGCGGGCCGGCGAGCGCAGCGCGTTGAGCACTCCGAGCGGGGCCCAGCTGAAGCGGTAGCGGAACTCGTTGAGCTCGGCGGGCAGTCCGCCGCAGTAGGAGGTGAAGTCGGCGGTGCTGACGGCCTCCCCGGCGGCGGTGCGGCCGAGTTCGACCAGGCGGTGGGCCATCAGGTGGTCGATGCCCGGGTCCAGGCCCGCCTCGGTGAGCACCACGGTCCGCTCGGCCGTGGCCGCCAGTTCCGCCAGCTCCGGCGAGACGTAGCTGGAGCAGGCGAAGTGGGCACCGTGCGCCAGCGCGAGGCGCAGCAGCTCGGGGTGGTGGGCCGCCGGGAGCATCGACACCAGCACGTCGCCGGGGGCCAGCGCGGCGGCCAGGGCCGCCGTGTCGAAGCCGCGGGCCCCGGCCAGGCCGGCCAGGCCGCGGGCCGCGAGGCACTGTTCGGCCTTGGCCGCGGTCCGGCCCCAGAGCACCACGCGGGCACCGTGCTCCAGCAGCAGCTCCAGGCCGCTGCGGCCGGTGGAGAGCCCGGTGCCGATCCAGTGCACCGTGCGTATCGCGGTCGAGAGGTCGGACACGGACGGCTCAGACATGGACGGCCTCCAGTTCGTGGCGGCGGCAGGCGGCCCGGAAGTCGGCCCGGCAGTGCCGCCAGGGCGCGGCCGGGTCGGCCAGGGTGCGCAGTTGGGCCACCAGCTCCGCGGAGAAGGCCCGGCTGGCCTCGGCCGGCAGCAGCGAGGGCAGGTTGTCGATGGCGATCAGGTCGAGCGGCGGGTCCTGGTGCAGGCGGCGCACCGGCTCGGACCAGTCGGTGACGGTACGGTAGACCGGCAGCACGTTGAGGTCGGAGGTGACGTCGCAGGTCACGTCGACCACCAGGCCCAGCCGCCGGTCGGCGACCGGGAGGTCGGCGGGGCGCAGGAACGGCGGAATCGGACGGGACGTCAGCACGGTGTTGACCAGCAGGTCGTGGTGGAGCAGCGCGGCGCGGTCCAGTTCGCGGGTCTCCTCCTGGTCCCAGCAGGTGGCGGCCAGCCCGGCCACCTCCAGCGCGTCCACCGCGCCGCGCCCGCAGCGGCCGAGCGCGCCGATCACCAGCGCGTCGGGGGCGCCTGCGCGCATCGAGTGGCGCAGCTGCCGGTCCAGCTCGCTCTTGGCCAGCGGGCGCAGCGGGGCGGTGAGCCGGCCGCGGGCCTGCAGCACGCCGAGCGCCGCACCCACATAACCGGCCCAGTAGCCGAAGGCGGCCAGCCGGCGCCCGGCGTCGTCCACCAGGTACTCCAGGTCGAGCAGCTCGCCGCCGCCGCGGGCGAACCTGGCGAGCAGCTCACGACCGCCCTGCTGGCCCTTGTAGGCGTGCCCGAAGAAGATGTGACGGTGAATCAGCTCGTCGGGCGAGTCCGGGAGCTCCTTGAGCCCGAGGACGTACGCCGGTTCGGGGGCCTCGGTCCAGGAGCCGGCCTCGGCCCCCTGGCAGCCGGCGGCTAGGTACTCGTCCAGCGGGTACACCCGCTGCGGGGACTCCTCCACGGTCAGGTGGAAGCCCAGCTCCACCAGCCGGCGTGCGTCCTGCGGCACCAGCGGGGCCCGGCGCTCGGTGGCGCGCACCTCGTGCCGGATCCACAGCCGCGGCTGCTCTGCCATCGGTCTCGTCCTTCCTGGATGTGGTCGTGCGGGGGTAAGGCGGTGGGAACCGAAGTCGGACGGGGCTGCTCAGAGCAGCGGGATGCGCGCGTTCGCCAGGGCCCGGTAGCCCGGCCCGGCGGGCAACGCGGCCGCCTCGAAGCCGTGCGTCAGCAGTTCGTCCAGGACACCCGCGGTGATCGCCACCGCGAGGTCGGCGCCCGGGCAGCGGTGCGGGCCGGCGCCGAAGGTGAAGCAGCCGGGCGCGGGGCGCCCGGGGTCGAAGGCGTGCGGGTCGGGGTTGGCCGCGGGGTCGCGGTTGGCGGCGGCGAGCACCACCAGCACGGCCTGTCCGGGCTGGACGGTCGCCGCGCCGAACCGCCAGGGCTCGGCCGCGAACCGGCGGGTGTTCTGGATCGGCGCGTCGTGCCGGGCCACCTCGCGGGCCAGCGCGGCGAGGTCGCCGGCCGGCTGCTCGCGCAGCGCCAGCAGCGAGTTGCCGATCAGACCGGCCGTCGCGTCGTAGGTCTGCGAGAGGAAGCCCACGGCGTTGGCCAGCAGCGGCGCCGTCCGCGGCCAGTCCCGCCGACCGGCCGCCCGGACCAGGGCAGCCAGCAGCCCGGTCGGCTCGGCACCGGTCAGGCCCGGCCCGAGCAGCTCCCGCAGCCGCGCCGCGGCCTCCGCGGCCGCCCGCTGCTGCTCCGCCGTGGCACCGGCGGGGATGCACTGCACGAAGTCCCCCACCAGTCGCGCCGCCTCCGGCTCCAGTCCGGCGTCCAGGCCGCACAGCGCGGCCACCACGCGGGCCGGCACCTGGAACATCAGCTCCTCGAAGCCCGGGCCGCCTGCCCGCTCCAGGCTCTGCCGGGTCCGTTCCGCGGCCAGCTTGCCCGCCTCGGCCGGCTCGGCCTCGCCGAGCGCGTCCAGCACCACCTGCTTGAGGCGCTGCTGGTCCGGGCCGTCGGTCATCCGGACCAGGTCGCCGAAGACCGCACCGGCGGCGGTGCCGAGCAGCCCGGTCGGCACCGGCTCGGCCGGCGGGCGGACCCGCAGTTCGGCGGCCGACAGCGCGGCGGTGACCGAGGCGGCGTCGGCGGCCACCCAGGCCTGCAGCTGCTCGTCCCAGCCGAACGGACGTTCCGCGGTCAGCCGCGCGTAGTACGGGTACGGGTCGGGGTGCCGGACGGCCTCGACCGGGTTCGTCGGGGTCTGCATGGCAGTGTCGCTCCTTGACAGTACGTCAGCGGGCCCGGCGCGCGTCCAGCGCACCGGCGATGGTCAGCTGTTGAACCTCCGAGGCGCCCTCGTAGACACGCAGCGCCCGGATCTGCCGGTACAGGCGTTCGGGCAGGCTGTCCGCGACCAGCCCGGCGGCGCCGTGCAGCTGCACGCACCGGTCGACGATCCGCTGCGCCGCCTCGGTGGCCTGCAGCTTGGCGATGCTGGAGTGCTTGCCGAACCCCCGGTGGCCCCGGTCGAGCTCCCAGGCGGCCCGCCCGACCAGCAGCGCGGACGCGTTCAACTCGACTTCCATGGCGGCCAGGTCGAACTTGACCGTGGGCAGGTCGAACAGCACCCCGCCGTAGATGGCGCGCTGCCGGGCCCGTGCCTGGGCCGCGTCGGCGGCCCGCCGGGCGAAGCCGAGCGCGGCCGCGCCCACCGTCATCCGGGCCCGCTCCAGCAGGTCCATCGCCACCACGAAGCCGCGCCCGGGCCGCCCGAGCACCGCGTCGGCGGGCACCCGGCAGTCCTCGAACGCCAGGTGGGCGAAGGGGCGGGGCGCGATCGCGTCGATCGGCTCGCGCACCCGCAGGCCCGGGGTGTCACCGGGGACCAGGAAGGCGGTCAGCCCCAGCGGCCCCGGTCCCTCGCCCGTCCGGGCGATCACGCAGACCACGTCCGCCACCGTGCCGTTGGCGATCCACGCCTTGCCGCCGTTGAGCACGTACTCCTCGCCGTCCCGCTCGGCGGTCAGCGCCACCGCGGCGACGTCCGAGCCGGACTGGTCCTCGGAGACCGCGAAGGCACCGGCCAGGGTGCCGGCCGCCAGGCCCGGCAGGTAACGCCGCCGCTGCTCGGGACTGCCGTACCGCAGGATCGGGGTGGCCGAGAGCACCTGGATCGCGAAGGCGAAGTCGGCCAGGTCCTCGGCGTAGGCGAGCGCCTCGCGGGCCAGGCAGACCGAGCGGTAGTCGCCGTCGGTTCCGGGCTCCTCGTCGTCCAGGAAGGCCAGCCAGCCGGCCTCGCCGAGCGCGGCCAGCGCCCGGCGCACGGCCTTGTCCGGGCCGTCGGCGCGCAGTTCGGTCCAGAGCGCGGCCCGCTCCTCGCACCACCGGCCCAGCCGCTGGGCGCGGTCGCGGTGCTCGTCGGTGTAGAAGGGCAGCCGGAGGATCTCCGGGTCGAAGGCGTTGGGGGTCACGGCGGGCTCCTCAGATGACCAGGTCGTCGGCGGTGTCGGTCCCGGTGGCCAGCGAGTTGACCAGCTGGTGCTCCACGAACCAGGCGAAGGAGGCGTAGCCGCGCCAGATCCGGCGCCACTCGCGCCGCACGGCCGCCTCGCCCGCCTCCCGGCGCACCCCGTCCAGGTGGGAGACGATGATCTCGGCGGACTGGCGGGCGTGGCCGGCCGAGAAGTTGTCGATCGACAGGTGCGCTTCCTCGTACGCGGTGTCCAGGTTGTGGCGGCGAAGCTTCTGCACCTCGTGCAGGCGCATCTCGCCGAGCCCGAACATCTCGATCCCGAGGTTGTAGCCGAGGATCTCGCTGTGCAGCCGGTCCGGGAACAGCGCCAGGCAGATCTGGTGGATCGAGAACCGGTAGAGCTCGTCCGGCAGTTCGCCCTGGTCCAGGAACTCCGTCGAGCGGATGTGCGGCAGCTGGACGTCCATGCTGGCCAGCACCTGGCGGATCAGCGTGATGTGGTTCTTGGCGAGCTCGCCGCGACCCATCTCGTCGGCGTAGATCGAGAAGAGCATCGCGTCGCTCTGCCGGTGGTAGCGGCCGTGGTTGCCGATCCGGTGGGCCCAGGTGCCGTCGATCAGGCTGCCGAGGGCGAAGGTCTTCTGGTGGAAGATCACCTCGTCGCGGTCCGGCACCTCCTGGAGTGCGCGGTACGGGCCGACCAGCTTGTCCCAGTAGATCCGGTCCACCCGCTCCAGCAGCGCCTCGGGGGTGTAGTCGAACCAGCTGGCGTCCGTGTACCGGCCGCCGGCGCCGTGGCGGAAGAGCAGTTCGGCCCGTTGCAGGCCCTCCTCGGCGGTCTGCGCGGCCAGCGGCAGGGTGTTGGGGAACTGCTCGATGTTGACCAGCCGGTGGAAGAACTCGCGGTCGTCGGCGGGGGACGCCTCGGCGAACCGCACGTCCGGCGGGGCGGTGGCGAGCACGGCCCGCTGCCAGTGCGCGGCCTGCTCGTCGCCGCTGGTGTCGGGCCGCAGCGGCGCACCGGCCGGCTCGCCGGCGGCGACCGACTCGGCCCACTCCTTGAAGACCGCGGCCTCGGCCTCGTCGAAGATGCCGAACATCGGGCCGCCGAACTTGACCGCCCGGGTGAACGGGCAGCCGCCGCGCCGCAGCGGGCGCAGCTGGCGGGAGGCGCGGAACTCGGCCATGAAGGCGTCGAGGTCGAACTGCGGGTCGGCGAAGGTCTCGGAGAGCAACTCGCCGCCGATCTTGACGTTCTTGTGCTGGCGTCCGGCGAACGGGCGGTGCCGCTCGACGATCTCGGCGGCCCGCGCGTCCACCGACAACCCGGCCCGGTAGGACACCAGTCCGGCCAGCAGGGCGAGCTGCTCGCGCTCGATCCGGACCACCAGCCGGACCGCTGCGGCCAGTCGCCGCCGGTCCTGCGCCCCGGTGTCCGACCGTTCGGTCAGCTCCAGGTACTCGGCGAGCAGCTCGTCGACCGCGAGCGTCGGCTCGGTGCCGTTCAGCAGGTCGTCCAGGCCGAGCGCGTGGAAGGCGTACTGGACTCCGACCACCTCCGGCAGGAAGGCGGCGGGCAACCGGGACAGGGCCAGCAGGAAGGCGCCGTGCAGGGCGGCCAACGGGCGGGCCTGGGCCCGGACGAGGAAGTCCGCCTCCTCCGGCTGCGGCAGCAGCACCCCGGCGTCCTCCAGCGCGCGGCGGCGCCGCTGCGGCACGGAGTGCTGCGGGCGGCCCTCGCCCTTGAGCGCGAAGTACTGGGCGTAGAGCCGGTTCACCACCAGGGCGGGCTGGGTGGCGGGCTGCGAGACGGTGTCCAGCCAGCAGCCGGCCAGCAGCGCGACCGGGGCCCGGCCACGCAGCGCGACGGCCCGGTCGGCGGGCGTGGCGGTCAACCGGGCCGCCGTCGGGGCGAACTCCGCCCGGGCGCCGGCCACCAGGGCGGAGAGCGCGTCCGCGGTGACCGGCCCGGCGCCGGGGTCCTCCGCGGCGAGGAAGGCGGCCAGCACCCGGCGGGCCACCAGCAGGGTGGTCTGGGACTCCTGGTCGGCGAGCAGCCGGTGGTAGGTCACGGCCGGGCCGGCGGCCAGCACCGCTTCGGCCTCGGCCTGCGCGGTGGGGCTGAACTCGAAGCCGCCGACGGGCAGCGAGGTGGTCAGGTCGTCGAGGTCGTGGGTCTGGTGGGCGTACACGGGCACTCCATCGGACGGTGGCGTGGCAGGGCGCGCCGGGGCGACCCACGGACGGCGGGCAGCGCGGCGGGAGGGGGTTCTGGGGAGGGGTGGCGCGACGGGCGGCCCGGGTGGGGCCGGGCCGACGGCGGATCGGCCGGACGGGGCGTCAGCCGCCGTCGCGCCGGAGCAGGACGGCGACCCGAGAGCCCGGCACGCTGACCGCGGCCAGGTAGTGGCCGCCGTCGCGCAGCAGTCCGGCGCGTTCCTGGTCGGCCAGGTTGATCAGCGGGTCCGCGGCGAAGCAGTGCCCGAACCGGGTGATGTTCGCGGTGTACAGCTGGCGGGCGGTGAAGCCGGCCTGGCGCTCCTTCATGGTGACCAGCGGCAGGAACAGGTTGGCGTGCAGGAGTCCGTCCACCTGGTCGGGCGCCAGGCCGAGCGGCGTCAGCAGGCGCCCGTTGGCCTCCCGGGCGAGGTCGGCGCTGATCTCGTGCGACCAGTCCAGCGCGGCCGCCTCCTGGGCGGCGGCGGTGGACCGGATCCGGTAGTGGACTCCGAGCCCGCTCCCTGCCCCGGCCGTGGTACCGGCCGAGACCAGGCAGCTCGCCGCCCCGTCGCTGAAGAGCGCGAAGCTCTCCATCCGCTCCTTCTCGTCCTCGATCCGGTCCGTGGTGACGACCAGGATCCGGCGGTGCCGGCCGGCCGCCACCAGCGCGTGCGCGGTGTCGAGGGCGACCAGCAGGTTGGTGCAGCGGTTCAGCGTGATCCCGAGGAACGCCGCGCGCTCGAGGCCGGTCCCGGTCAGGATCCGCTCCACGAACCGGCCGTGGGTGCGCGGCCCGCCCGGGAACCGGGTGGAGCACAGGATCAGCGCGTCCACCTCGGCCGGGTCCACCTCCGCCGCCCGCAGCGTGGCCGTGCCGCTGTCGATCGCCAGCTCCGCCAGGCCGCGGCCGGTGCGGCGCACCGACCCCCAGCCCCAGAGCGCGGCCCTGGGCACCATCTTCAGCTCGGCGGCCCGTTCGGCCAGGCACTCGACCTCGGTGTGGTCCAACTCCTCCTCCCCCAGGACGTACCGCGGGGCCTGCAGGACACTCATGACGTCGCTTCCTTCGGGGGTCGATGGATGTCGGACAGCTCGGTGAAGATCTCGTTGGCCCTGGCGTACGGCAGCGCCCGCGCCGCGAACCCGAAGGTCCCGGTGGTGCGCACCTCCTCCGCCGCGGCCAGCAGCCCGCCCAGCGCGGCGCGGACCAGGGCGGATCCCAGGCTGATCCGCCGCACGCCGAGGTCGGCCAGCTGCGCGACCGACAGGCTCAGGCCGCCGGCTGCGGCCAGCACGTTGACCGGGCGGTCCAGCTCGGCGCAGACCGCGCGCACCGCGTCGGCGTCCGGCAGGCCCGGGGCGTAGAGCACGTCCGCGCCGGCCTCCTGGTAGGCCTGCAGCCGCGCGACCGTGTCCTTCAGGTCCGGGCGGCCGTAGAGGAAGTTCTCCGCCCGCGCCGTGACCGTGAAGGGGAAGTCGAGCGAGCGCGCGGCCTCGACCGCCGCCCGGACCCGGTCCGCGGCCGCCGCCGGCTCCAGCACGGGCGCCTGCGGGTCCCCGGTGGCGTCCTCGATCGAACCGCCCACCAGGCCCGCCCGGGCGGCCAGCCGGATGGTCTCGGCGACGTCCTCGGGGCTCGGCCCGTAGCCGCTCTCCAGGTCGGCGGCGACCGGCAGCGGTGTGGCGGCCACGATGTCCGCGGCATTGGCCAGGGCCTCGGTGCGGCTCACCCGGTTGTCGCCGTCGGGGCGGCCCAGCGAGAAGGCGAGGCCACCGCTGGTGGTCGCGAGCGCCGGGAAGCCGAGGCCGGCCAGCAGTTTGGCGGATCCGGCGTCCCACGGATTCGGAATCACGAAGGCGGTGGACCGCTCGTGGAGTTCCCGGAATACCCGGGCGCGGTGGTACTGGTCTGCGGCTGCCGACTGCATCGCAGGATCCTCTCTGTTGTGACGCGAGTTGCGGGGGTTTCCCCGGTTGCGGTTCCGGACGGGTTGCCACCCGTGGTTCCGGCGGCACAACTAGATAAGTTCGACGTGTTCCTCCCGCGCGCTCGGCGCACCGGAATCCGCACGAATGAGTGAGCGCAGCAGATCGACCGCGGGCGCCGGGTCGGGGCCGAAGTAGAAGTGGCCGCCGTCGGCCCAGTGGTAGCGCAGCGGCAGCACGGACTCGTGCTCCCAGTGGCGCAGTTCGGCCGGCCCCACGTGCGGGTCCTCGCGGCCGTTGACCAGCGAGATGCCGATCGGCAGCGGCTCGCCCGGCTGGTAGCGGTAGCCGGAGACCAGGTGGAAGTCGGCCCGCAGGCCCGGCAGCAGCAGGTCCTGCAGTTCGGGCTCGGCGAGCACCTCGGGCGGCAGGCCGCCGAAGAAGGCGACCGCCTCGGTGAACTCCTGGCCGCGCAGCTTGGCCGTCTGCCGCACCCGCTCGCTCGGCAGCAACCGCGGGGCGGCGCAGCCGGACGCCACCAGGTGCCTCAGCAAGGGGAGTTCGCGCAGCCGACGGGCCGTCTCGAAGGCGAGCACGGCGCCGAAGCTGTGGCCGAAGAGGAGGAACGGACGGTCCGCGGCGGCCGCGACGGCCCGGGCGGCGCCCTCGGCCAGCTCGGCGATGCCGGCCGGGCTCGGCTCGTCCAGTCGCAGGCCGCGCCCGGGGGCGCAGACGCCGACCAGTTCGGCATCGGCCGCCAGGTGCTGCTGCCAGCTCAGGAACGAACGGGCGTTGCCGCCGGCGTGCGGGAAGCAGTAGACCAGGTACGGGGCCCGGCTGCTGGTGGGGCGGGAGACGAACCACGGTGAGTCGGACATGGCAGACGGCTGCTCTCTTCGGATCTGGCGGCGGTGGGCCGGGAGGGTCAGGCGATGGGCGCCGGGGTGGGGGTGGCGGTGGGGGTGGCGGTGCCGCCGATCGGGGGGTTGTTCCAGCCCACGTCGGCGCGGTTCTGCACCGCGACCGCGGCGGCGCCGTGCAGCAGCGAGGTGCCGGCGAGCACACCGGCCACCGGGGCCAGCAGGAGGGCGAGCGGGGCGACGATCCGGACGGAGGCGTACTGGCGCATGGCAGACCTCTTTCGTGAAAGCTTTGATCGGGGGAAGGTATTCCGGACATCGCTGATTAAGCGTCAATTCCGGAATTCATCGCGTTGCGCCGCGAGCACCTGAGGACAACTCAGTTTGCTCGCACAGAAGTCGAGTTCGGGTGCTGCGGCGGGTTTCCCTCGTGTTCCCCGGGGTGTTCCGCCGCCCGCACAACCAACCTTCCCCTGGCTGGGTTCACGGCTCCAGACCTAGGATGGTTCGGGTCGTCGCATTGCAGTTAACCGAGGGGTCTATATGCGAGCAGGATCGGGCAAATCGGACGCGCAGGGCAACGTCGGGGGGGCGTTGGCGCCCGAGGTGACCGCGCAGGGCCAGGACATCGGCGACAACCTGGTCGAGGCCGCCCTGAAGCTCGCCCTGGCCCAGTTGGCCAAGCAGCAGAACCAGGAGAAGGAGGGCCCGGCGGCGGTGGCCGGGGAGCCCACCGTGCAGGGCGTGGTGCACCTGCACGGGCTGCCGGAGATCAACCGGACCATCCAGACCGCGCTGGAGGACGCCGAGCGGGAGATCCTCACCGCCCAGCCGGACGGCCCCAGGCCCGGCACCGTGCTCGACGAGGCGCTGGAGTCGGTGCGCCGTCAGATCGCCGGCGGGGTGGCCATGCGCACCCTCTACCAGCACACCACGCGGTTCGACGAGGCGACCAAGAACTACGTCCGCACGGTGACCGACCACGGCGTCCAGGTGCGCACCCTGGCCGAGTTCTTCGACCGGCTGATCGTGATCGACCGCAGCACCGCGTTCATCTCCGCCAACGACGACCGCACGGTGGCCTCGATGATCACCGAGCCGTCCGTGGTGCGCTTCCTCAGCGACGTCTTCGAGCGCTCCTGGGACCGGGCCGAGCCGTTCCCGTTCGTCCCCATCCACGCCGCCCAGGCCGCACCCGAGGTGGTGCCGGCGATCCGCGAGTCGATCCGGCGGCTGCTGGTGGAGGGGCACTCGGACAAGGTGATCGCCCGCCGGCTGGGCATCAGCGAGCGCTCGCTGCAGGCGCACGTCGCCGCCATCAAGGACGGCCTGGGCGCCAAGAACCGGCTGCACCTGGGCTACCTGCTGGGCCGCAGCGAGACCACCCTGGTGCTGTAGCGCCGCCCCGCACTCCGGCACGGGACGGACCGGCCCCGCGCCGCGCGGGAGTCCCGCCCCCGCGCGACCGGTGCGCGGCGTCGTCAGCGGCGCCGGGAGACCGCCACACCGCCCAGGCAGAGCACTCCGCCGAGCAGCGTCAGCCAGCCGGGCACCTCGCCGAGGACGGCCCAGGACATCAGGACCACCAGGGCCGGCACCGCGTACGTGGTGGCGCCCATCTTGCCCGCGGTGGTGCGGGAGAGCGCGTAGGCCCAGGTGGTGAAGGCCAGCGCGGTCGGGAACAGGCCGAGGTAGACCATGTCCAGGGTGGCCCGGAGCGGCGCGTGCCCGACCTGGTCCAACAGCTGCGGGCCGAACGGCAGGCAGGCCACCGCACCGACCAGGCAGCCGAACGCGGTCGTCTGCAGCGGCGAGGCGTGCCGCAGGGCGGGCTTCTGGCTCACCACGCCCGAGGCGTAGGCCGCCGCCGCCAGCACGCACAGCACGATGCCGAGGACCGAACTGCCGCTGCCGCCGGACGTCGAGGCACCGACCACGATCGCGCCGGCGAACGAGACCGCCATGCCCGACAGCAGGCTGCGCGGGAAGCCCTCCTTGAGCAGCCAGCCGCCGAGCAGCGCGATCAGCACCGGGCCGATGTTGACCACCATCGCGGCGGTGCCCGCGTCGACCTCCTTCTCGCCCCAGTTGAGCGCGACCATGTAGAGCCCGAACCAGAGCACCCCGGAGGTCAGGATCCCGGGCCAGGCGGCGCGCGGCGGCAGCCCCTCGCCGCGCACCAGCAGCAGGGCCAGCAGCGCCAGCGCGCCGGTCAGCAGCCGGCCCAGCGCCAGCGCTCCCGGGCCGAACGCGCCGCCCGCGTCCCGGATCGCAACGAAGGCGGAGGCCCAGAGCACCACCGTGGTCGAGGCGGCCGCGACCACCTTGACGTCGAACTTCGCCGTTGCTTGCGTCGTGGTGATATCCATGGCGCCAAGCTAGCGTGGTTTGGACCTGCCGAACGGACGTCAGACGGCTCCGAAACCCGCAAATTGTGGGACTGGCCAGCACGTTCGCCACCCGTACACGGGTTCACCCCGACCATCCCGTTGCTCCGGCCATCCGGTGGTCGGCCATCCGGTGGTCGGCCAGATCGACGATGACGTCCGGAGGCCACGGGAGCAGCGCGATATCCCGGTCCTGCAGGGCCAGTACCAGTGCCGAGTCGGGCAGCTCTCGGCGCAGCTCGCCCAGGAGCACCTCAGCGGTCGGGCGGTCGAGTCCGGCGGTGGGTTCGTCGAGCAGCAGGATGCGCGGGCGGCGCAGGATCGCGCGGGCGATGGCGAGGCGGCGCCGCTGGCCCTGGGACAGTGCGCGGCCGGCGGGGCCGACCGGGGTGTCCAGGGGCAGGGTGGCGAGGTCGACCGCTGCCAGTGCCGCGCGCAGTTGCTCCCGGTCGGCGCGCGGTGCGGCCAGGCACAGGTTGGCCCTGACGGTCGCGTCGGCGAGCCAGTCATCGACCTCGACCAGGGTGAGCGCGTCGGCGAGCACGTCGGAGGGCAACTCGGCGACAGGGACGGCGCCCAGGCACACCTGTCCGGAGGCAGTGGGCATCCGTCCGGCCAACTGGCCGAGGAGTGTGGACTTTCCGCTGCCGTTGGGGCCGGTGACAACCACCAGCCCGGGGCCCCGGACTGTGAACGAGAGGGGCCGCCCGCTGTTGCCGGCGGGCAGGTCGGCCACGGTGAGCACCGGGTCTCCGCTCGCCCGCCAAGAACCCGGCCGGTCGGCGGCGGTCGCGGTGTACGGCCCGAGACGTACGGCCGCGTCCTGGGCGGCGGCCAGCTCCCGGAGCAACTGGGGAAGGCGGTCCAGCAGCTCCCACACCGCCGCGAGCAGCAGCACCTCGCCGACGACGTCGGCCACCGGCTGCGACCGGGCGCCCGCCTGCAGTCCGAGCAGCAGGGCGAGGCCCTGGCCGAGCGCGGCGAGCAGCCGCAGGCCCAGGGTGCCCAGCCGCTGCTCGGCTGCCGCGGCGGCAGCACCCGCCTCCTCGCGTTCCAACGCCACCGCGACGGCACCGCGGGCCTGCGTCACCGCGTCCAGGCAGCGCAGTTCGTTGAAGGCGGCCCGGGCGGCGATCAGGTCCGTCCGGGCACCGGCCCGCGCGGCAGCGGCGTCCGCGAGGTACCGCCGGGCCCGGTGGCCGGTGCGCACCGCCCACCAGAGACCGCCCGCGAGGACGGCGAGCTCGGCGGCGCCGAGCGCCGGGCTCGCCCGGAGCAGCAGCACCTCCACCAGCACCGCCGTGACGGCGCAGCCGGCGAGTGGCGCGACGACCTGGGCGGGCAGCCCGGCGACCGTCTCCACGTCGGTGGTCAGGCGATCGAGCAGCGTTCCGTCCCGTTGGGCGCGCAGCTCGCGCGCGCTCAGTTCGCCCGCGCCCCTGACCAGGCGGCCGCGCAGGGTCACGGTCGTGCTGAGGACGACCCGGTGGCTGGTCAGCCGTTCGAGGTAGCGCAGCGTGGTGCGCAGCAGGGCGAGCGCGCGGACCGCGCCCGACGGGTACATCCACGACCAGGTCGTGTTGGCCAACAGCGTCACCAGCGCACAGGTCGTCAGGAACCAGCCGGACAGGCCCAGTAGAGCCGCGGCGCTCAGTTCCGCGGCCGCGGCCAGCAGGAGGCCGACGACCAGGTCGCGGCGGGGCATGGAGTGGCGAAGCAGTCGCCAGGGGCTCATTGCGGTCTCCCCCGGTCCAGGGCGATCGTCCGGTCCGCGAGCGGAAGCAGCGCGGGACTGTGGGTGGCGAGCAGCACGGTCCGACCGCGCGTCAGGGTGCGCAGGGCCACGACGACGCGGGCCTGCGCCACCGGGTCGAGATGGGCGGTGGGCTCGTCCAGGCAGAGCAGCGGCGCATCCATCAACAGTGCTCGCACCAGGGAGAGTTGCTGAGACTGGCCGGAGGAGAGCCCGCTCCCCCGCTCGCCGACCGATGTGTCCAGCCCGCTCGGCAGGTCGGCGAGCAGGTCGCCGAAGCCGAGCGTGTGGAAGGCGGCGCAGAGCTCGGCGTCGGTGGCGTCGGGTCGGGCGAGGAGCAGGTTGTCGCGGACGGCGCCGGGCAGCAGGTGCGCGGGCTGGCCGACCCAGGCAACCGAGGCGGGGGACGGCGGCCGAAGGATGCCGCCCTGCTCGTGGACGACGGTTCCGGCGGTGGGTGCGGTCAGACCTGCGACGACGGCGAGCAGTGTCGACTTGCCCGCGCCGCTGGGACCGGTAACGGCGAGGAAGGCACCTGGGGCGAGATCGAGGCTCACGTCGTCCAGGGCGGCGACCGAGCGGCCTGGATGATGGACCGACACGTGATGCAGGCGCACGCCGACGGCACCGTCACTGCGCCGGGCAGGCTCGGGCGGGGGTGTGTCCTCATCCTCGCCGCCAGAGCTGCCGAGGATCCCGTCGATCAGCTCCGCCGCGGCGCGGGCCTCGGCGCGGGCGTGGTAGCCGCGGGCCAGGTCGCGGGCAGGGGCGAAGTAGGCGGGGGTGAGCACCAGCACGAAGAGCGCGGTGGCCAGGCTCATCCGGCCCGGCACCAGAGGCAGTTGCAGGTAGTCGAGCAGCACCAGTCCGCAGTAGGTCGCCACCACGGCGAGGGTGCCGGTGATCAGCAACTCGATCCAGGCGGTGGAGAGGAAGGCGACTTTCAGAACCGTCATCGTGCGGCGGGCCAGTTCCTCGTCGTCCTCGTGCAGGGTGGTCGCGGCGGCTTCCCGGGCGCCCAGTCCGATCAGGGTGGGCAGACCGCGCAGCTGGTCGAGCAGGCGGGCGCCGTGCCGGCGCACCGCCGTGAGCTGCGCGTGGACGGCTGCCTGCGTGCCCAGCCCGATGACCTTGAGGTTGGCCGGCAGCAGCGGGGTGGCTACGACCAGGATCAGCGCCACGAACCAGCTGCGGTCCGCGATGGCGGCCAGGACCAGGCCGCTTCCGAGCAACATGGTGGTGCGCGCGGGGACGTACTGCGTGAGCCACTCGGTCAGCCGGGCGACCTCGCCGGTCAGGGACTCGGCGAGGTCGGCGTCGCCGGGGCCGGTGCGGACGGGGCCACTCGCCGGTAGGGCGGCGGCGAGCAGGCGCTCGCGCAGCGCCGCGCGTACCCGGCGGGCCCCGCGAGCGGCGGCCGCGTCGGCGCTGGACAGCAGCACGGCTCGGGCCGTCAGCCCCGCGGCGACGAGCCCGGCGGCAGGCAGGATCTGCACCGCGATCCGCTCGCCGTGCTGGGCGGTGAGCCCGCGCTGAGCGGCCCAGGCCAGGCCGGCCGCCCAGAACACGGTGCCCAGCTGGGCGAGACCCCTCAGCAGGCCTGCCCGCCGCAGCTCGCCGCGGCCGGGCTCGGCCCACGCGTGCAGCCGGGCCGACACCCCGTCGGCCCGCTCACGGGCCCGCTCGTCGCCGAGTTCGGCCAGCAGGGCGGTCGAGGCGCTCATGCTCCCACCTCGCAGAGGTCGGCGGGGCCTTCGCCCAACGCACGCCTCTCGATGGTGACCTCGCTCCGCTCGCTCACGTCCCGACCTGCCCGGAGTCCGAGTCGGCGGGGTCGAGGTCGAAGACCCCGTCCCGCTCGTCGCGCCGATCGCTGACGATCCAGGCGATCAGTGCCGTCCCCGACAGCAGGGCGATCCCCACCGGGTCGATCCAGGTGGCGACGCCCCCGAAGACGTCCTGGGACATCGCCACCAGCCCGACGCCCAGCACCGTGAGGACGGTGCGCCGAACGGCGATCACGAAGCCGCTCGGCTCGAACGGGACCGGGCGGGACAAACGCGTGCGCACCCGGAGCGGGGCGAGCGGCGCCTCGGGGATCTGCGTGAACTTGCCGCGGAACACCCACCACGCGTACCCGTTGTAGGCGAACACCACCGGCATGCACAGCCCCACGCCTATCACGAGGAAGGCCTGCGAGCCGGTCGGGCTGGATGCCTGGTGGAGCGTCATGTCCGGCGGCACGATGACCGGGAAGGTCGCGATCACCAGCGCCAGCAGCCCGCAGACCTGAGCCGCGACCACCCCTGCGAAGGGCCGCCAGTCCGGCCGCCGCCCGAAGCCGTGCCAGGCCATCGCCCCCGCGGCCACCGCTCCGGCGACCGCGATCCAGTACAGCGTCACGCGCACGGGCTCGTCGAACCGGAACCGCTCCGGATCGGCGACCTCCAGGCCGAACCCGAGAACCAGCGCGGCCACCGCCGTGCCCACCAGCAGCGGACGACCGGCCCGGCCCGCCCGCTCGTGGGCCACGCCCTCGGTCTTGTCCTGCAGCCAGGCGGCGCCGGCCAGCAGGTAGAGCACCACCAGGCCGAGAGCGCACAGCACGCTGTAGGGGGTGAGCCAGTCGAAGGCGCCGCCGCTGAACGAACCGCCGTGCTGCCGCAGCCCGGAGAGCGCGCCGCCGAGCACCAGGCCCTGGCAGACCGTCGCGGCGACCGACGCCGCGCCGAACAGTAGGGCCCAGCCGCGCCGGTAGACGGCCGCGGCGCTCTGGAGCTCCAGCCCCATGCCGCGCAGGATGATCGAGAGCAGCATGCCGATCATCGGCAGGTAGACCCCTGGCAGCAGGGTCGCGGAGACGCCGGGCAGCCCGGCCCACAGCGTGATGCCGGCCAGCACCAGCCAGCTCTCGTTGGCGTCCCAGGCGGTGGCGATCAACTCGCTGTACTCGCGCCTGCTCTCCCCCTTGGCGAACAGACTGAGCATCCCGACGCCCAGGTCGTAGCCGTCCAGGACGACGTACATGCCGAGCGAGAGCAGGAGGAGGGCGTAGGTGGCGTACTCAAGCAACGGGGGCCTCCGTTCCGAAGGCGGGCACCGCGTCGGCGTCCGTAGGCGCCTCGGGGCCGGCCTTGACCGTGCGGACGATGTAGCGGACCCAGATGACCAGCAGGGTCGCGTAGAGGAGCACGAAGGCGGTCAGGGTGGTCGCGGCCTGCGCGGCGGTCAGATGGGACAGCGCGTCGGAGGTGCGTAGCTTGCCGTACACCACCCAGGGCTGCCGCCCGGTCTCGGCGGTGATCCAGCCTCCGGTGATGGCGATGACACCAGCCGGTGTCATCCAGACCATCCAGCGCAGGAAGCGGCGGGAGTCGAACAGGCGGCCGCGCAGGCGGAGCACCAAGCCGGCGAGGGCGGTGGCGAACATGGCCAGCGCGGCGAAGTACATGGCACGGAATCCGTAGAAGGCGCTCCACATGTTGGGCCGCTGGTCGGGCGGGGTCTGCAGCAGCCCGGGCACCTCGGCCTCGCCGGTGAGGTCGTGGCCGATCACCGCGCCCAGGTGGGGCACCGAGATCCGCAGGTCGTTCTTGCCTTGGTCGGTGTCGGGGACGACGACGAGGTTGTACCCGTTGTTGTCGGTGCGCCAGTTCCCCTCGAACGCCTGCAGTTTCGCAGGCTGGTGTCCGCCCATGAAGATGGCGGTGGCGTCGCCCACGTACAGCTGGATCGGCATCAGGATGGCGAGCACGCCGAGGGCGATCGACAGGCAGCGGCGGGCGAACGGCAGCGCGGAACGGCGCCGCTTGACCAGGAACCAGGCGGAGATGCCGCCGACGAACCAGCTCGCGCTGATCAGTACGGCCAGCAGCATGTGCGGGAAGCGGTAGGTGAAGGCCGGGTTGAGCAGGACCTTGGTCCAGTCGCTCACATGGAACTGACCGGCCGTCTCGGTGTAGCCGGCCGGGTCCTGCATCCAGCTGTTGGCGGAGAGGATCCAGGTGGTGGACAGCAGGGTGCCGAAGGCCACCATCCAGGAGGCGAAGGCCATGGTACGCGGGCTGACCCGGCCTTCGCCGTAGAGCATGACGCCGATGAAACCGGCCTCCAGGAAGAAGGCCGTGATGACCTCCATGCCGATGGTGACGCCGATGACGGGTCCGACCGCGTGGGCGAAGACACCCCAGTTGAGGCCGAACTCGAAGGTCATGACGGTGCCCGCGACGACGCCGAGGCTGAAGCCGACCGCGAAGATCCTCTTCCAGAACCGGAAGATCTGCTGGTAGAGCGGATTGCCGGTGCGCACGTAGGCGGTCTGCACGACGGCGAGCAGCACGGACAGGCCGACCGTGAGGGCCGGGAAGGACATGTGGAAGATCGCCGTGACGGCGAACTGCCACCGGGACAGTTCTATGGCAGCCGGTGAGGCCATGAGGTCTCCGGGAGGAAGGTACGCGGGACGGACGGGTGCGGGCCTCGGGGCGCGGAGGTTCCGCGAATCGGCCGCGCGCGAGATGGGCCGGGGTCCGACGCCACTTCGACGGGGCATGGCCCTGAGCCTTCGTCAGGCTAGGCGGCGCCGGTCGGCCGGTTTGCCCGCCAGCGCACCGCCTGTCGTCGGACACTGCACCCGTACCGGCCCGCCGGCCGGGCTGCGCGCCCCCAGGCAGCCCTCCATCGCGGCCACGGGGCCCAGTTGCACGCACCAGGGTCCTCACCTGACGTCGTCAGGTGAGGACCCTGGTCGGAAGTCGTGAGAGGCCGGCATCGAAGCTGTCGCATCATCAGTGCACGTAGCCTCGGACCTGAGGTTTTACGTCGGGACGTCAGGATTCGAACCTACGGCCCCTTGACCCCTGGTCCGGGAGTGTGAGGTGCCCCGGGCCCACGCGGCGGTGGATCCGCCACCGGGGCGAGCCTCAGGGCAGCCCGGGGCGGACTCCCGGCCGCCGGTGGGGAGCACTGCGCAGCCGTTGACGCCTGTTCGGCCCGCCACTGGTTGGGGGACATTCCGTAAGCGTCCCGGAACGCGCGGCTGAAGTGCGAGGCGCTGATGAATCCCCAGTGCGTGGCGACGGCAGAGATCGTGCGTCGCGTCGTGCCGGGGCGTGCCAACTCCAGGCGCGCGGCTTCCAGTCGTCGGCGGCGGATCCAGCCGCCGACCGTGTCGCCCTGGCGCTGGAACAGCTGGTGCAGGTAGCGCAGCGAGACACCGTGCCGGTCGGCGATCGCCTGCGGTGACAGGTCGGGATCTCCGAGGGAGTCCTCGACGGAGGCGGTGATGCGCTCGAAGAGCGGTTGCGCGGCGGACCGCCCGTCCGAGACGGTTCGTGCCACGTGGTCCGCGGCCAGTGTCGCGAGCAGGTCGGCCAGGGCGCGCCCGGCTTGCTCCCTGACCGGGAACGACGCTCCCGGGAGATCGAGGCAGGCGTCGGCCAGCAGTGGCAGCAGCAGTGCGCCCGCACCCTCGTCGGCGGGGCTGACGAGGGTCGCCGTGAGTCGGCGCAGCGCGCCCTCCTCGAGTCCGATGACGGACCGGGGGACCATCAAGGTCCGCGCGCGCTGGGGTTGCGGAAGGACGAACTTGAAGGGCCTGCTCAGGTCCAGGAACGTGAGCGAGTGCGGTGGCAGCTCCACGGAACGACCGTCCTGGAAGACCCGCGCGGTGCCGTCGAGTTGAAGCCAGGCGACGATGTTCCGGCACGGATCGGCCGTGACGGACGCCGGGTCCCTCAGGACCGCCACCGGCCCGGAGGTCTGGTCGGAGATCTGGAGACTACCCAGTCGTGTGGTGGCGAAGGACCCGGTCCAGGCGGCGGCGTCACGCACGGACACCTCGACCCGGGCGAAGGCCCGCGACAGGGCCGGCTGCCAGTCGACCGCCCCCAGCACCGGAGCAGGAGCAGGGGGCATGCCGAGCGCGGCCGCCCGCCTCGGGGCGGTCGGCGATGCGCCGGTCCGCGACGAGCCGGTCACCGGACGGCCCCGGCCGCTCGGCGGCCACGTTCCTTCGTGAGCCAGTCGGTCGGTGACAGGCCGTAGACGCTGCGGAAGGCGCGACTCATCTGCCCTCCGCTCGTGAAACCCCACCTCCGAGCGATGGGTCCGACCCCGGCCGAATCAGCCGGGGCCGTGATGAGCGCCCGGCGGCACTCCTCCAGGCGCTGTTCCCTGATCCACTGGCACAGCGTTCGGCCTCCGCCCTCGAAGAGCCGGTGCAGGTACCGCACGGAGATGCCGTGCGCTCGGGCGATGACCGCAGGTGTGAGCCCGGGGTCGGACAGGTGCCAGCGGACGAACTGCCGCACGCGCAGCAGCATGACGTCGTTCGCGCAGGGCAGCTCGTCCGCGGGCCGGCCCAGCTGGTCGGCGGCGGTGGCGGCGAGAAGGTCCACGGCGCCGCGGGCCAGCTTCTCCGCCAGGGGTGCGGCGCAGCCGTCGACGGTGTCGGCCAGGCGTCCCAAGAACGGCGAGACCAGCCCGCCAAGGCCGTCGCCGGGTTTCAGCGAGCGGGCCGTGAGCCGTTGGAGGTCCCCTTCCTCCTGACCGAGCAGGTCCCGCGGCACCGTGAAGATCTTCAGTTGGAAGCGTTCGGGAAAGCGGGTCCGGAACGGCCGGGTCGATTCGAAGAAGGCGATGTCGCCGGGCCTCATCTCGGTGGCGCGGCCGTCCTGTTCGACCCGGGCCACCCCTGCGCTCTGCAGCACGGCGAAGATGCAACCCCCGTCGCCCCGGGCGATGAACCGCGGGGACCGGTGGACTTCTACGGGGTCGCTGTCGACGGTGGTGATCTGCAGGTCGCCGACCGCGCGGCTGCGCAGGGTGGCGTCGAAGTCGGGGACACCGGTCCGGATGTCCATGCCGACGAGGGTGGCGAACACCGCGTCGTGCCAGTACTCCAGGCTCTCGGCTGCCGGGACCGAGCGGGTCGTCAGCAGGTGAGAGTGCGATGCCGAGGCCGGGGAGCGACTGCCGTCCTCCGTGTGCGAGGGGATTCGAGCTGCCATGGTGCCAGGGTGCCGGTGCCGTACACGTCGGCGCATGAGTCGAACGACTGGTCCCCCTACGCGGCGTCGGCCTTGTCCAGGCCCGGTTCAGGACAGGTGCGCCCGCAGGAAGCTGCCGCCCTGCCGCAGTGCCGCACGGGAAGGGGGGCTGTCACGCAGCGCGTTCAGCGACACGAAGTCGTGCACGGTGCCGAGGAATCGCAGGGCCGTCGCCCGGACACCGGCCTCGCGCAGCCGGGCGGCGTACTCCTCGGCTTCGTCCCGGGTGACGTCCGCCTCGGCGGTGACGACCAGCGTCGGCGGCAGCCCGGCGAGCACCTCCGGGCCGGCGCACAGCGGACTGGCCGTCGGCTGGGCCCAGTTCTCGGTCGGGCCGAGGTACTCCTGCCAGTAGCGCCGCAGCGCCTCCCGGCTGAGCAGGTAGCCGGAACCGAACCGGTGCTGCGTCTCGGTGTCGCACGCGGGGTCCACGAGCGGGTAGTAGAGGAGCTGGGCCCGGATGGAGGGGCCACCCCGGGCCTTGACGAGCATGGTGACGGCGGTGGCCAGGGTGGCACCGGCACAGTCGCCCGCCACGGCGATGCGGTCCGGTGTGATACCCAGCCGCTCCGCATGGGCCGCCATCCAGCCGAGCAGGGCGTAGCACTCTTCCAGCGCTACGGGATAGCGGGCCTCCGGCGTGCGGCTGTACTCGGGGACGACGGCCACCGCACCGGTCCCCTTGACCAGTTCGGTGATCAGTCGCGCGTGGGTGTGGGCGTCGCCGAGCATCCAGCGTCCTCCATGGACATAGAGCAGGGCGGGCAGGGGCCCCTCGACGCCGACCGGGCGGAAGGTCCAGAATCCGACGAGCCCGCAGGGCCCCACCGGCGCCACCTGGAAGTGGGCTTCGACGTCGCAGTCCTCGACCAGGTCACCCTGGGCTTCCTGCAGGGCCTGGCGCCCTGTGACCGGACCGAGGTCGTCGAGCCCGGGCGGCGTGGCCGAAGCCGCGACCAGCCGTGCCACGACCGGATCCAGGGTGATCGACGGAGGCGGGATCAGGCCCTCGTCGGGCCAGGCGTCAGGCTCCACGACGCCTCATCTCTCGCTCGGGTCCGTCGGCACGGGTCATCTCTGGCTGTTGCATTCCGATATCACCGTATACGTACCCGCGCTGCACGATCAGGGGCACCGTTCTACGTGCTCTGCAGCAGATCGCGGAGTTGGTGTCGGCTGCTGACTCCGAGTTTGGGATAGACGTTGTACAGGTGCGTGCCCACGGTACGGGGCGACAGGAAGAGCTGTTCACCGATCTCGCGGTTCGAGAGGCCCTGCGCGGCCATGCGGACGATCTGCTGCTGCTGAGCGGTCAACTGGCCCAGGGCGACGGCGGAGTCGGCGGCGGAGTCCGCGGAGTTCGCCACGCCGCTGGCGCGCAGTTCCTGGCGGACCGCGGCAGCCAGCGGCCGGGAGCCGAGGACTTCGGCGGTGTCGAGCGCCGCGACGAGCTGCTGCCGGGCTTCCGAGGGTCGCCTGGCGCGGCGCAGCCAGATGGCGTAGCTGAGTCGGGCCTGCGCCCGCTCGACCGGCCAGTGGTCGCCCTCCGCGTTCACCAGTGCGAGGCGGAAGTGGTGCTCGGGATCGGGGCCGGGCTCCAGGAGAGCCGTGGCGTGGTGCAGAAGGAGCGTCATCCGGGTCGTCGGCCGTTCCCCGTGTGCCGACCGCACCCGCGCGAGGGCCGCCGCCGCGTCTTCGCTCGTGCCGGCCCGGTGGGCGGCCAGTGCGAGTTCCGCGATGCAGCGCGACGAGAGGAAGGGGTGCAGAGGAGAGCCGTCCTCGGCGAACAGTGTCCGGAGCCGACGGTAGGCGTCGGCCCACTCCCCGTGGGACATCGCGACCAGGGCGCCGGCCCGCACGAGTCGGGCCCGCGTGGCGCCGTTCTCGTGCAGGTCGAACGGGAGTGCCGACCGGACGGGCAAGCTCGCGGCCGCGGTCCCGCGCAGCGCGCGCAGGGACAGGTCGAGGGCTTCCAGGTCGGTCTGGAGGCGCGTCAGGCGGAGCACCGCCGCTTGGTCGGTCGTCTCCTCCAACAGGGCGGACGCTTCCGACCACTGGCCGGTCGCCAGGAGCGTGTCCAGCAGGGGGGCCGCGTACCAGGCGCGGAGCCCGAAGGCCCGCCGCCGCCGCAGATACGTGTCGGTGGCGCGGTAGTGCTCCAGGCAGACGTCCGGCTCGTCGGAGAGGTAGGCGACCGACGCCACGGCGACGCGTCCGGTCAGCCGGTCCGGTCCGCGCAGGCGTCCGCTCGCCGGAGCGGCTCCGGGACCTTCGGCGGCTCGCCGTGCGTATCGGGGCTGGGAGGTCACGGCCCACACCAGTCCCGTGAGCGCGCCCGTCGATTCGGGCGAGTCGGCACGGACCGCCATCGTGCCCGGCTGGTCCTCCGGTCCGGGTGCGGATTCTCGGGTACCGGATTCGCGGGTACCGGATTCGCGGGTACCGGATTCGCGGGTACCGGATTCGCGGGTACCGGCGAGCAGGTCCGGGAGCCGGTCGCGGTGCTTCGCCAGACCGGACTGCTCGGCGATCCCGGCTGCCACCGCCGCCAGCTTCGCGTCGGCCGCGGCGTCGGCCGCCGGGTACCGGTCCGCGGTGTCCAGGAGAAGGCCGAACGCCTCCTTCTGCCGGGAGGAGTGCGACAGTGCGGCCGCCGCGGCCAGCGCGGCCTCGCGAGCGAGGTGGGGGTCGCTGTTGACGCTCAGGAAGCGCGTGTGGAGGTTGTTGACCCATTCCGGGTCCCCGACGGCGACGGCCGCGGCCATCGCCTCGGCGAGGAGTCGGGCCCGTTCACCCGCTTCGGTGCTGACCCGGGCGGCGTCCTCCAGGGCCAGCGCGAGGGTGAAGTCGTCCGCCGAACGCCCTGCCGCCGAACGCAGGTCTTCGGCCAGCGAGGCGTCCAGGCCCAGGGTGGCGGCCACCAGGTGCCGCGCCCGGTCGATCGGGCGGGCGCCCGCCCGATCGGCAAGATCCCGGTGGGCACTGGTCAGCAGCGCCGCGGACTGCCCGGTGGACGCGGCGACCCGGGCCAGCGGGTGCCGGAAGACGATGTGGCCGTCGATCAGAGCGACGATTCCGGCCTCTTCGGCGGGGGCCCAGATTCCCAGGTCGGAGGTGTCCAGCGCGGCCATCACGGCGGACGCGTCATCGCCGGGCAGCGCCAGGGCGGCGTAGACGAGGGCCCTGCGCGTCCGGGCGGGCAGCGGACCGATCAGGGCGTCGAACCTGGTCCGGAGGTTCTGCGGGCGGGGGGTGCGCTCACGGGCCAGGGCCGGATCGGCGCCGGAAGCCCGTCGGCGGCACAGCTCCAGCAGAGCGGAGGGGTTGCCCTCGGCTTCCTCCAGCACCTCCAGTCGGGTGCGCCCGACGGGGGCGCTCGGCACCGATTCCAGCAGGTCGGCGGACGAGCGCGGCGAAAGCGGCGCGACGTGCAGCACCTCGGCATCGGCGGGCAGGCCCAGCAGGACCTCGCAGTCGCGCGAGGCGAGCAGGAGCGACACCCGGCTCCCCTCCGTGCGGCGGACGAGCGACCCCAGCAGCTCCAAGGTGGGGCGGTCACAGGCGTGGGAGTCGTCGACCGCAATGAGGACCGGGCCCGAGGGAGTGTCGTGGTCGGGGTGGCACAGCTGGTCCAGCAGCGCCGCGGTGCCGGCCGACACGTCCGCCCCGGACGGCGCGGTGGCACCGGGCCCGGTGGCGAGCGCGGCGAGGAGGGCCTGCCGATGAGGCTCGCCCAGTGTCGACATCCGGTCCGTCAACGGGGCGAGCAGGTGGCGGAGCAGCCCGTACGGAACCTCGCGCTCCGGCGCCCAGCCTTGAGCCGTCAGCACCAGGCCGCCGGCTCCGGCCGCCTGCTCACAGGCCGTGCGCAGGAGCCGTGACTTTCCGATGCCCTCCTCGCCGACGAGGACGACGGCCCCCGGCGTGCCGGGCTCCTGCTGGATGCAACGACGCAGGAGCTCCAGTTCGGCGCCGCGCCCGACCAGCCCGCCGGCGCTGTGGGTGGGGGCCGTTCGCCCCCCGGAATCCTCCGGAGCGCCCCAGGCCGTCTCCGTGATCGTCATCATCGCTCCACACTGCCTGCCGCGACCACCGCAGCATTGCTCCCACGTTGTCGATCGTGCTCTGGGCAGGGTCCGTCACGCTTCTGTCAAATGACCAGTCGTCGCTCGACGCCGGATGCGGGGCGGGCCCCGGCGGGCGCCGGGGCCGGTTCGTCGACGGTCGAGCGCCACGCTCCGAGGCTGGGAGGATGGCCTGACCGCGTCGGAGCGACGAAGCCCTGACCTGGCAGAACGGGAAGCAATGGTGAACGCGGGCACGAACGGGTCGGCCTCGTCAGCGATCTTCGGCCGTGAGTCGGAGCTGGCCCGGATCGGCGGCCTTCTCGATGCCGTACGGGGCGAGGGTTCCCATGTTCTGGTCCTGACCGGGGAGCCGGGCGCGGGGAAGAGCACACTGATCGAATGGGCCGCCGAGCAGGGCGGCGCCCGGGGACTGCACACCCTGCACGTCCGGGGCAGTGAGGGGGAGAGGGGGCTCGCACTCGCCGGGCTGCACCAGCTGCTCCACCCGCTGCTGAGCGGCCTCGACGACCTGCCCGAGCGACAGCGCGCGGCTCTGCGCTCCGCCTTCGCGCTCGACAGCGAACTCGACCGCGAAGGAGCGGCACCCGGCGATCCGCTGCACCTGTGCGTCGGCGTGGTCACGCTCATCACGGAGGCGGCCGCCAGGCAGCCCCTGCTGCTCGTGGTCGACGACGTCCAGTGGCTGGACCACGGATCCCTGGACATCCTGGCCTTCGTCGCCCGCAGGCTCGACGGGGAGGCCGCGGTCATGCTGCTGGCCTCGCGCGAGGCATCCGTGCCCGGTCGGTTCGACCGCGACTTCCCCCACCTCGTCGCCGGTCCCCTGGCCCGCGCGGACGCCGGGCTGCTCCTGGACGCCCAGCCGGTCCCGCCGACCGGACGGGCCCGGGCACAGGTGCTCCAGGAAGCAGTCGGCAACCCCCTCGCGCTGATCGAACTGTCCCGGGCCGTCGCCAGGGGAACCGGCCACCTGGGGGCGGCGCAGACGCTGCCGCTCACCCGCCGGCTGGAGGACCTGTTCGCCGCCGAGCTCCCGGAGCTGCCGGAGGACACCCGCACCGCGCTGCTCCTGGTCGCGGCCGCCGGAACGACGCAACTCGCGGACATCCTGCGGGCGGCCTCCGGGTGTGACGTGATCTCGGCCCTGCTGCCGGCCGAGCACGCCGGACTCCTGCGGATCGACGGCGGGCAGGTGCTGCTGCGCCACCCACTGGTGCGTTCCGCCGTCTACCAGGCGGCGACGTTCGCCGAACGCCGGGCAGCGCACCTGGCCCTGGCGGTGGCCTTCGAGGCCGAACCCGACCGCCGGGCCTGGCACCTGGCCGCCGCGACCCCCGGCCAGGACGACGCCGTGGCCGACGCCCTGGCCGCGACCGCCGAGCGGGCCCGCAGTCGGGGCGGCCTCGCGGCCGCGGTGGCCGCTCTGGAACGCGCGGCCGAGCTCACCTCCGACCCCGAGCTGCGCTCACGGCGCCTGCTGGCCGCGGCGAAATCGGGGCTTCACGCGGGGCACCCGCAGTGGGTGGGAGAGCTCACGGCACGCATCGACGGCCTGACCCAGGACCCGGTCGCCCGGGCCGAGGCCAAGTACCTGAGGGGATGGGCCCTCGGCCTGCCCTTGCGGCACCAGGAGGGGCTGACGGCCCTGCTGTCCGTCGGCGAGTCCATGGCCGACCTCGCGCCCGCGCTCGCCCTCACCGCCCTCGGCACCGCCTCGACCTTCGCGTACTACACGGGCGACCCGTTCCACGGCGACGAGCTGCTGCGCATCGGGAATCTGATCCACGAGGAGGGGGACCTCACCGACCGGGCCTGGATCCTGGCGGCCACCCGGCCGCACAGAAGCCGCCGTCAGGCCCTCGACCTGTTCCACCGGGCCCTGTCGGTCGCGTCGCCGGACTCGATCTCCGAGCTGACCATGCTCGGTGGCGCGGCCTGGGTACTCGACGAGACGGACGAGGCGACCCGAATACTGGGCCGCACGATGGACCTCCTGCGACGCGCCGGCACCGCCGGAGCGAACGCCACCACCGCGCAGGCCCTGGCACTCGCGCACTGCGAGTCGGGCGCCTGGGCAGCGGCGCTGGCCACGACCGAGGACGCGTACTGGATGGCCACCGAGGCCGGCGCGGCCAACGTCACCCTCAGTTCCCTCATCCTGCAGGCCACCATCGGCGCCTTCCGGGGCGACCACGAGGCCGCCTGCGCCCGGGCCCAGGACGCACTGTGCGGGGTGGATCTGCGCAAGGTCCGCAATCTGCCGGCCCGCTACCACTACGCGCTGGGCATGGCCAAGACGGTGGAGGGCGACCACGAGGGCGCCTACGCGGAGCTCCGCAACGCGTTCACCCACGACTACCGGCCCGCCCCGGTCCACCACCACGCGTCCGTCTACTACCTGGCCGATCTCGCCGCCGCGGCGGCCCGGGCCGGGCGGTCCGACGACGCCCGCACCGTGCTGGAGGCCACGCAACGCTCGCTCGGCAGCGACCTGTCGCCCCGCGTGCACACCATCCTGCGACGCGCCGCGGCCCTGGTCAGCGAGACCGACGAGGCCGCCGAGCAGCACTTCCGCTCCGCCCTGGCCGATCCCACAGGGGGCCGGTGGCCCTTCGAACGCGCCCTCGCCCAGCTCGACTTCGGCGAATGGCTGCGCCGCCGGCGGCGCTCGACCGAGGCACGCCAGCTGTTGGGCGCCTCACTGGAAACGTTCGGGCGTCTCGGCGCCCGCCCGTGGGCCGACCGCGCCACGGCGGAACTGCGCGCCGCGGGCGCCTCCGTCCCCCAAGGCTCGGAGCAGGCAGCGAAGGCCGATCTGACACCGCAGGAACTGCAGATAGCCGAGTTGGCGGCACAGGGGCTCACCAACCGGGACATCGCCTCACGGCTCTACCTCTCGCCACGCACGGTCGGATACCACCTCCACAAGATCTTCCCGAAGCTCGGCGTCAAGTCCCGAGCCCAGCTCCGGGACGCCCTCTCGGAAGTGACGGGCGGCTTCGGCCACTCCGACTGACTCTTCGGGTGACGACATCGGTGACCACCGCGGCGGTCACCAATGCCAGGCCGGAGCCGGCGAGGACCACGCAGGTCTACGACGCTCCGGCCGTCCCGTCCACCCTCAGCGAGGGCCTTGGCGGCGGCCGACGTCCGGTTCCGGGACGGTCACAGACCGAACCGCGCACGGTGCGACGCGGGAACCAGGTCCGCGTAGTCGGGGTGCTTGGTGATCCAGCCGCGGATGAACGGGCAGTAGGGCAGGACCGCGAGACCCTGCTCCCGGGCGGCGTCCAGGGCCGCGCGTGCCAGGACGCCGCCCAGCCCGCGGCCTCCGAACCGCGGGTCGATCTCGGTGTGGATGAACGCGATCTCGTCACCGAAGCGGTGGTACTCCGCGAAGCCGGCGAGCTCCTCGCCGTCGAACACCTCGAAACGCGACTGGTCGCGGTTGTCTGTCACGCGCTGGTCCATCGTGGGCCTCCTTGAGTGGCTTCTCCCAGACTTTAGTTGAACCATAAACAAAGTCAAGATCGATACATGCCTGAGCGTGCACAGCTTCGAGCACTCGATGCCCGATCAGAGCCGCCACGACCAGGTGGGCGGTCCCGCCAGGAGACGCTGGTTTCGGAAGGAGACCGGCCCCCACGGACGTGGATCGCGACAACGGGTGATCGGTCATGCGACGACTGGAAGCTGGGGAGCCACATGACCCTCGTCCTGGACACCGGAGAATTCCCCGAGGCCTCGCGCCACGACGTCTGGAGCGACGCGCTGTCCCGCGTGCTCGCCCCGGTCAAGGTGACGGCGCAGGCGCCGAGTTCGCTGCTCGGCCAGGTCCGGTCCCACCCTCTCGGCTACATGCGGACCGTGTCACTGGACGCCGGACCGCAGCGGATCAGCCGCCCACCGAGCCTGTGCCGTCCGGAGTCGGGCGAACGCTTCGCGCTCGGCATGTGCGTCCAGGGAGAGGCGGTCCTCACGCAGGCCGGCGTCTCCTGCCGACCGGGATCAACCGAGATCATCGTGGTGGACCTGGCACGGCCCTTCGCGCTGAACTTCCCGCAACCGTTCCGGCTGCACCTCATCCAGCTACCGCAGCGCACCCAGGGCGGTCGGAGGATGCTCTCGCGTCTGGCCGGGTCGACGCTCCACTCCGACGGCGCAGCGGTGACGACGCTGGGCCTGCTGCTGACCCGCGTGCTCAGCGATGCGGCCCACTTCGGTCCGACGGCCGCCGAGCGCCTGGCCGGACACGTGGCGGACCTCGTGGATGCGATCGCCTTCGACGAGGAGCGGGAACGGGAACCGGCGACGGCCCGGGAGCACCTGGTGTCGCGGGTCCACGCCTACGTCGACGACCACCTGGGCGACCCGGATCTGGGCCCGGAGTCCGTGGCCAGCACGCTTCGCATCTCCGTCCGCTACCTCCACCGCCTCTTCCAGGGCGAGGAGCTGACGGTCACCCGGCTGATCCAGCAGCGTCGCCTTGAGGCGTGCGCCCGCGCCCTGGAACGGCACGGACGGTTCGGCCCGACACTCGCCGAGGTGGCCCGGCGCCACGGCTTCAGTAACGCCGGGCACTTCAGCCGGGCCTTCCGCGCCGCCTACGGCGTCACGCCGAGCGAGTGGCGGAGCAGGCGGCCAGGCGCACCCGCGCTGCCGGGCAGCGACGCCGCCTGACCTCCCCAGGAGCATCCACCGCACCGGGACGGACATCGGCGGAGTGCACGCCCTGTGTCCGGTGTCGCACTTCCGCGGGCGTGCAGGTTCAGCACAACGATGTGCGCTGAAGATCAAGCCGTCGACACGGTTCGGCCCTAGCGTTCCTGGGACGGGGAACGAGGGCTCTCCCGGGACCGCCCCACGACGCCGACCGCCCACCTTACCGTCGCGTCGTCGGGCCTCCGGTCCACGAAGTGCAACGAAGCGAGCGGGTGGTACGTCGATGACCGGGACCAACGGCGAACAGGCCGGCACCGCGGACGGTTCGGCCTGGTCGCCACTGCGCCAACGCGTCTTCCGCGACCTCTGGCTGGCCCAGTTCACCTCGAACGTCGGCAGCTGGATGCAGACCGTCGGTGCGCAGTGGCTGCTGCTCGGACACGGCGCGGCCCAAGTGTCCATGGTCCAACTGGCGGCAGGCCTGCCGGTGCTCTTCCTCGCCCTGCCGGCCGGGGTCCTCGCGGATCTCGTGGACCGGCGCCGCCTCCTGCTGGTGATGCAGGCCGTCATGGCAGTGGTGGCCGCGGTGCTGGCCGCGCTGGCCTTCACGGGAGTGCTCGGGCCCTGGACGCTGCTGGCCCTCACGTTCCTCCTGGGCTGCGGGAACGCGCTCAACGGCCCGGCCTGGCAGGCGGTGCAGCCCTCGCTCGTCCCGCGGGAGGAGTTGCGCCAGGCCGCCGCGCTGGGGGCCGTGAACATGAACCTGGCGCGCGCCGTCGGCCCGGCCCTCGGCGGGGTCCTCGTCGCCGCCCTCGGGGTCGGCTGGACCTTCGCCGTCAACGCCGCGTCCTTCCTCGCGATCCTGGCGGTGCTGGCGACGTGGCGGCCGGGCGGCCGGGCACGGGCTCCGCAGCCGGGTCAGGAGCGCGAGCACCTGATCGCGGCCCTGCGCGCCGGCGGCCGGTACGTACGCAGCGCGCCCCGGGTCCGCCGGATCCTGCTGCGCAGCAGCCTGTTCGTGCCCGGCGCCTCCGCCCTGTGGGCGCTGCTGCCGGTGTCCGCCCACCAGTCCCTCGGCCTCGGTGCGGCCGGATACGGCGTCCTCCTGGGCGCCGTAGGGCTGGGCGCGGTCGCGGGAGCGGCGGTCCTGCCGACGCTGTCGCGACGGGTCGGTGGAGACGGCGCGCTGGCGCTCGCCGGGGCAGTCTTCGCGGGCGCGCTGGTGACCCTGGCCGTCAGCGCGAGCGTGCCCGTCGCCTTCCTGGCCCTGGTCCTGGCGGGAGCGGCGTGGATCACGGCACTGTCCACGTTGAACGCGGGCTTGCAGGTCGCCCTGCCCGCTTGGGTGCGGGCCCGCGGCTCGGCCTTCTACCTGCTCGTCTTCCAGGGTGGCAACGCCGTCGGTTCGCTGGTTTGGGGACAGGTGGCGCAGCACGCGGGCGTATCCGTGGCGATGTCCCTGGCGGCGCTGGTCCTCCTCGGCGGGGTGCTGTCCCTGCGGCGGCTGCCCCTTCTCGGCGGTCGGGCCGATCCGACGCTGTCGGAGGCGTGGTCCGAACCCCGGTTGGTGGTCGAGCCGGCACCGGGGGACGGGCCGGTCCTGGTCACGGTGACCTACGAGGTGCGGGCGGAGCGGGTTCCGGCGTTCGTCGCGGCGATGCGGAAGGTGGAATCCTCCCGACGCCGGACGGGCGCCGTCACCTGGGGCCTGTACCGGGACGCCGCCCTACCGGAGCAGTTCGTCGAGACGTTCACCGTGACGTCCTGGTCGGAGCACTGCGCCCAGCACCACGGGCGCTACACCGGCACCGACCGTGCCTTCGAGGCCGACGCCCGCGAGCTGCTCACCCGGGAGCCCGCCGTCACCCACGCGATGGCGGCGCACCATCGTGACGAGTGACGAGCAGACCTGAACTCGACCGACCGACAGCGAAGCGGGGCCCACCGTCCTGGTGGGCCCCGCTTCGTGTTGTTCTCGGATGAACCGGCGTGGGACAAGGGACCTCAGCCTGATCGGGCTGCGTCGCGGTCAGCCTCGGTGAGACCTCCCCAGATCCCGAAGGGCTCGCCGGTACGCACGGCGAACGCCGCGCAGGCGGTTCGAACGGGACATGCGCGGCAGACGGACCGGGCCTGCCCTTCGCGCTCACGGCGAGCCTCGCCCCGCTCACCGAAGGCGGCCGCCCTGCGCGCGGAGCACCCGGGCGTGGTGGTGCACCTGTGCCAGACCGCCAGGACCGCGGCGTTCGCACGCTGCGGATTCGTCTCGCAACGCATGCCATCTGACCTGTGCGCGCAGGCCGTCGCGCACGCGCACCGAGGTCGTGACGGACCGACTGCGGCAGGCGGCGCCGGGGCGTCGGTCACTCGCGGTAGAGCAGGAGGGTGCCGCCGGCCAGGACGGCGCTGGCGACCAGGGCCCAGGCGACCTGCCCGTGCAGCACGAGCACGGCGCCCGGGGCGGCGCCGGCGAGCATGGTGACGACGGAGAGGACCTTCCGGCGCTGACGGGGGGCGGTGCCGCCGGCGAGGCGGGAGTCGGCGGCCAGTCCGGTGAGGGTGAGGGTGAGCACGGTGGTGGTGAGGTCCGGGATGCCGAGGCCACGGACGGTGCCGTTGCGGATGCCCATCGCCAGGGCGAGCAGCGCGATCACCACGTACTGCGCGGACCCCTCGGTGCTCCACGCGAAGACGACGGCGGCGGCCACGGCGTACAACGCGACCTCCAGGACGAAGACCGTGCGCAGCTGTGCGGGGCGCCGGGTTCCGGCGTGTCGGGTGGCGAGCCGGCCGGCCAGGAGCGCGCCGAGGAGGAATGCGGCGAGAGAGGTCAGTGAGCCGGTCACGGAGAAGCCGGGCGCTCCGGCGAGGGCGAAGGCGATGACGACGACGTTGCCGGTCATGTTCGCGGTGAAGACGTGGCCGAGGCCGAGGTAGCTCACGGCGTCGATCAGGCCGCTGACGATGGTGAGGCCGAACAGGGCCAGTGCGAGCGGGTGGCGGTCGTGGATCTTCGGTCCGGGCACCGGCGGTGGGGGTGCGGTGCGGGATCCGGCTGCGGGCGTGGTCACGACGACTCCTCGGGCGATGGGGGGAATGCGGGTGGGGGGCACCGCCATGGTCCGGCGGTGCCCCCTGGCTGAATTGACTGACGTCAGAAGAAGCAGGGGTCCATCGGCACCTGCGACTGCCCCGGCAAGGCGAGGCCGCGGGCCGCGCGCCAGGCCTGCTGCTCGCCGGAGGCCGCAACGACCTCCAGCACGCCCTCGGCCTGGAGGACGCCGGCGGCCAGGCCGGGGGCGGGGGTGGCGTGGTAGCCGCCGAAGCGGGTGACCGGGCTCCAGGACGGCGACGCCTCGGGCAGCTCGGGCGCCAGGCCCTCGTGCTCCTGGGCGGCGTGGACGATGCGCCCGCCGACGACGGTGAGGACGGCCTCGATGTGCGGGATGTCGGCCTCGGGCACGGCGAAGTAGTCGGCGCTGAGCAGCGCGAGGTCCGCGTAATTGCCCACCGTCAGACGGCCCTTGATCTCCTCCTCACCGGTGAGGCGGGCACCGCCGAGGGTGTAGAGCTCCAGGGCCTGCTCGCGGCTGAGCCGGTTGTGCTCGGCGGCGAGGCGCCGCCCACTGACGGCCCGGCCGGAGACCAGCCAGTGCAGGGCGACCCAGGGGTTGTAGGAGGAGACCCGGGTGGCGTCGGTGCCCGCCGCGACGGTCAGTCCGCGGTCCAGCATCGCGCGCAGCGGCGGCGCCTCGGCGGCGGCCGGGGCGCCGTAGCGGGAGACGAAGGCCTCGCCCTGGAAGGAGAGGCGGTTCTGGACGGAGACGGCTCCGCCCAGAGCGGCGATGCGGTCGAGGCTGTCCGGACTGACCGTTTCGGCGTGGTCGAAGAGCCAGCGGTTGCCCTGCGGGAAGAGGCCCTCGGCGGCGAGCTTCTCGAAGACGGCGAGGTCGCGGCGGATGGTCTCGTCGTAGGTGGCGTGCAGGCGGAAGCCCCAGCCGTTCTCCATCAGCAGGCGGACGGCCTTCTCGAACTCACTCTCGTAGGCGCCCAGCTGCGGCCGGGGCTCAGTGAAGTTCTCGAAGTCGGCGGCGGCCCAGGTGAGGTTCTCCCCCGCGCCGTTGAGGCGCAGCCACTCGTCGCCCTCCCCCGGGCGCACGGTGTTGACCCAGCGGGTGAGGTCGTCCAGCTCCTGCCCCGCGGTCTGCGGGAAGAGGTGGTAGGCGATGCGCAGGCTCAGCTCGCCGCGGCGGGCGAGCTCCATGACGGTGCCGTAGTTCTCGGGGAAACTCTGGAAGCCGCCGGCGGCGTCGATCGCGGAGGTGAGGCCGAAGCGGTTCAGCTCGCGCAGGAAGTGCCGGGTGGAGCCGATGCGGTCCGCCTCGTCCAGCATCGGCGCCTTGGCCAGGGTGGAGTAGAGCAGCAGGGCTCCGGGGGCGGCGATCAGCAGGCCGGTGGGCTCGCCGTCGTGTCCGCGCACGATCTGGCCGCCGGCCGGGTCGGGCGTGTCCCGGGTGAAGCCGGCGGCACGCAGCGCGGCCTTGTTGAGCAGGGCCGACTGGTACAGGTGCAGCACGAAGACGGGGGTGTCGGGCGCCGCGGCGTTGAGCTCGGCCAGGGTGGGAAGGCGCCGCTCGGCGAACTGGTCGGCCGACCAGCCGCCGACGACCCGCACCCACTGGCCGGGCGGGGTGCGCTCGGCCTGGAGTTTGAGCATGGCCAGTGCCTCGCGCAGCGTCCGAACGCCGTCCCAGCGCAGCTCCATCACGTAGTTGAGGCCACCGCGGATGACGTGCAGGTGCGCGTCGTTGAGCCCGGGAACGGCCCGGCGGCCGAGCGCGTCGACTACCCGGGTGCCGGGGCCGACCAGCGGCACGACGTCCGCGTCGTCACCCACCGCCTGGATCCGGCCGTCGCGGATGGCCACGGCGGTGGCCTGGGGGCGGCGCGGGTCGTTGGTGTACACCTTGGCGTTGCGGACGACGAGGTCGGCGGGCTGGTCGGGGGCACCGGGGCGAACTCCGGCGACGGGCATGGTGGACAAGGGAGGTCCCTTCGTTCGGTGGCGTTCGGCGGTGGGCGTCGAGGGTGTGCGCGGGGTCAGTGGAAGCCGAGCGCGGAGGGGGTCACTGCCGGACCGTCGGTCGGCCGCGGATTCGCCAGGGCCGCGAGGACCAGCGCCGCGAGCTCTCCCCCGGCCCGTTCGATCCGCGCCGGCAGGCTGTCGGTGTGCGTGTCGCCCGTACCGCCCCAGTCCTCGGAGGCCGCGAAGACGGCGGTCGGTGCGACGAGCGCGCGCTGGTAGGCGAAGAGCGGGCGCATCGCGTGTTCCAGGGCCAGGGAGTGGCGCGCGGTGCCGCCCGTCGCGCCGATAAGCACCGGTTTGCCCGCCAGGGCGCCGGGTTCGACCAGGTCGAAGAACGACTTGAACAGTCCGCTGTAGGAGGCCGAGAAGATCGGGGACACGGCGATCAGCGCGTCGGCCGTGCTCACCTCCTCCAGCGCCCCGCCCAGTGCCTGCGTGGGGAAGCCGGAGAGCAGGTGGTGCGAGATGGGGGTCGCCAGTGGGCGCAGTTCGTACAGGCGCACCCGGACTTCACGGCCGGCGCTGGCCAGTTGGGCGGAGGTGGCTTCGGTGAGGCGGTCCGCCAGCAGCCGGGTGGAGGAGGGCAGGCCGAGCCCACCCGAGACCACGGCGAGCGTGATCGGAGAGGTCGGTTCCATGGGGGACTCCGTCCTGGTCAGGAGGCGGTGGGGACGTTGTCCCGGAGGGCGGTGTGGGTGGGGGCGTCGGGAACGGTCGCGGGCCGGCCCTTGGCGAACTCCTCGCGGAGTACCGGCACGACCTCCTCGCCGAGGATGTCGAGCTGCTCCAGCACGGTCTTCAGCGGCAGGCCGGCGTGGTCCATGAGGAACAGCTGGCGCTGGTAGTCGCCGACGGCCTCCCGGAAGCCGAGGGTGCGCTCGATGACCTCCTGCGGACTGCCGACGGTCAGCGGGGTCTGCTCGGTGAACTCCTCCAGCGAGGGGCCGTGCCCGTAGACCGGTGCGTTGTCGAAGTACGGACGGAACTCCCGCACCGCGTCCTGGGAGTTCTTCCGCATGAACACCTGCCCGCCGAGGCCGACGATCGCCTGCTCGGGCGTGCCGTGGCCGTGGTGGGCGAAGCGGGCGCGGTAGAGCTCGACCATCCGCCGGGTGTGCTCCTGGGGCCAGAAGATGTTGTTGTGGAAGAAGCCGTCCCCGTAGTACGCGGCCTGTTCGGCGATCTCGGGGCTGCGGATCGAGCCGTGCCAGACGAACGGCGGCACACCGTCCAGCGGGCGGGGCGTGGCGGTGAAGGCCTGCAGCGGGGTGCGGAAGCGGCCTTCCCAGTCGACCACGTCCTCGCGCCACAGCCGATGCAGCAGCGCGTAGTTCTCGGCCGCGAGCGGGATGCCCTGGCGGATGTCCTGGCCGAACCACGGGTAGACCGGGCCGGTGTTCCCTCGCCCGAGCATCAGGTCGACGCGGCCGTCGGCGACGTGCTGCAGCATCGCGTAGTCCTCGGCGATCTTCACCGGGTCGTTGGTGGTGATCAGCGTGGTCGCGGTGGAGAGGATGATCCGCTCGGTCTTCGCGGCGATCCAGCCGAGCATGGTCGTCGGCGAGGACGGGACGAACGGCGGGTTGTGGTGCTCGCCCATGGCGAAGACGTCGAGTCCGACCTCCTCCGCCTTGAGCGCGATGGCCAGGATCGCCTTGATCCGTTCGCGCTCGCTCGGCTCCCGTCCCGTGGTCGGGTCGACGGTCACGTCGCCGACGCTGAATATCCCGAACTGCATGGGTTGCCGCCTTTCCGCTGGCTGATCGCGGCCCGACGGGGCCACCCTGCGAAACCTAGGCAGCCAACGGCGCCCGAAGGACTTCCGCAGCGCATGACCGATTGCCTCGCAGCGCACTGGAGCGGTCGGCCGGCCCGGTGTCCGTCGGCCGTGCGTTGTCGGAACAATCCAGGGCGCACAGCGAGCAGAACCCCGGGCCACCGCGGACTAACGTCGTCGAACGAGGCGCCCCGTCGATCCGGGAAGCGCCAACGCAGTGTCAACTCCCTGCATTCACGAGGAAAGAGAAGACCCATGGTCGACTTCGCCAACGTCCACGCCGCCCCGAGCCCGGACCTGCTCACCCCCGACAACGCGATGATGCTGTTCGTCGACCACCAGCCGCAGATGTTCTTCGGCACCGGCAGCGGCGACCGCACCGCCATCATCAACGCCACCGTCGGCCTGGCCAAGGCCGCCAAGATCTTCAACGTGCCGACCGTGCTGTCCACCGTCGCCGCCGAGTCCTTCTCCGGCCCGATCCTCCCGCAGCTGAAGGCCGTCTTCCCCGGCCAGGAGGTCATCGACCGCACCACGATGAACGCCTGGGAGGACGAGGCCCTGGTCGAGGCGGTCAAGGCCACCGGCCGCAAGAAGATCATCCTCTCCGGCCTGTGGACCGAGGTCTGCCTCGTCCTGCCGGCCCTCTCCGCACTGGACCAGGGCTACGAGGTCTACGTCGTCGCCGACGCCTCCGGCGGCGTCAGCCCGCTGGCCCACGAGCACGCCCTGCAGCGGATGACCGCCGCCGGCGCCGTGCCCGTCACCTGGATCCAGGTCCTGCTGGAGCTCCAGCGCGACTGGGCGCGCACCGAGACCTACGTCCCGGTGACCGAGCTGGTCAAGGAGCACGGTGGCGCCTACGGCATGGGCTTGGTCTACGCCCAGTCCATGATCGACCCGCACGCCGCCGGCTGACCGACCGCACCGACCCGACGGAGTCCGACATGAACACGGGCCTTCTCCTTCTGCGCCTGGTCGCCGGTCTGCTGATCGCGGGCCACGGCGTTCAGAAGGTCAGCTTCCACCTCGGCGGCGGCGGCCTGGAGGGTGGCAGCGCCGAGTTCCGGGGCGACGGCTTCCGCGGCGGCAAGCTCACCGCGATTGCCGCCGGTGGCACCCAGGTCGGGGCCGGACTGATGCTGGCCCTCGGTCTGCTCACTCCGCTGGCCGGCGCGGGTGTCATGGGGGTCATGACCGTCGCTCTGACGGTCAAGTGGCCCCATGGGCTGTGGGTTCAGCACGACGGGTACGAGTTCCCGTTCGTCCTGATCGTCATCGGCGCGGCACTGACCGCCACCGGCCCAGGCCAGTGGTCGGTCGACGGCGCTCTCGGCCTGGCGCGCTGGCCGCTGTGGTGGCTGCCCGTGGCCCTCGTCGCCGGTGTGGGCGGCGGCCTGGCCACACGGTTCGCCCTGCACCGCGCCTGAGGCGGCGGCGACCGAACGGTCTCGGGCCCCTGGACAGTTCTCCTGTCCAGGGGCCCGAGACCGTCGGCAAGCGGGAACGCCCGCAGCGGCTCATTTCCATTACGAACGATCGTCGTTCCCCGGGGATGACGAGGAGACGGCTGACAGATGAGTGGATCCGAGGAATTCGACGTCGTGGTGCTGGGCGCCGGTCCGACCGGGGAGAACCTCGCCGATCGCGCGAGGGCCGGCGGGCTGACCGTGGCGATCGTGGAGCGGGAACTCGTCGGAGGCGAGTGCTCGTACTGGGCTTGCATGCCGAGCAAGGCGATGCTCCGGCCACCGGCCGCCCTGCGGGACGCCCAGCGGCTGCGCGGCGCCCGGGAGGCGGTCGTGGCCGCTCCGGACGCCGAGGCGGTGCTGCGCCGGCGCGACGGCTTCGCCTCGCACTGGCAGGACCACGGCCAGGTGGCCTGGCTGGACTCCGCCGGGATCACGCTGGTGCGCGGGCACGGCCGACTGGACGGTGAGCGGCGCGTGGTGGTGGACAACACCGACGGAAGCCGCCGCGTCCTGACCGCGCGTCACGCCGTGGCGGTCTGCACCGGCACCCGCGCCGCTCTGCCCGACCTTCCGGGCATCGAGCGCGCGGGCGTGTGGACGAGCCGCGAGGCGACCAGCGCCGCCGAGGTCCCCGCCCGACTGGCCGTCGTCGGCGGCGGGGCCGTCGCCGTGGAGATGGCCGCGGCCTGGAGCGCGCTGGGCAGCCGGGTGACCCTGCTCGTCCGGGGGTCCGGGCTGCTGCAGCGGATGGAACCCTTCGCGGGCGACCTCGTCGCCGCCGCCCTTCGGGAGTCCGGAGTCGACGTACGGACCGGGGTGTCGGTGAGCGGTCTGACGCGCGACCGCGAGGTGGTCCTGGACCTCGGGGAGCACGGTGAACTGCGCGCCGACGAAGTGCTGTTCGCCACCGGGCGACGCCCCGCGACGGGCGATCTGGGGCTGGAGACGGTCGGCCTGGAACCCGGCGGGTGGATCGAGGCGGACGACACCGGACTGGCCGTCGGCGTGGACGGCGGCTGGCTCTACGCCGCCGGTGACGCGAACCGCCGGTCGCTGCTGACCCATCAGGGCAAGTACCAGGGCCGGGTGTTCGGTTCGGCGATCGCCGACCGGGCGGCCGGACGGGAACTGGACGCCGCCCCCTGGGGGCGCAGCGTCGCGACCGCCGACCGGGCCGGCGCGCCCCAGGTGGTCTTCACCGACCCGGAGGTGGCCTCGGTCGGCCTCACCCTCGCCGACGCCATCGCACGGGGCCTGCGGGTGCGGGCCGTCGACTACAACATCGGCGACGTGGCGGGGGCCTCACTGCACGCCGACGGATACCGCGGCCAGGCAAGGACCGTCATCGATCTGGACCGGGAAACCGTGGTGGGAGCCACCTTCGTCGGATCCGGGGTCACGGAGCTGCTGCACTCAGCGACCATCGCCGTCACCGCCGAGGTGCCGCTCAGTCGGCTCTGGCACGCGGTGCCCGCCTACCCGACCGTCAGCGAGGTCTGGCTGCGCCTGCTGGAGACCTACCGCGGCTGAGGCCCGGCGCCCTCGGCGGGCACGGGTGCGACAGCAGCCACTCTCCACGGCGGGGAGGTCCTGCCGATCGGCCGCAGCGGTCCCGTGCGGGACGCCATGCACGCGGGACTGGCCACCCGACCGCACCGGCTGGAACGACAGGCGGGGGTGCGCCGGACCCTGTGGCCGGCGGCCCCGGCGACTTTCCGGATCCGACGACGTGACGTGACCCGGCTGTGCTCTACCCCGGTCCTCGGGTACGAGCACAGCCGAGTCGCGTCACGTCGAACGTCCACGGTCTGCGGAGCCCGTGACACGTCTCCCCCGACGGTTCCCGCCTCAGCGGCCGCCGACCAGCCGGCTCAGTTCGCCGTCCCAGTCGATCAGTTCGGATTCGCTGCCGCGGGGCACGAGGACGAAGCTCTGCTCGCGGAGCCAGCTGTGCACCGGCTCGACCGGGACGTCGATCGAGGAGAAGTGCCGGGCCCGCCGACGAACGGGACCGGCACAGAGCGGGCCGGGCCCACCGACGAAAGGACCCGGCCCGCGGTCACGCCCCGTTCTCGGGGGTGACGACCAGGTGCTCGGCGAGGAACCAGACCTGGGTCTCGCCGGTGCGGATGATCTCGGAGACCAGGAGGTCCTGGGTGCCGTCGTCGCCGAGCACCGCCACCCGGGTGGCGGCGTCGCGGACGTCGGCGAGGATGGTCTCGTGCGCGTCGAGGAGGCCCGAGAGCATCGACCGCACGCCCTCGATGCCGTCCGGCGGGCGCGGCACGCCCGTGATCTGGGCGGCGTGACGGGGGTCGCCCACCGCGACACCGCCGAGTGTCTGCACCCGTTCGGCGAGCGCGTCGACCAGGGCCAGCTGCTCCTGGGCGTGCTTGTCGAAGAGCAGGTGCAGCTGGTAGAAGGTCGGCCCGCGCATGCCCCAGTGGTACTTCTTGTACAGCGCGTACAGGAACTGGGTGTCCGCGAGGACGCGGTTGAGGCGCTGGCACGAGTACTGCCGGGCGTCGTGGGAGAGCGCGATCGGCAGCTGGGTGACGGTGCCGAACGCCTGGATCTCGGGACCGTGCTGGTGGAGGCGCGGCTGCTGGTTGGTCATGGTGCTCCTGGGGCTGGGTGGGGTCGAAGGTGGTCAGTTGTTCAAGGACCGGACGGCCGCGCGGATCACGTCGGCGACGCACTCGGGGTGGGAGAGCATGACCAGGTGCGAGGAGTCCACCTCGACGGTGGTCGCCCCGGCGCGCCGGTAGCCGAACCGCTGGACGTCGGGGTTGAGGGTCCGGTCGGCACGGGCGACGATCCCCCAGGACGGCTTGGTCTTCCACGCGGCGGTGGGCGCCGGCTCGCCGAACGCCGCCGCGGCGAGCGGACGCTGGGTGACGGCGAGGATCCGGGCCAGCCCGGGGTCGACGTCGGCCGCGAAGATGGCCGGAAGGCGGTCGACCTCCACCGAGACGTCGGTGCCCTCGCCGTCCCCGCCCTCCAGCGGGAAGGGGGTGTACACGAGGGCGGAGGCGAGCTCGGAGTCGGGGAAGCCACCCTGCAGCTCGCCCAGGCTCTCCCCCTCCTCCAGCGCGTAACCCGCCAGGTACACCAGTGCCTTGACGTTCTCCTCGGCGGCCGCCACGGTGATCACGGCGCCGCCGTAGGAATGCCCGACCAGCACGACCGGCCCGGGAATCCGCCGCACCACCGATGCGATGTAAGCGGAATCGCCGACCAGGCTGCGATTGGGCACGGCTGGCGCCAGCACCTTCAGTCCGTCGGCCAGCAGTTCGGGGATGACCCGGGCGAAGCTGGAGGCATCGGCGAAGGCGCCGTGCACGAGCACGACGGTGGGCGTGTCATTCGTCGTCATCAATGAGTCCTTCGGATCACTGGGCTCTTCGATCACCAGGCTAGGAACGCGCGGACCCGGGGGCTGTTCCGACGGCGCACTGACCACAGCCGGTCCGCGCACCGGACCGGGAGTTGATCTCCCGCCACCTGCCCCGCCCCCGGGTGGGTCCATCCATAGCGCTCTGGGACGACATCGGGTGCTCTCAGAGGCAACAAGCCGGCGCCGGACGCCCCTAGCGTGTGACCCACCGCAGCCCACACGCTGCCCGAAAGATAGGGAAAGCCCATGCCGTTCATCACCGTTGGCCAGGAGAACTCCACCTCCATCGACCTCTACTACGAGGATCACGGCACCGGGCAGCCGGTCGTCCTGATCCACGGGTTCCCGCTGAGCGGGCACTCCTGGGAGCGCCAGAGCGCCGCGCTGCTCGACGCCGGCTACCGGGTGATCACGTACGACCGCCGCGGCTTCGGCCAGTCCTCCCAGCCGACCACCGGCTACGACTACGACACCTTCGCCGCGGACCTCAACACGGTGCTGGAGACCCTCGACGTCCAGAACGCCGTGCTGGTCGGCTTCTCGATGGGCACCGGCGAGGTCGCCCGGTACGTGTCCACGTACGGCTCCGCCCGCGTCGCCAAGGTCGCCTTTCTGGCCTCCCTGGAGCCGTACCTGCTCAAGACCGACGACAACCCGGACGGCGCCGCCCCGCAGGAGTTCTTCGACGGCATCGTCGCCGCGGTGAAGGCCGACCGCTACGCCTTCTACACCGGCTTCTACAACGACTTCTACAACCTGGACGAGAACCTCGGCACCCGGATCAGCGAGGAGGCCGTCCGCAACAGCTGGAACGTCGCGGCGAGCGGCGGTTTCTTCGCCGCCGCGGCCGCGCCGACCACCTGGTACACCGACTTCCGCGCCGACATCCCGCGCATCGACGTCCCCGCCCTCATCCTGCACGGCACGGGCGACCGCACCCTGCCCATCGAGAACACCGCTCGGCCGTTCCACAAGGCGCTGCCCTCCGCCGACTACGTGGAGATCGAGGGCGCGCCGCACGGCCTGCTGTGGACCCACGCCGAGGAAGTGAACGCCGCGCTGCTCGCCTTCCTCGCGAAGTGACCCGGGCGGCCGCCCTCCCCGGCCGCGGCCGTCCGCCCCGTCGTCGGTACCGCCGTCACCGTCCCCAGGCCCAGACGGTGACGGCGGTACCGACCACAGACCCGCGCCCCGGGCCCCCCCCCCCCGGCGGCGGGCGCCGCCCCCCCCCCCGGCGGCCCCCCGGGCGCGTAAAAAACTGCGACCCGGCGGGCCGGGGGGGGGGGGGGGGGCCCCGC
>NZ_JBIRJC010000028.1:0-89332 GCF_044329365.1 Kitasatospora sp. NPDC017646 | reverse complement strand
GTACCTGCCGGCCCCCCGGCCGGGGGGGCGGGGGTGTGGGTGTTCAGCATCGCGCTGGGGCGGGTATAGGACGGGCGCAACCCGGAACGGGTCGGGGGGTGAGGCTTCAGGCCTCACCCCCCGACCCGTTGTGCTGCTGCTAAGCCGCCCGGCGTCGACACCACCGTCAGTAGCGCGGCTTCCGGGTCAGCGCCAGGCCGCCCAGCAGGAAGGCCACCCCGAGCACGCCGGCGACCACCGCGGAGGTGGTGTCGGCGGGCTTCTGGCTGGCGTCCATCACGGCGGTGACCAGGCCGGCGACGGCGCTGATGTAGCAGAAGATGGTGATGAAGATCTTCACCTTGGGGTGCATGGAGGTGTTCCTTTCCGGTGTCCGGGAGGGGTGGTGGATCAGGCGGTTTCCTGCGGTCCGCGGCCCGCGGGTGCGGTCGCGGCGGCGGTGAGGCCGAGCAGCATCACCCAGGCGTCGGGGTCCGACCGGAAGCGGTTCCAGCGGTCCGCGGCGAGGGCGAGTTCGGCCAGTGAGAGGACGCCCCGGGCCACCAGCGGCTCCAGGCGCTGCGGGCCGAGCTGGGGGGCGAAGGCGTCGGTGGGGTGGTCGTCGTTGGTGGTGGCGAACGGGCGCAGCACCGGCTGCTCGAAGCCGGCCGCGCGCAGCAGCCGGGGGAGCCGACGCCCGATCGAGCGGTCGCCGCCGTCGGCGCGCTGGGCGGCGGCCATCTTGGCGTGCACGCCCGCCAGTTCGGGGTACGAGGGCTCGGCCGCGCCCCACAGCGCGGAGTCCACCTCGGTGACGGCGACCCGGCCGCCCGGGCGCAGCACCCGGCGGACCTCGGCGAGCACCGCGACCGGATCGGGGACGTGCTGGAGGACGTAGCGCAGCAGCACGAAGTCCACGCTCGCGTCCGGCAGCGGCAGTTCGGCGCCGTCGGCGACCAGCAGGGTCACCCCGGGGCCGGCCGCGTGGGCGAGCAGCTCGCCGTCGATGTCGGCGGCGATCAGGGCGGTGTCGGCGGGCAGCGCGACGCGCAGCCGCCGGGTCACCGCGCCGGGGCCGGCGCCGAGTTCGAGCACGGTGCCGCTGGCGGGCAGGCCCACCTCGCGCAGGATGCGCAGCTCCTCGGGGAAGGAGAGCGCGGCCTGTGCCTCCAGCCGGTCGAGTTCGGCGCCCAGGCCGCCGCCGGTGGTGCGGGCGGGATCGTACGAACCCCCCACGGGGCGTCCCTCCACAGGGCGGACGGGGGCGGTCATCGGGGCCTCGCGATCATCGTCATGCCGTGCTTGGGGCGGAGGGTGACCAGGGCCTCGGGTTCGACCGGGAAGCCCTCGACCAGTTCCAGCCGGACCGACTGGAGCAGGGAGGCGAGCACCAGGACGGCCTCCAGCATCGCGAAGTGCTGCCCGACGCAGATCCGGTCCCCGCCGCCGAACGGCAGGTAGAGGTGGCTGCGCAGTTCGGCGCCGTCGAAGCGGTCCGGGCGGTACGCGTCCGGCTCGGCCCAGTACTCGGGGTGGCGGTGCAGCACCCACTGGCTGACGCACACCAGGGTGCCGGGTTCGACGTCGTACCCGCCGATGACGTCGGGCCCGGCGGCCCGACGGGAGATCAGCCAGACCGGCGGGTAGAGCCGCATCGCCTCCTGGATCGCCCGGCGGCAGGCCGGGAGGTCCTGGAGGTCGGCGGCGGTCGGCGGGCGGCCGCCGAGGACGCGGTCGACCTCCTCGCGGACCTTGGCCAGCTCCTCGGGGTGGCGGTCGAGCAGGTAGAGCGTCCAGGTCAGGGACTTGGCGGTGGTCTCGTGGCCGGCCATCACGATGGTCAGCACCTGGTCGCGCAGGTCCTCGTCGGATACCAGGTGGTGGCTGGACATCATGGTGTCCAGCAGGTCGCCGCCCGCTCCCGCGGTGCTGCCGCCGCCCGCGCGGCGGGAGGCGATCAGGGTGCGGGTGACGGTGTTGAGGAACACCCGGGCGCGGCCGAAGTCCGCGTACCGGCGGGCGGTGTCGGCCGGGTCCGGGTCGGGGGTCGGTACGTAGTGGCCGATGCAGCGGTTGACGGCGTCCACCGCGCGGCCGAAGCCCTCGCCGATGCCGTCGATGTCGGCGCCGAGGATGGCGTGGGTGAGGATGCCCAGGGTGAGCGCGGTGAGGTGCTGGTCCACCTCCAGCGGGGTGCCGGCCTCGACGGAGGGCCGCCAGCGCTCCAGCATCCCGGCGGTGGCGTCGGTGACGATGGTGTCGAAGGTGCGGACGGCGCTGGGCCGGAACGCCGGTGCGGTGAGGTGCCGTTGGCGGGCCCAGTCGGCGCCGTTGCTGGTCAGCAGCCCGTTGCCGAGCAGCGGGCGCAGCATGGCGTCGTCCGGGGTGCCCTCCTTGGTGTAGTTGGCGCCGTTGTCCTTCAGGACGTGCCTGGCGTACTCGGGGCGGTTGAGCAGGTAGACGGTGTCGCCGTCGGCCCGGTGCCGGGTGACGTCGCCGTAGGTGCGGGCCAGGCCGGTGATGAAGTCGAGCGGCGACTCCCTCATCAGCGCCATGTCGACGTCGTCGGCAGGGCCTGGCGGGACGGTGTGCGTAGGCACGGTGCGGACCACCCCCGTGTTTCCTCTCGATGCTCACCCGGGACTTCCGGAATACGTACGCGGCTCCCGAATGCGTACGTACGCATTTCCCGGTACGCATTCGGATGCGTATTCCGATACGTATTCCTATGCGTATTCATGGGTGCGTGACGGCTGAAATCTACCGCACCCGCCGCATGTGCTCAATACTTAGTCCCGGCGCCGGAAGTGAGGTCTTGGCGGCCAATTGCGGCCGTGTCATTCTTCATTTGTCGGCGGCGCCGGGAAGCAGGAAGTGCGAAGCACCGAGTGCCCAGCACCACGTGTTCGGCACCACGTGTTCGGCACCGAGCGCCGAGGGCCGCCGGCAATCCGGTAACCAGAGAAAAGGAAAATTCTCATGGCTTTGGACCAGAGGAAGCGGGCCGAGTTCGTCAACGGCTACACCCGCGCCCTGATCAGCGCCTGGTCGAGCGAGGAGTACGCGGCCCGCCTGCGTACCGACGCCCGCGCCGCCCTCGCCGAGGCCGGCCTGGAGCTCCCGGCCGACGCGGAGATCGTCATCGTCCAGACTGCCGCCGAGGGCGAGCAGGAGGGCAACCTCGAGGTGCAGGTGGAGCTGTACGAGATCGGTCTGGCGACCGGCCGTTACGAGTTCCACATCCCGGAGACCCCGCAGATCGACACCGCCGAGCTGAGCGAGGGCGACCTGTCGGACATCGCGGCCGGTGGCAACTCCTGCTGCTGCCCGTGCTGCTGCTGCACCTGATCGAGCCGGGAAACCCGCCCGCCGGGCAAGGCGCCCGGCCGGTCGACCTGAGTGTCAGGTCGGCCTGAACACCCCACAGAGGAGCGATCCACAGTGGCGACTGCCGTCGGGGAGCACCCCGTCTCAGTCCGCGGCCTGCGCAAGAGTTACGGCGACTGGCACGCGGTCCAGGGCCTGGATCTGGACATCCACCAGGGTGAGGTCTTCGCCCTGCTCGGGCCGAACGGCGCGGGCAAGACGACGACCGTCGAAATCCTGGAGGGTGTCCGCCAGCGAACCGGCGGTGACGTGCGGGTCCTCGGCTGTGACCCAGCCGAGGACCGGCGCGAGTGGCGCGCCAGGATCGGGGTCGTTCCGCAGACCACCGGCGCCTACTCGGACCTGACGGTCCGTGAGGTGGTCGAGCACTTCGCGGCGTTCTACCCGAATCCGCTCCCGGTCGGCCAGGTCATCGACATGGTCGGACTGGGCAAGCACGAGAAGAAGCAGAGCACCGACCTCTCCGGGGGGCAGGCCCGGCGGCTCGACGTCGCGGTGGGCATCGTCGGTGATCCGGACCTGATCTTCCTCGACGAACCCACCACCGGGTTGGACCCGGTGGCTCGCCGGGAGGCCTGGGACCTGGTCCGCTACTTCTCCGAGCGCGGTCGCACCACCGTGCTCACCACGCACTACCTCGACGAGGCCGAGGCGCTGTGCCAGCGCGCCGCGGTGATCGTCGCCGGCCGGGTGGTCCAGTGCGGGCCGCTGGCCGAGTTCGGCGGCCGTTCGCAGACTCCGACCACGGTCTCCTTCCGGATTCCGCCGGAGCTGGCCGGCCGCACGCTGCCGTCGTTGCCACCCGGGGCCGAACCGGCCCCGGTGGGCGCGGGCGGCGTGCTCAGGATCGGCACCCACGCCCCGACCGCGCTGCTCGCGGCGCTGGTCCCGTGGGCACAGCAGGCGGGTGTCGCCGAGCTGCCCGAACTGCGGGTGCACCGGCCGACGTTGGAGGACGTGTACCTCGATCTCATCAGGGAGAACGTCAACGGCACCGACCGCGGCGCCGACACCACCCAGCTGATCACCGAGGCGGGCACCCGATGACCCTCACCCAACCCTCCGCTCCCACCGTCCGCACCGCCGAAGCGCCCCGGCGCACCGGCCGGATGCCCGGCATCTGGCGGGCCGGCGCGGCCCGCTCCAAGGTGGAGCTGCGGGCGTTCTTCCGCAACAAGCAGTCGCTGGTCTTCACCCTGATGTTCCCGGTGATCCTGCTGGTCGTCTTCGGCTCGATCTTCTCCGGGAAGGTGGCCGGCACCGACACCGACCTCAAGCAGGTGTTCATGGCCGGCATCATCGCCGCCGGTGTGATGAGCACCGCCTTCTCCGGCCTGGCCATCAACATCGCGATCGAGCGGGACACCGGCACGGTGCGCCGGCTCGCGATGACCCCGATGCCCAAGTCGGCGTACTTCGTCGGCAAGCTGGTGCGGGTCATCGTCACCACCGCGCTGGAAGCGGTGCTGCTGATCGGCATCGCCCTGGCCCTGTTCGGGCTGCCGCTGCCCAGCACCCCCGAGCGCTGGTTCACCCTCGGCTGGGACCTCGCGCTCGGCACCGTCGCCTGCGCGATGGCCGGCGCCGCCTACTCGGCGCTGATCCCCAACAGCCGGTCGGCGGCGGCGATCGTCACCCCGGTGTTCATGGTGCTGCAGTTCATCTCCGGCGTGTTCTTCCCGTTCGGCCAACTGCCCGCCTGGATGCAGACGGTGGCCGCGTTCTTCCCGGTCAAGTGGATGGCCCAGGGCTTCCGCTCGGTCTTCCTGCCGGAGTCCTTCAAGGCCGTGGAACCGGCCGGGAACTGGGAGCTGGGGCACATCGCGATGGTGCTCGTCGCCTGGTCGCTGGCCGGCCTGGTACTGACCGCCTTCTCCTTCCGCTGGCGCGGACCCCGGGTCCGCTGATCTACAAGGAGCCGGACCCATGACGACGGCGCCGGTGCGCCTGCCGGAGCACCTGATCCACCCGTTCGCCCCCGCCGGGCGGGCGAACCCGCACCCGGCGTACCGGTGGCTCCGGGCCAACGACCCGGTCCACTACGACGCCGTGTCCCGGCTCTGGCTGGTCACCGGCCACGGCGACTGCGCGACGGTCCTGCGCGACCCGCGCTTCTCCGCCGCCCAGGGCCAGCGGGAACGCGCCCGCGACGACGCCCTGCCGCCGTCCATGCTCACCGCCGACCCGCCGGACCACCACCGGCTCCGGGCCCCGGGGGCACTGCTCCTGGGGCCGGCGGCCGTACGGTCCCTCTCCGCCGGTCTGCTGGAGGACGTGGACGCGCTGCTCGACCGGCTGCCGGTGGGCGGCCGGGTCGACGCGGTGGCGGAGATCGGCCGACCGCTCGCCACCGCCGTGTACGCGCGGCTGTTCGGGCTGCCCCCAGGGGATTCGAAGCGCTTCGAGGCGCTCGCCCGGGCCGCGTCCGTCAACCTCGACCCGATGGTGCCCCCGGCCCGCGCCGCCCTCGGGCGCAGCGCCGCCGGGGCGTTGACCCACTACCTGGACGGGCACGCCGCTTCGGTCGCGGGCCGCACAGACGTGCCGCTGGCCGCCCTGGCCGCCGACGACCGGCTGAGCCGCGCCGAGATGCTCGGCATCCTGAGTCTGGCCGTCATCGGCGGCTGGCAGCCGCTCGCCGAGTTCATCGGCAACGCCCTGCACCTGCTGCTGCCCGATCGGGCGGCGGTGTCCTCCCTGGCGGGGGCCGACGAGGACCTCGCCCGCCTCGCCGTCGACGAGCTGCTGCGGCTGGAGGCACCGATCCCCTTCACCGCCCGGGTCACCACCGACCGGGTCGAGCTGAGCGGAGGCGCACTGCCGCCCGGCGCCCGGGTGCTCGCGGTGCTCACCGCCGCCAACCGCGACCCGTCCGTCTTCGCCGACCCCGAGGAGCTGCGGCTCGGCCGCAGTCCCAACCCGCACCTCGGCTTCGGCGGCGGCCCGCACTTCTGCCTGGCCGCCCCGCTGGTCCGCCAGACCGCCGCCCTGCTGCTGCCCCGGCTGGTCCGGCGCTTCCCGGCGCTGCGCGGGCCGGACGGCGCGCCGGACTGGGACCAGTGCCTGGTGCCACGCCGGCTGCGGGCGCTCCCGGTCGACCTCGGGGGTGCGCTGTGACCGCTGTGACTGATGTGACAGATATGGCTGATGTGATCGTGGTCGGCGCCGGAGCGTCCGGCCTGAACTGCGCCCGGCTGCTGTCCCGGGAGGGTCTGCACGTCGTGGTGTACGAGGCCCGGGCGCGGGTCGGCGGACGCATCCGCACCTTCCAGCCCGCCGACGGCGGCCCGCCGCTGGAACTCGGCGCCCAGGTGGTGCACGGGGACCGCAATCCGGTGCACGAGCTGCTCGGCCCCGGCCGCACCCGTGCCGTACCGCGCCGGGTCACCGCCCGGATCGTCGAGGACGGCACCGCCCGGGAGATGGGTGCGCTGAGCTCCGGCCGCCGCGCCCCCTGGCAGCTGGAGGCCGTGCTCCAGCGCAGCCCCGGCGTCACCGGGCTGTCCGTCGCCAGCTGGCTGCGCGCGTGCGGCAGCACCGGCACCGAGTCGACGGCCGTTCTCGAATGGTTCCGGCAGAACTGGGCCGCCGATCCGGAGGAGCTGAGCGCCGCGGGCATCGCCCGGGCGCACCGCGGGGACACCGTCGGGGAGGGCGAGTTCGCCGTCGAGGGTGGCTTCGCCCGGCTGCCCGAGCGGCTCGCGGAAGGCCTGGACGGACGGCTGCGGCTCGGGGAGCCCGTCCGGGAGCTGGTGTACGAGCCGGGGCGGGTCACCGTACGGACCGACGCCGGGACGGCCTCCGCCCGCGCCGCTGTGCTCACCGTCCCGCCGGCCGTGCTGATCCCGGGGTTGCCCGCGTGGAAGGCGGCTGCCGCCACTGACCTGCCCGCCGGGGACGGCTGCTGCGTGGTGATCACCCTGGACCGGCCCGCGCCCGACACCGTGATCGTGTTCGACGTCGACGGCTCGACCGGGTTCACCCGCTGCGCCGCCGGACGGCCCGAGGTGCTGGTGGTCGCCAAGGCCGACGCCGCTGCCTCCCTGCGGGCGGCCGGCACCGGTACGGCGCTGTCCGCCCTGCTGGCCACCGCACTGCCCTGGACGGCCGGTGCGGCCGTGCTGGAGGTCGTGGTCGCGGACTGGGGACAGGACCCGTACGCCCGAGGGGCGTTCACCGCACCCCGGGCAGGGCGGGAGGACGCCGCCCGCCGGTGGGCCGAACCCGTGGACGACACGCTCTTCTTCGCCGGCGAGGCGACCGTCGCGGGCGAGCAACTGCCCTGGGTGCAGGGCGCCCTGGCCAGCGGCGAGCGGGCCGCCGAACAAGTCCTCAAGGCACTTCGATGAACGTGAGTCCGATGACCGTGCACCACGGCTGGTACCTGCTGGCCTTCCGATCCGAACTGGTTGACGAGATCACTCCGTTGGCGATCGGTCCGCGCCGCCTGATCGCCGTCCGGGAGGGCGAGCGGACCCGCGTTCTCGACGGCTCCTGCCCCCACCGCGGCGCCCACCTGGGCTACGGCGGACGGCGCGAGGGCGACTGCGTGGTCTGCCCGTTCCACGGCAAGCGGATCGGGCTCGGGGACCCGTCCAAGCACTGGTCGGTGGCCGAGCACCGGGTGCTGGAGTGGGGCGACGCGGTGTTCGTCCGGCTCTCGGACGACCCGGACGGCGACCGCGGGTTCGAGCAGTCCCTCAAGGGCTGGGAGATGGACTACCCGCTGGTCGCGGCCGTCGGCCTGCCGGTCGACGTGCCGTCCGAGTACGTGGTGGAGAACGCCTTCGACCCCGACCACTTCAAGGCCGTGCACGGCGTGCCCGGCAACCAGGGGATGGCCACGCGCATCGGCGAGCACGGCGAGCTGGTCATCGAGGGCCAGTTCCTGATGCAGGCCTCGCCCTGGCAGGACGCGCGCCGGCTGGAGGAGATCCGCTGGGAGGCGGTTCGTACGGGCCGGGTGCGGTGGGACTTCAAGCCGCGCTTCCACGCCCAGGCGTTCAGCCCGAACGTGGTGGTCACCGAGTTCGGCCCGGAGTCGGAACGACAGGTGATCGTCACCGGCTCGGTGCCGTCGGCCGAGGGCGGCTGCACCGCCCGCGTCGCCATCGGCGTGCGCGAGCACCAGCGGGCCGCGCTGCCCGCCCTGCTCAGCGGCAGCGAGAAGGCGCTGGCGGAGGACAAGGTGGTCTGGGAACACCTCGACCACGCCATGACCCCGCGCTACGACGCCCGGGACGCACCGGTGCTCGCCTTCCGCCGGTTCTGCGCCGACTTCTCCGGAGGCACTGATGCCTGAAGCCCTGCACCTGCGCCGCCGGGGCAGCGGCCCTGCCGTGCTCTGGATCCACGGCTACACCATGGACTCCACCACCTGGCAGCCCCTGTGGGACCGCCTCCCCGGCTGGACCCACATCGGCATCGACCTGCCCGGCCACGGCGGATCCGCCCCGCTCCCCCCGGGGCTGCCGCTCACCGCCCTGGCCGGGCAGCTGGCCGAGGTCGCGAAGGAAACCGACGCCAGGTCGGTGGTCGCCCTGTCCTTCGGCTCGATGTCCGCCATCCAACTCGCCATCCAGGAGCCGGGGCTGGTCGACAACCTCGTCATCGCCGCCCCCACCCTCGCCGGCACCCCCAACGAGGACTCCGCCAGGGTCCGCTACCAGCAGCTCTCGATGCTCTACCGCATGGTCGGGCCCGGTGAGCAGCTGGCCGACCTCTGGATGCAGTCCCCGCCCGACATCTTCACCGGCACCCAGCGCCACCCCGCCCTGCGGGCCTCTCTCCGCGAGGTCGTCGCCCGCCACACCTGGGCCGAACTCGGCAACCGCGCCATGGACGCCCTCACCTCCCACAAGCACACTGCCGAGGACCTGCGCCGCATCACCGCCCGCACCCTGGTCGTCCTCGGCGACGAAGACATGCCCGCCTTCGTCCGCAACGCCGAACTCCTACGTGCCACCGTCCCGGATTGCCAGTTGGAGACCCTGAAGGAGACCGGCCACCTCCCCCTCCTGGAACGCCCCGACCTCAGCGCGGAGTTGATCGCCACCCACTTGTCCTGAGACGCACGAAAGCGGCCCGTCCCCCGTGTCCGGGGAATGGGCCGCTTTCGTGTCAGCCGAAGGGCAACACTTGGGTGCTGCCCCCGGCCAGGATGCGCGCGTACTCGCCTTCGCCGTCGAGATCTCGGACCTACCGGAGTCAGGCCTCGGTGGCGGCGGCGAAGGCTACGAAGGCCTGCCAGGCGGCCGGCTCGAAGGCCAGCTGGGGGCCGCTCTTGTCCTTGGAGTCACGCACGTGGATGACACCGGGCGTCTCGGCGACCTCGACGCATGCGCCACCCTCGTTGCCGCTGTAGCTGCTCTTGAACCATGCCAGCTCAGTGCTCATCGCTCTCCCAAGATCTTCTCGATCAAGGCCAGGGATTCCTCGGGACTGTAGGCCTGTGCCCTGAGGACGTTGTAGCGCGCGTTCATGATCCGGACTTCATCCGGGTCGGAGATCAGCCTACTGCTCGTCTGCACCTCGATGTATGCGTGCTGAGGTCGCCCCTTGGGCGAGATCAGAATGAACGGGCCGCCCATCCCGGCGTGTTCGGATCTGTCCAACGGCAGTACCTGGACGACCATGCCACGAGTCCGTCCGACCTCCAGGAGATGACGCAACTGAGCCGCGTGCACGTCCCACCCGCCGAGTGGCCTGCGCAGCACGCTCTCGTCGATCACCCAGCTGAACATTCCGCGAGGCCATCGAGTCAGGATCTCCTGTCGCGCCATCCGCGCCGCGACCCGCGTCTCGATCATTTCAACTCCGGCTGCAGGGTGCGAACTCCGCGCTCCACCGAGCTGATCAATCGCTCGCCGTAGCCGACGAGTTCGCCAAGCTCTTTCCGTGTCAGTCCGGCCCGCTCCCGTAGGAGCTTGATCTGCTTGCCGATCGCCCGGAAGAAGTCCGAGACCTCGCCCAGGTCCTCCGGCAGTTCCGTCCGGATGTCCTCGCCCGACTCGCTCTTACGCACCGCACTCATCGCGACCAACCCCCTGTGATTCAGCCGCAGAACAAAAGCTGTCCGCACTCGCACGAGCACTCTCTGTGCCCGTCGGAGTCCCTGTCCGGGCGCGGTCTCACCCTCATCGACGCCCTCTGCGACCGCTGGGGCACCATCCCCCGCCACCCCAACGCGAAGACCGTCTGGGCCGAACTCGACCTCGTCGCCCCGGATGCCACCTGAACCCCACGCCTCGCGGCCCCGGACGCTTCGGACGTTGAGGTCGCAATCGCGCCAGCCGGGGCCCGGCACCGCTGTTGGACTGGTTGCGTGCCCACAACTCCTCTTCTCCCATCGCCGGTTGGCACTCGCAGCCGGGTGCGCAGCTGGTCGGCCGTGGTCTCCGTGATGACGGGGATCTTCGTCATCGTGACCACCGAGATCCTGCCGATCGGCCTTCTCACCCCGATCGGCGACACCTTCCGGATCTCGGACGGTACCGCCGGGCTGATGATGACCCTGCCGGGGATCGTCGCGGCCGTGGCCGCCCCGGTTGTCACGGTCGCCGTTCGGCGGGCCGACCGGCGCCGGGTCCTGTGCGGGCTCATGTTGGCCCTCGCGCTGGCCGATCTCGTCAGTGCGCTCGCGCCCGGCTATTGGGCGGTGCTCGCCGCCCGGGTCGTGCTCGGAGTGGTGATCGGCGGGTTCTGGTCGGTCGGGGCCGGACTCGCGCCGCGTCTGGTGGCGGGGGCGGAGCGGCAGGCCCGGGCCAACACGGTGATCTTCTCGGCCGTCCCGCTGGGGTCGGTCCTGGGCGTGCCCGCCGGGGTGCTGCTCGGCCACCTGGCCGGGTGGCGGGCGGCCTTCGGGGCCATGGCGCTGCTGACCCTCGCTGTCTTCGCCGCCCTCGCCGCGACCCTGCCCCCGCTGCCGCCGGAGGCCGCGACCGGGCTCGCCGTCCTGCGGGGGCTGTTGCGCAGGCGGGCGGTCCGGGCCGGGCTGGTGGTGACTCTCCTCCTGGTGAGTGCCCACTTCGGCACGTACACCTACGTGACCCCGTTCCTGGAGGACGTCACCCAGGCCGGCCCGGACGCCGTCACTGCGCTGCTGCTGGTGTACGGGGCCGCGGGCGTCGTCGGCAACGTCGCGGGCGGAGTCTGGGCGGCCCGGCGGCGCGCCACCTTCACCCTCGCCATCGGCCTGCTCGCCGCCGCCGTCCTGCTGCTGCCCGCCCTCGGGACCACCTGGCCGGTCGCGGCGCTGCTGTTCGCGGCGTGGGGCCTCGCCTACGGCGCCGTCCCGGTCTGTGCCCAGACCTGGTTCATCCGCGCGGCCCCGCACGCGCCGGAGGCGGCCACCGTCGTCTTCACCTCCTCCTTCCAGGCCACCATCTCGCTCGGTGCCCTGGTCGGCGGTGCGGTCGTCGACGCCTCGTCGCCGTCGACGGTGCTGCTGCTCGGCGGGTGCGTCGCGCTCGTCGCCGCAGCGGTGGCGCACGTTTCCGCAGCTCGGGAACCGTAGAAGAGGAGCAGGAAGTCGGCCCGGCCGACTTCCTGCTCCTCGATACGATGGCTATTCCGCCAGGAAGGTGTCGGTGAAGCTGGTGCCGCTGGAGCCGAGGGCGCTGGTGCGGGCCTCGTAGGTGCCGTTGGCGCTGGGGTCGAGGGCGACCGGGCTGAAGGACCCGAGGGACTTGCCGTTGACCGTCGCCGAGGTGAAGCTCAGTGTGCCGAAGTCGGGGTAGGAGCCGGTCGGCGACTCGATGATGACCTCGGCGCTGGTCCGTTGTGCGGAGACGGACTTGGTCGTGGTGTAGGTCCAGCCCTGCGAGGAGTCGGTGAGCTTGAGGGTGTAACGGTTGCTCCCGGCGTAGGTCACCGAGGCGCTGATGTGGTCGCCGGCCGAGACCGGGTAGGAGCTGAGGCTCAGGTAGACCGGGTTCGCCGGGTACATCTCGTACCAGGCCTGGTTCACCGGGCTGCCGCTGGAGCAGTCGGTCGCGACGCCGGTCTGTTCCACGGAGGACGAGCCGTACCCGTCGATGCCGACCCAGGGGGCGTAGAGGTCGTTGGTGGAGTTGCAGACCGCGTCCGGTTCGGTCCAGGAGGCCGAGACCGAGGTGAAGCCGCTGCCGGTGGCGGCGTAGCCGCCCCAGTTGTAGCCGTTGGTGTTGTACGCGAGGGGGCGGAACGCCAGGCTCTGGGCGGCCGCCGCGGTGGTCGGTGCCGCGGGGGCGGCGAGGGTGGTGGCGGCTGCCGCGAGGGTGGCGAGGCGGATCATGAATTTGCGCATGTCGGCTCCTTCGTTGGGGGCGAGCAGGAGGTGCACGCGCCAGCCCGGCCGTTGGGGGTGGCCGTTGAGGGGTGGCAGTACAGAGTTGCGGACTGTCATGAGCCCGGCAAGAGGTGCGGCGACGATGTTGGCGAGTCAATTGCACTATCCGATGCGAGACTTGACCCAACTCATGATGGCCCCCGTCTTCCCAGGACGGGGGCCTTCATGTATCGCCGTGCTCAGGTCACCCGCACCGGCCGGACCTCGACGAGGTCGCCCGGGGCCGCGGGCATCCAGCGCGCCCACGACACGGCCTCCGCCTCGTCCGCGACGTCGATGACCCACAACCCGCCGAGGTGTTCGTGCCCCTCCCGGTACGGTCCGTCGGAGACCGGTGCGTCGGCGCCGCCGCCGGGCACCACCAGGCGGGCGCTGCAACTGCGCCGCAGCCCGCCGCCGTAGCGGACGGTGACCCCGGCCTCGTGCAGCGCGCGCCCGAACCGCGCGTGGGCGGCGTCGAGTTCGGCCTGTTCGGCCTCGCTCAGTCCGTTCCAGACCCGCTCGTCGCCGTGAATGAGCAGGGTGAATTCCATCGTTCTCTCTTCTTCCGTCTACCCGTCCACCGACTACATCTGCCGGTGCGCCAGCCGGGCGAACAGTCCGTTCCGGTCGGCCAACAGTTCTTCGTAGCGGCCCTGCTGGACCACCCGGCCCTGGTCCATCACGATGATCCGGTCGGCTTCGGCCACCGTCGACAGCCGGTGGGCGATGACCACCCGGGTCGCGTTGAGCCGGCGGGTGGATTCGGTGACGAGGCGCTGGGTGGGGTTGTCCAGGGCGCTGGTCGCCTCGTCGAAGAACACGATGCGGGGTCGGGAGACGAGCGCGCGGGCGATCATCAGGCGTTGCCGCTGGCCGCCGCTGAGGGTGCTGGTGCCCTCGGAGAGCACGGTGTTCATGCCCATGGGCATGGCCGCGATGTCCTTGTCGATGCCGGCCATCTCGGCGGCGGCCCAGGCGTCGTCGAGGGTGTGGTTGGTGGAGCCGACGATGTTGGCCTTGATGTCCCCGGCGAGCAGCGCGCCGTGCTGGAGGACCACCCCGCACTGGCGGCGGACGGCGGAGACCTCCAGCTCGCCGAGGTCCTGTCCGTCGTACAGCACCGTGCCGCTCTCGGGGCGTTCGAAGCCGAGCAGCAGCCGCAGCACGGTGGACTTGCCGCTGCCGGACGGCCCGACGATCGCGACGAACTCGCCGGGCTCGATGCTGAGCGTGACGTCCTGGAGCGCGGCGGGGCCGTCCTCGCCGTAGCGGAAGGTGACGTGGCTGAGACCGAGGCGTCCGGAGAGGTCCCCGGGATCGGCCTTGGTGTCGTCGACCTCGGGCTTCTCCTCCAGGATCGGCCGCAGCCGTTCCAGCATCGGCACGACGCCCATCGCGGTGACGGCCGCCGAGGTGAACTGGAGGCTGGAGGCGATCAGCAGGTTGAAGGCGGTGAAGAAGGAGAGGAAGACCGGGATCGGCACGTCGCCGTCCAGCGGCCCGGCGATGACGCCGAAGATGACCACCGAACACACCAGCGGAAAACCGGCGTTGAAGGTGGTGACGGCGTTCTGCACCCGGCGCGAGGAAGCGGCCAGGCCGCGACCCTTGCCGAGTTCCGCGGCCCACACCCCGAACACCCGGTCCTCGGCCGCGGTGACGCGCAGCTTGGGGACGGCGGTGAGCAGTTGGAAGACCCGGGCGGACATCGCCTGCTCGTGGGCGTAGAGCCGGCGCTGCCAGCGGACCTCCAGCCGCCCGGCGGCCAGGCCCACCCCGACGCCGACCAGCACCAGCAGGGTGGCCAGCCCGGCCAGCCGCAGGTCGTAGAAGTACACCAGCACCAGGTTGGCGAGGCCGGTCAGCAGCCCGAGGGTCGCCGTGGTCATCATCCCGGAGAGGGTCTCCTGGGCGGCGCTGACGCCGAGCACCGTGGTGCCGAGCTCGCCGGTGGAGTAGTTGGCGAAGAACGGCGCGGGCAGGGACAGCAGCCTGGTCCAGACGCCGACCTGCATCGCGGCGGTGGAGCGGCTCTCGATCCGCAGCACCGCGATGTTCTGCACGATGGACAGCGCGGCCACCGCCATCGCGGAGCCGATCACCACGAGCGCGCCCTCGGTGATCAGGTTGCGCTGGGCGTGGGCGACGAAGGTGCCGAGCACCTCACCGGTCATCACCGGGACGAGCAGGCCGATCAGCGCGACCAGGGCGGCCATGCCGGTGAACATCCACAGGTCCTGCCGGTTGTTGCGCAGGCCGAAACGGAGCAGCCCGCCGACGGTGCGCACGGCCGCGGGCAGCGGCCGGTACAGCACCGTGGCCTTGTTCTGCAGTTCGGCGGCGAGCTTCGCGGTCAGCGGGGTGACCTTGCCGGCCTCGGCCAGCACGTAGCCGTTGCCCAGCGGGAGCAGCGCGACCGGGGCGCCGGCCTTGCGGTAGCCGACCATCGCGCCGAGGTCGTTCTGCCACCACTTGCCGTCCAGCCGGACGGAGCGGGTGCGGACGTGCGAGGCCAGGGCGATCGCCTGGAGCCGGTCGAGCCGGCGGTCGTGGCCGCTGCCGGCCACCGGGGCGGTGACGGTGAAGCCCTGGTGCGCGGCGACCAGCCGGGCGGCGGCCAGGGTCGGTTCGTCGCCGGTGGCGTCGCCGATCCGCAGCCGGGAGGCGGTGTCGCGCAGGATGGTCTCGAAGCCGCGGGCGGAGTCGGCGAGGGTGCCGGCGTCGCGTTGCCGACGGGTGGCGATCAGCGCGGTCTCGGCGGTGCGGCGGGCCTCGATCCGGCGGTCGACGGCGTCCAGCAGCCGCCCGCAGTGGGCGGCGAGGCGCTCCCACAGGCCGCCCCGGTCGAGGAGTTCGCGCGGGGAGCGGGCCCGTACGGTGGCCGGGCCGGTCGCGACCAGCCAGTCCCGTTCGGTCAGCAACACCTCGGCGCCTCCGGTGAGTTCGCCGTCCTCGCCCTCGGGCGCCTCGACGGCTCCCTCCTCGACCAGCACCCACTGGAGGCCGTCCACCGAGCGCAGCGCCTGGCCCTTCTTGAGGACGGTCGGCTCGGCGGGGTCGAGCGGGACGAACTCGCGCGGCGGGAGGGTGTCGCGCAGCGCGCCGGCCAGCGCGGTGAGGCCGCGGGCCAGCCCGGCGAGGAACTGGTCGGCGGCGCCGCAGGTGCCGCCGGAACCGGCGCCGGTCAGCCCCGCGACGCGGGAGGTGGCGAGGTAGGACAGCTCGGCGCCGAGCACCGGCCGGGCGACGATGCCGCGGCGCGCCCCGATGGCCGCCGTGCCGGGCACCAGGGTGCCCGCCTCGATCCGGCAGAGGAAGTGCCAACGGCCCTGGGGCGTACCGGAGTCGAGGTGGACGGCGAACAGGTCGACGGCACCGGAGCGGACCAGCAGCATCCGCCCCGGGTCGTCGAGCACGAGGTAGCGCTCACCCGAGGGCTCGGCCGCCTCGGTGAGGAGCGGGGAGAAGACTTCCACGGCGGCGGTCACAGTTCGTCCTCCTCCTCGCGGCGCGCGGACTCGATGAGCGCGGTGTAGTGCCCGCCGAGCGCCAACAGCTCGTCGTGGGTGCCGCGTTCGACGATCGAGCCCTCGTGGAGCACGATGATCTCGTCGGCGTCGCGGACGGTGGAGAGCCGGTGCGCGATGATCAGGCAGGCGCAGCCGCGGCGGCGCAGGTTGTCCATGATCACCCGCTCGGTCTCCGGGTCGAGCGCGCTGGTCGCCTCGTCCAGCACCAGCAGGGTCGGCTCGCTGGCCAACGCCCGCGCCAGCTCCAGGCGTTGGCGCTGGCCGCCGCTGAAGTTGCGGCCGCCCTCCAGGACCGGGCTGTGGATGCCGCCGGGGCGGGTCATCACGGTGTCGAAGACGGCGGCGTCGCGCAGCGCGGCGGTGACGGCCTCGTCCGGGACGTCGTCGTTCCAGAGCGTCAGGTTGTCCCGGACGGTGCCCTCGAACAGCGAGATGTCCTGGTCGACGTAGGCGAGCGAGGAGGCCAGCACGGTGCGGGAGATCTCCTCGCGCGGCCGCCCGTCCAGCAGGACCCGGCCGGACCACGGGGTGTAGAGGCCGGTGAGCAACCGGCCCAGGGTGGACTTGCCGCTGCCGGAGCCGCCGACCACGGCGACCCGGCGGCCGGGGACGACGGTCAGGCTGAGGTCCTTGATGATCGGCTCGGAGAGCGGGCTGTAGCCGAAGCGGACGTCCTCGAACTCCAGGGTGCCGTCCAGCTTGGGCCCGGCCGGCGGCTCGGGCCTGGCGAAGGCGGCGGCCACCGGGTAGCGCTCGACGTCGTACAGCCGCTTGATGTCCGCGGTGACGTCCTGCAGCCGGCCGCCCAGGTTGGTGAGCTGGGTGACGGGGCGGCTGAGCGCGGCCAGCAGTGTCTGGAAGGAGACCAGGATGCCGACGCTCATCGCGCCGTCCACCACCCGCTGGCCGCCGACCAGCAGGATCAGTCCGCTGTTCAGCGCGGCCAGCATCGGCGGCACCACGGTGAGCACGGCGCTGGGGATGCCCAGCTTCTGCTTGGCGGTGACGACCTTGGCCAGGAAGCCGGCCCAGCGGCCGAAGGCGTCCTGCTCGGCGCCGGTGGCCTTGACGGTCTCGATCAGGGACAGCGTGGTGAAGGTGGTCGCGGTGAGGTTGCCGCGGTCGGTGCGCAGCGCGGCGACCGCGTCGGTGCGGGCCCGGGCGACGGCCTGCAGCACGACCACGTTGAGCAGCGCCATGCCGACGCCGACCACGCCGAGCAGGATGTCGTAGCGGATCAGCACGGCCGCGTAGAACAGCACCAGTCCGAGGTTGATCACGGTGAGCGCGAGGTCGCGGGAGAGGATCTCGGCGACCACGTCGTTGCCGGACACCCGCTTGGCGACCTCGGCCGGGCGGCGCTGGAGGAAGAAGTCGACCGGCAGCCGCAGCAGGTGCCGGAAGAACCGGGCGGAGCTGACCAGCCCCATCCGGATCTCGATCCGCAGCAGGTAGTGCCGCTGGACGGAGGTCAGGACGAAGACGACCACGGCGGTCGCGGTCATGGCCGCCAGCAGCGGGAGGAGGTACCCGCTCCCGCTGCCGGCCAGGACCCGGTCGATGAACACCCGGGTGTACGCGGGGACCGCGATGCCGGGCAGCACCAGCAGCAGGCTGGCGAGCAGAACCAGCGGCATGGCGCGCCCGGTGGGCAGCCGGCGCTCCAGCAGGGCGCGGCCGATGCCGCCCTTGTCGCCGCCGGGCTCGAAGCCGGGGCCCTTCTCGAAGGAGAGGACGATGCCGGTGAAGCCGGAGTCGAACTCGTCCCACTCCATCAGCCGGGGGCCGCTGGCGGGGTCGTTGACGGCGACGACGGTGCGGCCGTACCGGGTGCGGACGCCCTCGACCACCATGAAGTGCTGGAACGCCCAGAAGATGATCACCGGGCCGTCGAGGTCGCGGAGCTTCTCGGCCTCGGTCTGATAGCCGCGGGCCGTGAGCCCGTAGGTGCGGGCGGCGTTCAGCAGGGTGGAGGCGCGGGCGCCGTCGCGGGACACGCCGCAGACGCCGCGCAGGTCCTCCAGCGGGACCCAACGGCCGTGGTAGGCGAGGATCATGGCGAGGCTGGCGGCGCCGCACTCGACCGACTCCATCTGCAGGACGGTCGGGACGACGTGCCGCCAGCGCCGCGGCGCGGCCGCCCGGGTGGGGCGGCCGCGGCGGCGCTTCTTCTGCTTCTCCTCCGGGGAGGCGGAGGTGGTCTCCGGGATCGTGGCTGTCATCGGAGCCCCCTCTCAGCGGCCGAGGATCAGGTTGAACGGGGTCTGCCGGCCGACGTTGATCGTGGCGGTGACGGCGACCTGGGTACCCAGCGGGTTCGGCGGGCCGCTCTGGGAGGTCCAGGCGAAGCCGCTCGGGGTGCCGGGGTCGGGCGTCAGGTCGACGACGACCAGCCGGGGCGCGTCCCTGCCGAGGTAGCGCTGGGCGGCGAGGTCGCCGCCGACCAGGCCGGAAACGGCCTCCCTGGTGAGCGCGTACGGGCTGACCGAGCTGACGGTGCCGCGCAGCAGCCCGAAGGCGCCGGCCGGGGTGGTGGACACGTTGAGGTCCACCTGGTCGCCGGGCTCCAGCCCGACGCTGCGGGTCGCGGGCACGAAGACCATCGCGACCATCCGTTCCTTCGGGTCGTCCACCCGCTCGACCGAGGCGACCGGCGAGCCGGGCGTGACCACCTGCCCGTCGGTGACCGACAGGCCGACCACCCGCCCGCCGAACGGGCTGGTGATCTCCCGGCTGTGGCCCTCGGTGTCCTCGACCCGGACCACCGACTGGCCCTGCTGGACCTGGTCGGCGGGCTTGGCGAGCACCGTGCGGACCATCCCGCCGAACGGGCTCTGGATCATCGCGGTGCCGTGCGGGTGGGTCAGCAGGCCCGGGGCGTCCACGGTGATCGGGATCTTCCCGGCGAAGGTCCACAGCAGCGCGGTGGCCATGGTGATCATCACGACGAACAGGGCGATCCAGCCCCGCGGCGCGGCGAGCAGGGTCGGCGAGTCGAGCTCGTCCGGCTCGCGCATCCGCTGCAGCGCCTTGAAACGGAACTTCATCGTCTCGCTTCTCTCCGTGGAACGCCGACGTCCTGACGCAGCGTCGGTGGCCGGCTGCCGATGACCAGCTCGCCGACGCTGCCTTCGGTGAAGTAGTCGAGTCCGCTGGCCGCGGCGAAGTCGGCCGCGTCGCCGCCGCCGAGGCCGCAGACCGCGAGGTCCATGGCGGTGCCGACCAGGTAGAGGGTCTGGTAGAGCGCGCCGACGTGCTTGAGGATCAGCGGGTAGGCGACCGTCTCGTACTTCCACATCACCCGGCCGAAGCGGGCGGTGACCAGCAGCACCACCTGCGGGTCGGTCTGCATCAGGCTGGACTCGCGGGCGCTCTTCACCAGTTGGGCGGTCGCGGCGCTCGGCTCGCTGACCAGCTCCAGCTCGTGCCGGTCGGTCGCGTAGTGCCACAGCCCGGGCTCCAGGCCCGCGCAGGAGGTCACCAGCGGGTACAGCTCCAGCTCGTGCACCGCGCCGCCGCTCGGGTACGGCCGGTCGGCCAGCTCCTGGCCGTCCCCGCCGGTGAACGTCTGCCGGCGGCGGGCGCTGCGGTAGAGCAACTCGCCGAGCTGTTCCAGGGTGATCGGCGCCTGCTCGTCGTGGTCGCGCACCGAACGGCGCTGCTCCAGCACCTCGGTGAACGGCCGGTCACCACGGGCGAGTTCGTCCAGGTCCGGGACGGGCAGGGCGACCTTGCGGCCCGCGAACGGCGCTGGGGAGGCCGGCTCGGGGGCGAAGCGGTCGCCGAACCGGTAGGTGCCGCCGTACCCGGCCACGGAGGTGGGCCGGCGGGTGCGGGAGTGGAAGGCGAGGTCGGCGGCCGTCCACTGGGCGAAGCGCTGCTCCTCGGCCTCCGGCTCTGAGCCGGGGGAGCCGTAGGCCAGCAGCCCGGCCGCGGCGAACAGCCGCAGGGTCTGCCGGACGGCGTCCAGCGGGAGCCCGCCGGGGAGCTGGGCGAGCGCGGCGGGGCTGGTCCAGCCGGCCAGGGCGGCCAGCAGGCCGGCCGCCCTGGTGGTCAGCTGGACGGCCAGCGCACTGCCCGGGGCGCGCACCAGCAGGGCGCCGCCCTCGACCGAGGCGGAGGCGAAGCGGGACAGCTTCACCCGCCCGGTCGGGTCGGGGGTGGGCCCCGGCTCGGCGGCGCCCCGGCCGACCGGGCGCAGCCGGGCCAGCGGCTCGTCCGCGGCGTCGGTGGCGAGGTGGACGGAGTGCTCCAGCATCCCGGCCGTGCCGAGCCGACGGCGGGTCAGCTGCCAGCGCAGCAGCCCGGCGTCGCCGTCCCGGGCCGCGACCAGGGCGGCCAGTTCCTCCTCGGTCTGCTCCCCGGCGGCCAGCGCGGCGACCGCCTCCATGGCGCCGGGCGCCAGGTCGGGGAGGTTCAGCGCGCCGACCGGCGCGGTCAGCCGGACGGCCTTGGGGCCGAGCGGCGCGAGCGCGCCGTCGGGGCGCAGCCGCAGCCGGCGCACCGTCCGTGCGGCGGCGGGCAGGTGGATCTCGTCAAGGGCGGTGGTCATCTCGTCTGCACCCGGCCGTTCCTAGAAGAAGACGTTCTTCGGGTTGAGCTGCTCCTCGGTGTGCGCAGCGGCCAGTCGGCCCTGGCGCACCGGCACGTCGTAGAGCCGGCCGGGGGCGAGGCGGCGCCAGAAGTGGCGCATGCCGGGGGCGATCACCTTGACCACGGCGAGGTCGAGGTCGGGGCGGCTCTGGTCGAGCACGATCACCTCGACGCCGGCCCTGCGGGCGCGCTCGACGCAGTCCCGGACGTGTCCGGCGAGGTCGTCACCGGTGAGCGGGGCGAAGTCGGCGAGGGTGCTGGCGGGCCGGGCGCGGTCGGGCAGCAGCCAGGGCTCGCTCGCGATCGTCGCGGTCCTGCACCACTCCAGGGTCTCCAGGTCGTCGGTGCGGTAGAGGGTGTTGCCGTTCTCGTCCCGGCGGTCGACGAAGGGGAGGAACTGGTTGACCTCGGTGAGCGCGCGGATCGCGGCGATCTTCGGGTCCGGGTGGGCGCCGAAGCCGACCATGATGTCCTCGACCTCGTGCCTGCGCCGGGAGATCGCGGCGAACACCGGCACGCCGAGGTCGGAGGTGAGGTCGAGCACCCACAGCTCGCGGTCCACCGAGGCGTAGAAGGCGCGCATGGTGTCCACGTACGGGTCGTTCAGCGAGTCGAGGTCGAACTCGGGCTGGGCGAGCCGGTTGTACCACCACAGGGCGACCGCGTCGCGCTCGACGACCTCGCAGAAGCCCTGGAGGATCGCCTCCTCCAGGGTGTTGCCGCTGGCGCAGCCGTTGGAGTCGCCGACGCAGTAGAAGTGCTGCTGGAGGTCGGGGTGGCCGTACCAGGCGTAGCCGGAGGGGACGAGCCGCTCCTCGTCGTGGGTGAGCGACCAGGCGCGGGTCCAGTCCAGTTCGGCGTCGACCGGGAAGGGGTCGGGCACCAGGTGGAGCCGGTGCTTGGGGTCGGCGTTCCACTCGGCGCGGTTCGCGAACTGGGCGTCGGAGAACTGCAGCAGGGCGTCCATGTGGACGGCGACGGCCGGGTCGAGGTCGCGGTAGGCGGCGCGCACCACCGGCTCCTCGCCGCGCCAGACCGCCGAGTAGCGCTCGATCGCCTCGCAGATCGCGCTGACCTTGGCCTGGATCTCGGAGCGGCCCTTGCCGCCGCTCTGACCGCGCATGTTGCGGCGCAGCAGGTCCATGTTGTCGTTGACCATGGCGAAGTTGTGGCCGGCGGTGAAGCTGTAGGTGATGCCGTTGCCGCTGTCCTCGTGCGCGCCGAGGCGGGTGATCGCGCCCAGGTGCGGGCTGATGTGGTGCTTGAGCCGGTCGTAGGTGAACTGCGGGGCCTGGACGCGGTAGCCGCCGTCGGTGGTGTGGCGGGCGGGGCTGGGCTGGAGGACGACCTTGGGGCTGCGCTCGGTGAGCAGGGCCGGGTCTCCGCAGCTGGGGCACTGGGGCTGGCGGACCAGGGTGTGCTCGGTGGTCTGCAGGGTGTTGAGGTCGAGGCTGACCATGGTGCCGGACAGCGCGGAGCAGCACTCGTCGGCCAGGATGCGGGCGGCCTCGGTGGCGAGCAGCTGGGCGGTCATCGCCGGGCCGGCCGGGATCGCGGCGCGGGTGGGGTGCAGCGGCACGGTCTCGCCGCGCTTGCCGGCCAGGTAGCGTTCGACCTGGCGGTTGCCGCTGATCCGCTGGGCCAGGCAGCTCCAGCAGCCGGTCTCGCCGGGGCGCAGCAGCGGGCCGAGCCAGGGGGAGGTTCCGGTGGGCTTGGCGAGGAGCCAGGGGCGGCCGTCGGCGAGCCGGGCGGTGTTCAGCCGCTCCAGGGCGCGGTCGAGGTAGTCGTCGGTGAGGGCGACGACCAGGGTGTCCGGGCCGGCCGCGAGGGCGTCGTCCTCGGTGACGGCGCGGGCGCGCAGGCCGGTGGCGGTCAGCGCCTCGACCAGCGGGGCGGCCTCGGCGGCGCCGAGGGCGAGCACCAGCAGCTCGGTGGCCCGGGCGGCCTCGAGCGCGACGGCCGGGTCGACGCCCTGGGCGTCCCAGTAGGCGAGCACGTGGTCGGGCAGGTCGGGCCGGCCTTCGGCGAGGTGCCCGGCCGCCTCGTAGCGGCGCAGCGCGGTCAGCGCCTGGCCGAGCCCGACCTCGCCACCGAGTTCCTGGAGGATCTCGGCGACGGTGCGCCGTCCGTCCAGGTAGGGCAGGAGGCGCACCGCGGCGGCTCCCGGGACGAGGTAGTCCTGCCCCTCTCCGAGCAGGAAGACCTTTTCGCCCACCGTCTCGGTGAGGAAATGGGCCTTGAGCCGCGGACGCTCCATAAGTCATCCCCCTGTGTTCACAAGTTCGTTGCGAGTATTCGAACACGGCGTCAAATGAGCTGTACATACTGCATATTCGGCGGGGCCTTCGACTTACGCATCGCGCGGAATTGCGTATTCCGTCGGACCGGTACGTAGTGCCGTACGTATTCGCCCGGACCGTTGACAGGGGGGCGCGCGGGGCGATACTGGTGTGTCCGCGCGAGGGGTACGACGGGGGGTTGCGGTGCCGACTGGAGTTTTGCTGCACCGGGAGACGGAGCTGGCGGAGCTGGCGCGGGCGGTGGCGGGTGCCGGCGCCGGCCGGTCCGCGGTCGTGCTGGTCAGGGGCCCGCGGGGGATCGGGAAGAGCGCGCTGCTGCGGGCCGCGCTGGCCCGGATGCCGGGCGGGGCGGTGGTGCTGCGCGCCCGCTGCCACGACAACGAGCGGGACTTTCCGTACGGCGTGGTGCGCCAGCTCTTCGATCCTTTCATGCGCATGACAAGTGCATCAGCGGCAACCCCGGAATTCCTGGGCGAAACACCTGGGGAATTCCTCGCCGAGGCCCTTCCGGCGGCGCTTCCGGGGGCCGGTCCGGGGGTTGTCCCGAGGGCCTTCCCGGGGGGTTCCGAAAGCGCCGGGAACGGGCGCGAGCGGGTGCTGAACAACCTTTTCCACGCAGCCCGTTCGCTCACCTCCCGGACGCCCGTCGTGATGGCCGTGGACGACCTCCACCTGGCTGACGAGGAGTCCCGGCAGTGGTTCTCCTACCTCGCCCGGCGGCTCGACGGCCTGCCGGTCGCCCTGCTCGCGAGCACCGCCGACGAGGCGGCCGACCCGCTGGCCGCCGAGCTCGCCGCCCTGCGCCACGCCCGCACTCTCACCCCCGGCCCGCTCTGCGACAGCTGCGTGGCCGAACGGGTCGCCGAGGAGTTCGACGCCCCCGTCGACCCGGAACTCGCCGCCGTCTGCCACGACCTCTCCCGCGGCAACCCGCTGGTGGTCGAGGAACTCACCGCCCGGCTGGCCGCCGCCCGGATCTCGCCCGGCTCGCCCGACCTCGACAAGGTGCTGCGGATCGGCGCCGGCACCCTCGCCGACACCACCCTCAGCTGGCTGCGGCAGAGCCACCCCCGGGCCGCCGAACTACTCACCGCCCTCGCCGTGCTGGGCGCCGACGCCGACCTCGCCACCGCCGCCCTGCTCACCGGCCAGGGCGAACTGCTCGCCGACGACGCCCGCGAGGCGCTGCGCCGCACCGACCTGATCGAGCCGGGACCACCCGAGACCTTCCGGCACGAGCTGGTCCGCACCGCCGTCCTGGCCCGCACCGACCCGCGCGTCCTGGTCGCCCTGCACGAGCGGGCCGCCGCCCTGCTGGCCCGGCTCGGCGCCCCCGCCGCCCGCACCGCAGAACACCTGATGTCCTCCGGCACCACCGGACTGGACTGGGCCGTCCCCGTCCTGCGCACCGCCGCCCGGGAGGCCGCCGCCGACGGCCACTGGGACGACGCCGCCCGCTACCTCCAACGCGCCCTCGCCGACGCCGTCGACCCGGAACTGGTCCGCTCGCTCACGGGGCAGCTCGGCACCGTCGAACTCCACCGCGACGTGGCCGCCGCCGCCCGCTGCGCCGCCGGCCTCGCGGCGAACGCGCCCGACCCGGTCGAACGGGCCCGGCTGCTGAGACCGTTCGCCGGACCGGTGCTCGCGCTGAGCGCGGCCGGCGCCGCCGCCGTGCCCTTCGCCGAGGCCGCCGCGGCGCTCGCCGCGGGAACCCCGGCCACGCCCGCACCCCCCGCCGAGCTGCTGCTCCCGCTCGCCGCCCAGGCCGTGCTGACCGGCCGGCGCACCGCTCTGCGGCCCGCCCTCGCCGCGCTGCGCGCCCACCCGACCGAGCCCACCGTCACCGGCATGCTCGGCGCCCTGGCCGCGCTGGCCGCCGCCGGGGGACAGCCCCGTACGGCGGTGCGGCTGGCGACGCGCTGCGTGCGCCGGGTCTCACCCGCCGAGGCGGGGACGGACGTCCTGGGCGCGGCGATGGCCTACGCCTGGACCGGGCGGCTGGACGAGGCGGCCGCCTGGGCCGGTCGGGTGGTCCGCTCCGCCCAGCGCTGGAACCACCGCGGCGAACTCGCCCTCGCCCTGCTGGCCCGCTCCGACGTCGCCCACCGGCAGGGCCGGCTGGACGCCGCGCTCGCCGACGCCGAACAGGCCGCCGGGCTGGCCCGGCAGATCCGGGCCGAGGACCTCGCGGGCGCCGCCCGGGCCCTGGCCGTACGGGCCCGGCTGCGCCGGGGGCTCCCGGTGGACGCGGCGCGCGCCGACGCCGAGCTGGCGGCGGTCGAACTGCCCTCCGAGGCCCACCCGTTGCTGCGCGCGGTGCTGCTGGAGGCCCGTGGCCTGCTCGCCGCCCACCGTGGCGACCAGCAGCAGGCGCTGCGGCTCTTCCTGGAGTGCGGGCACCAGCTGGCCGCCCGCGGCGTGGCCAACCCGGCCTGCGTGCCGTGGCGCGCCCACGCGGCGCAGGCCTACCAGGCGCTCGGCGAGCACGCCGCCGCCCGGACCATCGCGGCCGACCCGCTGCCCGGCGGTGACGCCCGGCCGCGCCCGGCCGAGGAGCGCAGCGGCCCGGCCATCGGCACCCGCGACGCCGGGCCGGTCCGGCTGACCCCGAGCGAGCGGCGGGTCACCGAGCTGGTGCTCCAGGGCCTGAGCAACCTGGAGGTCGCCGAGCGGCTCTGCCTCAGCAAGCGCACGGTGGACACCCACCTGGGCCGGATCTACCGCAAGCTGGCGATCAAGGGGCGACCCGAACTCGGCGCCGCGGTCAAGGCGTTGTAGCGGTCACCAGACCGAACTCCGCTCCCCACGGATCGCGCAGCACAGGCGGCTCCTCCCGGCCCGGCCGGATCAGCCGGGCGCCGCGCTCGACCGCCCGGCGGACGGTCTCGGCCGGGTCGGCCGCGCCGAAGAGCGGCAGCCAGCACGGACGGCCCTGGTCGCTCTCCACCACCCGGGCGTGGGCGAAGCCGTCGAGCGCGAACTCCCCGTCCGAGCCCAGCCGGTAGCCGAACATCGGCCCGTAGAACGCCTCGGCCCGGGTGGCGGACGGCACCCGCAGTTCGTGGCCGCAGATCGCGCCCGGCTCGTCCGCGAGCACCACCCCCTCGGCCCGGGCCCCCTCCCAGAAGCCGACCGTGACCCCCGAGGGGTCGACCGCCAGCAGCAGCCGCCCGTTCTCCCCGGCGGGCACCGGCGGCATCACCACCCGTCCGCCCAGCCGCCCGACCTGGGCGCAGCTGTGCTCCGCGTCCTTGGTCGCCAGGTAGACGTTCCACGTGGCCAGCGGCGGCAGGCCCACCGGGGCGGCGCCGAAGCCGCCGATCACCTCGCCGCCCAGCACGGCCAGCTGGTAGTCCGGCGACTCGGCGACGAACTCCCAGCCCAGCAGGGCCGAGTAGAACTCCCGGCTGCCGTTCAGATCGGGAGTGATGCAGTCAGCCCAGCACGGTGCGCCGATGGCATAGCTGGTACGTCGAGGCACGGGTCGTCCTTCTCCTTGGTCAAAGCATGATCGATCAGCCCGGCCGCCTCCTCCGCCCCGCTCACGCCGGGCAGGTGCAGGCAGTGGGTCGGCGCGTCGGCGAGCAGTCCACTGGAGTCGGCGGGCCAGGTCCGGGTGGTGAACTCCCATGGTGCCAACCGAACTTCCTCGTCGACGCTGCGGCAGAGCCGGACCAGCGCCGGCGGGGCCAGCCTGGCCCGTACCGGCACCACCGGCCCGAGGCTCTCCGGCCGCACCAGCAGCACTTCTCCGCCGCCCGGCGAGGTGGTGGTGCGCCACGTCCCGTCGGGCAGTCCGGCGCCGCGAAGCCAGGCCGCGGCCGGTCCGCGCGCCTCCAGCGGCGCGAGGTGGGGCAGCACGTGCCCGGTGCGGCGGTCCAGCACGAGCAGCCGTCCCGAGACGAACTCCCAGGAGCGCTGCGCCAGCGCGGCGCCCACGTTGGCCTGCTCCGAGTACGGTCCGCCGATCAGTGCCACGGTGGCGCCGCCCTTGGCCAGCACGACGGCCTGGGTTAGGCAGAACCGGTCCTGCAACGCCGCGAAGGGCGGCACCGCGGAAGGGACGTTCCCCCAGCCCCGGAAGGCGCGCCGCAGCAACGGCGTTCCGTCACTGCGGCGGACCAGGAAATCGCCGGGCGCGTCCTTCCCCGGAGCCCGGGAGAATTCCACCCGCAGCTGGTCGGGGTCCCGGGAAATGCCGGTGAGGTGCGGCCCGAAATGGAATGAGATCTCCTCGCGGTCGGCCTGGACGAGGGCGATCTCGAGGCCGAAGAAGTTCAGCACAATCGGCTCGATAACCGGCACTGTGGCTCCTGGCGGTTTGTTGCACATTCAATTTATGCGGCGGTCCGGAGTTCGGTCGTCGGCTCTCCGCCGACGACCGGCCGGGCTGCCCGGCGGCCGGTCGTGGTGCGGAGTCATCAGGTGCTGTGGCCTGCGGATGGCCGTTATCCCCAGCGCCAGTCGGTCGGGGTCGCCTCGCCGCCGAGCATCAGCAGCTGGGACTCGCGCAGCTGGGTGGTGAGGTGGTTCGTGAACTGCTGCACGGAAGCGGTGGCGGGGCTGACGGCCGGCGCGGAGCCCGGCGCGGCGTGTGCGGATCCGGCCAGGACGCCGCAGGCGACGGCCAGCGCGGCCGCGGCGGTACAGGCGAGCTTGCGGCAGGAAAGCAGCATGGAGAACCCCCAGGACAAGTGCGTTTCGGAAGCGGGTGCCGGCCAATTCCCCGACTTCGTCGGTCGGCCGTCGGTGATGACGGTCCGTGATCATCGGCGGGCCCGGCTGGGGAGCTCGCGGCTCCCCGACAACCGAAAGTCTGGAGGACGCCGACGGCTATCGGAAGGTGTTCGGGGCGGCAGGAAGATCGCCGTGGCACCTTGGTGCCATTACCTTTCCATTACCTTTATCGCGACCGGCCGATCCGCCGCCTCCGCGTTGCCCCCGCGGTGCCCCCGTGATGCCGCGAAAGAAACGCTTCCGCAGTTGTCCTGCCCTGTCCGTCCTGGCATGATCGGTCAGCGGACTTGTCCGGCCAAGTGCCGGAAATCGGTACGGGCTGCGGGGGAGTGGTGCGCCGATGACGCGGGGGATCGACGATGCCGCGCAGGCGGTCTACCGGTTGATGCTGACCGATCATCAGTTGGATGTCGAGGGGTTGGCCGGAAAGCTCGGCCTGACAGCGGACCAGGTCCGCGCCGCCCTCGACCAGCTCGCCGGCCTGCGCCTGCTCCGCCCCTGCGAGGACGACGTCCAGGGCGAGCCGTCCGGCGCCCTGCGGCCGGTCGACCCGAGGGTCGGACTGCCCGCCCTGCTGCGGTACTACGAATCCGTCCAGCAGCGCGCCCAGTTGGAGTTCGAACGCCGTCAGGCCGAGATCTCCGGCATGCTCGCCCAGTTCCGCGACGAGTCCGCCCGCGAGGACAGCCAGCTGGAGCGCCTGCTCGGCATGGCCACCGTCCAGGCGCGGATGGAGGAGCTGGTCGGCGCGGTCCGCGACGAGCTGCTCACCTTCAGCCCCGGCGGCGCCCAGTCCGCCGCCTCGCTCCAGGCCAGCCGCCCCGACAACGAGGCACTGCTCGCCCGGGGCGTGACCATGCGCACCGTGTACCTGGACTCGGTGCGCAAGGACCGGGCCACCGTCCAGCACGCCGAGTGGCTGACCGGCCTCGGCTGCGAGGTGCGGACGGTGCCGGCCCTGCCGCTGCGCATGCTGGTCATCGACCGCCGGGTCGCGCTCGTCCCGATCGACCCCGCCAACACCCTCAAGGGCGCCGTCCAGATCTCGTCACCCGGCGTGCTCGCCGCCCTGGTCTCGCTCTTCGAGCAGACCTGGTCCGACGCCACCCCCTTCGGCGCCCCGCGCGAACGCGACGAAGAGGGCCTCACCCGCCAGGAACAGGAACTCCTCCGCCTGCTCGGCCAGGGCTACACCGACGAGGCCGCCGGCAAGCACCTCGGCGTCTCGTTGCGCACCACCCGGCGGATGATGGCCGACCTGATGGACCGCCTCGGCGCCCGCAGCCGCTTCGAGGCCGGCTTGCTGGCGGGGCGGCGCGGCTGGCTCTGAGCGCCTTTCCGGCTGGGATGATCGGCCGTCAAAACCGCCCCTTCGAGGGCAATTGGACATCGAACCGTTTCGTCCTGATCCGCTCGTGTGTTTCGCTGGGCCGCGACAGACCTGTCGAGGACGGGCCGACCGTCGGTCCGGGACCGGGGGAGCCATGGCCGGGAACGCCGAGAAAGCCGGGAACGCCGAGAAAGCCGGGAACGCCGGGAACGCCGGGAACGCCGAGAAAGCCGGGAACGCCGAGAAAGCCGGGAACGCCGGGCAGCCGCAGGGCGGCCGCGCCGCCGCCCGCAAGGCCACGAGCGGCGGCGGGCGCTTCCCCCTGCTGATCGCGGGCCGGGTGGTGGCCTGCACGGTCGGCTTCGCGGTGTTCGCGGCCAGTGGGGTGGTCTGGTACGAGTACACGTCGCTGACCGACGGGATGACCACCTCCAAGGCCCTCGACGAGACCAGGAAGGACGCCCCCAAGCACCTCGACAACTCGATCAACCTGCTGCTGATCGGTCTGGACAGCCGCAAGGCGATGGACGGTTCCGACCTGCCCCCGGAGGTCGTCGAGAACGAGCTGCACGCCGGCCACGACTCCGAGATCGGCGGCTACAACACCAACTCGCTGATCCTGCTGCACATACCGGCGGGCGGCGGCAAGGTGCAGGCGGTGTCGGTCCCGCGCGACGACTACGTGATGACCTACAAGGGCGACGGCACCAAGCTGGGCATGGCCAAGATCAAGCAGGCCTACGGCAACGCCAAGGACCAGTTCAACAACGGCCCGAAGGCCAAGGGCCTCAAGGGCGCCGACCTGGAGAAGGCCGGCCGCGACGCCGGGCGCGCGGCCGCCATCCGCACCGTCCAGACCTTCCTGGACCAGCCCGTCGACCACGTCGCCGAGGTGAACCTGAAGGGCTTCTACGACATCGCCGACGTGCTCAAGCCGATCGAGGTCTGCCTCACCCACCCGGTCGACGACCCGATCGTCTCCAGGACGGCCACCCACGAGGGCGGTGGCACCGGGCTCAAGCTCCCGGCCGGGCACAGCAGGCTCGACGCCGCCCAGGCGCTCTCCTTCGTCCGCCAGCGGCACAACCTGGACGACGGCCACGGGAACTCGGACGACTTCGCCCGCACCCACCGCCAGCAGGCCTTCATCTCCTACGTGGTGCACAACCTCAAGGAGAAGGGCGTCATCGGCGACCTCGGCAAGATGCAGCAGCTGATGGGCGTGGTGCAGCAGGACCTCGTCATCGACAACCAGTGGAACGTCCTGGACTTCGCCCAGCAGGCGCCGAACCTGACCGGCGGCAACGTCGAGTTCCGCACCCTCCCGGTGGCCGACCTCTCGAAGGTCGGCGGCCAGGACGTCAACCTCGTCAACCCGCCCCAGATCCAGAAGATCGTCAAGCAGCTCTTCGGTTACGCGGACGCCGCCGCGGCCCCCGCCCCCGCCGACACCGCCTCGCCGGGCGCCACCGCGAGCGTGCCCCCGAGCCAGGCGCCCACCCAGGCCGGTGCCCCCGCCGTCGTGGACGTGTTCAACGCCTCCTCCGCCGCCGGGGTGTCCTCCTCCAACGAGGCCAAGGTGCTGGCCGGCCTGGGCTTCAAGGAGGGCCGGACCGGCCCGGCCGCCACCAAGCCGAAGGCCACCGCGGTCACCTACGGCAAGGGTGCCAAGGACGCCGCCGACCGGATCGCCGTCCGCTACGGCGTCACCGCCACCGAGTCCGCCTCGGCCGCCGCCGGGCACGTCGTGGTCACCCTCGGAACCACCTTCACCGGCGTCGCCGCCGACCGCCCCAGCAGCGCCCCGACCGACCCCGGCACCAATGTGGCCCAGCAGGGCCCCATGGTCGACGCCCAGTCCGACGGCGGCATCCCCTGCGTCTTCTGACCGGTTCGGCACCCTGCCCGAATCGGGTGTTTTCGGACGTTCTGTAGCGGGATCGTCCCGTGACCACCGGGATGGTTGGTGCACCGGGGGTCAGTGATCACCTTTCGTCTCAATATGATCGGAAGCCACGATGGTCGGACTGTACCGACCTTCGTACGTACAACCAGGGAGCGGCCCTGACCGTCTCCCCCTGTGCGGTGCGCCAGATCGTCCGGGGCGTCGCTTCCGTCGGTGAAAGGTACGCGCATGTCAGGTCGGAGGGGCGAGAGCCCGGCTCGGGGCGAGGGCGCGCCCGACGCGCTCCCGGCGGAAGGTACACCGGGCACCGTGCCCGCGCCGCGCTCCGGCGGCCGGGCCGAGGCCCGTCGCGCCGCGCAGGGCAAGGGCGCCGGCGCGGCGGACGGCACTTCCGCCGGACGGGCGGCGGCGCGGCGCAGCGCCAAGCCCAAGAAGAACGTGAAGAAGATCGTCGCCTGGTCGGCGGCCGGCGTGCTGGTGCTGGTCGCGGGCGCCGGCGGCGCGATCTACTACAAGCTGAACGCCAATATCAAGTCCTTCGACGCCGACGCGATAGCCGCCGACCGCCCGCCGGAGGCCAAGGCCGACGCGGACGGCAACAAGCCGGTCAACGTACTGCTGATCGGCTCCGACAGCCGGGGCGGCAACAACTCCGACCTCGGCGGCGGCGAGGACGGCGGCGCCCGCTCGGACACCACGATCCTGCTGCACGTCTACGCCGACCACAAGCACGCCGTCGGCATCTCGATCCCGCGCAACGCGATCGTGCCGATACCGTCCTGCAAGCTGCCCAACGGCAAGTGGACCAAGGGCGGCAACGACCTGTTCAACGCCGCCTTCTCGGTCGGCGGCAGCGACGGCGGCAACCCGGCCTGCACCCAGAACACGGTGGAGAAGGTCACCGGCATCCGGGTCGACCACACCATGGTGGTCGACTTCAACGGCTTCGCCGCGATGACCAAGGCCGTCAACGGCGTGGACATCTGCCTGCCGAAGCCGATCTACGAGGGCGACATCAACCCCAACCTGCACAAGAAGGGCAACCTCGTCCTCCCGCAGGGCAAGCAGACCGTCGAGGGACAGCAGGCCCTCGACTACGTCCGCCTGCGGCACGGCATCGGCGACGGCTCCGACATCGGCCGGATGAAGCGCCAGCAGGCCTTCATGAGCTCGCTCGCCACCAAGATGAAGAAGGAGGGGCTGAGCCCCACCAACCTGCTGCCGCTGGCCGACGCGGCGACCAAGTCGCTGACCGTCGACCCGGGCCTGGACTCCGCGGACAAGCTGCTCTCCTTCGGCCTGTCGCTGAAGAACATCGACATGCACGACCTGAAGTTCGTCACGGCGCCCTGGCGCTACCGCACCCAGGACGCCAACATCGACCTGGTCCAGCCGGACGCCAACAAGCTCTGGGAGACCCTCAAGGCCGACCAGACCATCGACGGCCAGAACGCCACCGGCCAGCAGCCGGACGCCGGCGGCAGCCCGAGCGCCGCCCCCCAGCAGGCCGCGCCCAGCACGCCGCCCGCCCCGGCCGGGGACGCCTCCAACGCCTCGATCAAGGTCGCGGTCTACAACGGCACGCTCGCCAACGGTCTGGCCGGCAAGGCGACCGACCTGCTGAAGGGCGCCAAGTTCACGGCGACCACGGCGGGCCAGGCGGCGAACACGAAGTACAAGACCACCACGATCGAGTACAGCTCCAGCCAGAAGGCGAACGCGGAGAAGGTCGCCGCGCTGTTCCCCGGCGCCAGCCTGGAGCCCAGCAGCGCGCGGGGCATCTCGGTGATCGTCGGCCAGGACTTCGCCGCGGCCAACGGCATGGGGACGACCACGGGCGGCACCGCGAGCGCCACCCCGGGCGCCCAGACGCCCGCGGCGCCGCTGCCCACCACCGTCACCAACGACGCCCGCTCGGCGGACGACGACATCTGCGCCAACACCACCTACGGCAGCGGCGGCTGACCGGGCCCACCGGAACGGCGGGGGAGCGATCCCGGGGCGCGTGCGTCCCGGGGGCGTGCCATCGTGGGCCGTAGAAGGGGGCGGCCCACCGGTCACCGAGAGGCGGACCCCATGCCCGAGATCGCCCTGCAGATCGACATCGCCGCGCCGCGGGCCGCCGTGCTCGACGCGCTCAACACCCACGACGGGCTGACCAGCTGGTGGACCACCGGCGTGGACCGCGAGGGCGACGTGCTGCTCTTCGACTTCCCCGGCGTGCCCGAGCCGTTCCGGCTGCGCCGCGAGCGGGCCGACCTGGACCGGGTGCTGTGGGCCAACGCCGGGGTCTTCCCGCCCCACTGGGCCGGCACCTGGATCAGCTGGGACCTCGCCGACCAGCCCGACGCGCCCGACCGCACCCGGCTGCTGTTCCGGCACGGCGGCTGGCAGCCGGGCAGTGAGGAGGGCGTCCCGATGGTGGCCGGCACCTGGGCCGAACTGCTGGTCCGGCTCAAGGACTACGCGCAGAGCGGCAAGGTGCAGCCGTACTTCGTCACCGCGCGGCGCCACGACGAGGAGTGAGCGGCCGGTGAGCGGCCGGTGGCCGCCGGGCCGAGGGTCGCCCGCCAGGGCGCCGTCCGGTGGCGGGAACGCGGCGGCGGGCCGAAGGTGGGCGGTGTACCTCCGTCGTACCGCCGTCCGCGCGGACGGCCGTACCGGTCGGGCCGGGCCCCCGCCCGCCCGACGACCACAGCCGGCCACCACCGCCTCCGGGAGGCCCAGCAATGCCCGTAGTGACCGACCCGTACAAGCCCGGCACCCCGTGCTGGATCGACCTGATGGCGAGCGACCAACAGGCCGCGCTCGACTTCTACCGCGACCTGTTCGGCTGGCAGGGCGAGATCGGCCCGGCCGAGTTCGGCGGCTACACCGTGTGCACGCTGGACGGCCGCCCGGTTGCCGGGATCATGGCGCAGTCCGGGCCCGAGGGCCAGCCGCTGCCGCCGGTCGCCTGGACCACCTACCTCGCCTCGGACGACGCCGACGCGGCCAAAGCCGCCATCACCGCGGCCGGCGGCACGGTCCTGTACGACCCGATGGACGTCGGCACCATCGGCCGGATGATGGTCGCCGCCGACCCGACCGGCGCGGTGTTCGGCGTCTGGCAGGCGATGGACTTCATCGGCGCGGGCGTGGTCAACGAGCCCGGAGCGCTGGTCTGGAACGAGCTCAACACCGCCGACACCGAAGCGGCCGGCCGCTTCTACCAGCCCGCCCTGGGCCTGCGCCCGGCCACCATCCAGGGCATGGACGGCTACTACTCGCTGAACGTCGGCGACCGCACGGTGGGCGGCATGCAGGAGATCCCGAAGTACCTGGAGGCCGGCACGCCCTCGCACTGGATGCCGTACTTCTCGGTGGACGACACCGACTCCGTGGTGGACGCCGTGGTCAAGCGCAACGGCACGGTGATCCAGCCGCCGTTCGACATGCAGTCCGGCCGGATGGCCGTGGTCAAGGACCCGCAGGGCGCGGTCTTCGCCGTCATCCAGGCGCCCGAGGCCCAGCTGCCCGACTCGCCCTGATCCCGCCGCCCGTCTCCGCCGCGGCGACCGGACGCCGCCCTTCCCGCGACGCGCCGCCGGGAATGGGCGGCATCCCCCGCGCTCCCTGGGGCAGACTGCACCCATGCTGGGGCTACCGGACGACATCCGCGCTTTCCTCTTCGACCTCGACGGGGTGCTCACCCAGACCGCCACGGTGCACGCCGCGGCCTGGAAGGACACCTTCGACGCCTTCCTGCGCGCCGAAGCCGCCCGCACTGGTGGGCAGTTCGTCCCCTTCGACGCCGTCACCGACTACGACACCTACGTGGACGGCCGCCCGCGCCTCGACGGCACCCGGGCGTTCCTGCACAGCCGGGGCATCGACCTGCCCGAGGGCACCGAGGACGACCCGCCGAACGCCCGCACGGTGCAGGGGATCAGCCGGGCCAAGAACGACACCGTGCTGCGGCTGATCCGCGAGCAGGGCGTCGCGCCGTACGAGGGCTCGGTCGCCTACGTGCGCCGGCTGCGCGAGCTGGGGCTGCCCAGCGCGGTGGTCTCCTCCAGCGCCAACTGCCGTGACGTGCTGCGCTCGGCGGGCCTCCTGGACGCCTTCGACCTGATCGTGGACGGCGTGGTCGCCAAGCAGCAGTCCCTGCCCGGCAAGCCCGCCCCGGACACCTACCTGTACGCCGCCCGCGAGCTCGGCGTCGAACCCGCGCACGCCGTCGTCTTCGAGGACGCCCTCGCCGGGGTCGCCTCCGGCCGGGCCGGCGGCTTCGGCGCGGTGGTCGGGGTCAACCGCACCGGCCAGGCCGCCGAACTGCGCCGCGACGGTGCCACGGTGGTCGTCGACGACCTCTCCGAGCTGCTGGGGGAGGCGGAGTCATGAGCGAGCGAGTCATCGAGCGGTGCGTGTGGGCGAACGCCTCTGCCGAGCGCAGCGAGGTGGGTGGATGAGTCCCGCCGACAACTTCTCGGTCGACCCCTGGCAGATCACCGAACACGGCGTGGACGCGACCTCGATGGCCCGCGCCGAGTCCGTCTTCGCGCTCTCCAACGGGCACATCGGCCTGCGCGCCAACCTGGACGAGGGCGAGCCGCACGGTCTGCCCGGCACCTACCTCAACGGCGTCTTCGAGCTGCGCCCGCTGCCGTACGGCGAGGGCGGTTACGGCTACCCGGAGTCCAGCCAGAGCGTCATCAACGTCACCAACGGCAAGATCATCCGACTGCTGGTGGACGACGAGCCCTTCGACCTGCGGTACGGCGAACTCGTCGACCACACGCGCTGGTTGGACTTCCGCGAAGGCCTGCTGCACCGCAGGTGCGAATGGACCTCGCCGGCCGGACGCACCATCCGGGTGCGCTCCTCCCGGCTCGTCTCGCTGACCCAGCGAGCCATCGCCGCCGTTGAGTACAGCGTCGAGGCGGTGGACGGGCCGGTGCGGATCGTGGTCCAGTCCGAGCTGGTCGCCAACGAGCAGCTGCCCGGCAGCCCCGAGGGCGACCCGCGGGCCGCCGCCGTGCTGGAGGCCCCGCTGCAGCCCGAGGTGCACCACGCCGGCGGCACCAAGGCCGTCCTGGTGCACCGCACCCGGTTCAGCGGCATCCGGGTCGCCGCCGGGATGGACCACGTCATCGAGGGCCCGGAGCGCCTGGACACCGTCGCCGAGGCCGAGTCCGACCACTGCCGGATCAGCGTCACCACCGTGCTGGAGCCCGGACAGAAGCTCCGGCTGGTCAAGTTCATGTCCTACGGCTGGTCCGGCACCCGCTCGCTGCCCGCCGTCCGGGACCAGGTCGAGGCCGCGCTGACCGCCGCCCGGTACACCGGCTGGGACGGCCTGGTCGCCGAACAGGCCGAGTACCTCAAGGAGTTCTGGGAGACCAGCGACATCGAGATCGAGGGCGACGTCGAACTCCAGCAGGCCGTCCGGTTCGCCGTCTTCCACGTCCTCCAGGCCGGCGCCCGCAGCGAGGAACGAGCCATCCCCGCCAAGGGCTTGACCGGACCGGGCTACGACGGCCACAGCTTCTGGGACACCGAGGCCTTCGTGCTGCCGGTGCTCACCTACTGCCTGCCCGGCGCCGTCAACCAGGCCCTGCGCTGGCGGCACACCACCCTTCCGCTGGCCCGCGAACGTGCCGCCCAACTCGGCCTGGCCGGCGCGGTGTTCCCCTGGCGGACGATCCGCGGCGAGGAGTGTTCCGGGTACTGGCCGGCCGGCACCGCCGCCTTCCACATCGGCGCCGACATCGCCACCGCCGTCGCCCGCTACGTCCGGGCCACCGGGGACCAGGAGTTCGAGCGCGAGTACGGCCTCGAACTCCTGGTGGAGACCGCCCGGATGTGGCGCTCGCTCGGCCACCACGACTCCGCCGGGAAGTTCCGGATCGAGGGCGTCACCGGCCCCGACGAGTACAGCGCCGTCGCCGACAACAACGTCTACACCAACCTGATGGCGCAGACGAACCTGCGCGCCGCCGCCGAGGCCGCCGTCCGCCATCCGCGCGAGGCCGGGGAACTGGGCGTCGACACCGAGGAGACCGCCGCCTGGCGCGACGCCGCCGCCGCGATGTACGTCCCGTACGACGAGAACCTCGGCGTCCACCCCCAGGCCGACGGCTTCACCCACCACCAGGTCTGGGACTTCGAGGAGACCCCGCCGGAGAAGTACCCGCTGCTGCTGCACTACCCGTACTTCGACCTGTACCGCAAGCAGGTGGTCAAGCAGGCCGACCTGGTGCTCGCCATGCAGGTCCGCGGCGACGCGTTCACCGACGAGCAGAAGGCCCGCAACTTCGCCTACTACGAGCGGCTCACCGTCCGCGACTCCTCGCTGTCCGCCTGCACCCAGGCCGTCATCGCCGCCGAGGTCGGTCAGCTCGACCTCGCCTACGACTACACGGCGGAGGCGGCGTTGATGGACCTCCACGACCTCGGCGGCAACACCCGCGACGGCCTCCACATGGCCTCGCTCGCCGGCGCCTGCATCGCCCTGGTGGCCGGCTTCGGCGGACTGCGCGACCACGACGAGGTGCTCGACTTCCGCCCCCGGCTGCCCCCCGGGCTGATGAAGCTGAGCTTCTCCCTGCTGGTGCGCGAGCAGCTGCTCGGCGTCCGGATCACCCACGAGGGCACCACCTACACGCTGTGCCGCGGCGAGGTGATCCACCTGCGGCACGACGGCGAGTCGGTGCAGGTCAAGGCCGGATCCCCGGTCACCCTGCCCACCACCGCGCCGCCCGCCCAGGAGCGCTGCGCCCAGCCCCCGGGCCGCGAACCCGCCCGGCGTCAGCCCCAGGCGGGCCTGGTCGCGGGCAAGCTCGGCCAACACGACCACCTGGCGGCGGAGTAGCCCACCCCCACCCCCACCCCCCGCACGCGGCGGCGCAGCCTCACCCGTTCGCCCCGCCCCGTGTGCGGGGGCCCCGGACCCGGCCGAGGCTGCAACTGTCCTGTGGCGATCGAAGGGAAGTCCCCGTGGCGACCGTGGCCGAACAGATGGTGGAGGTGCTCCGGCAGGCCGGGGTGGAGCGGGTCTACGGCGTCGTCGGCGACAGCCTCAACCCGGTGGTGGACGCGATCCGCCGGGCGGAGGGCATCAGCTGGGTGCACGTCCGCAACGAGGAGGCGGGGGCCTTCGCGGCCGCCGCCGAGGCCGAGCTCAGCGGTCGGCTCGCGGTCTGCGCCGGCTCCTGCGGCCCCGGGAACACCCACCTCGTCCAGGGCCTGTACGACGCCCAGCGCAGCGGCCTGCCGGTGCTCGCGCTGGCCTCGCACATCCCGTCCGGGCAGATCGGCACCGGCTTCTTCCAGGAGACCCACCCAGAGCGGGTGTTCACCGACTGCAGCAACTGGTGCGAGATGCTCTCCACCCCCGCCCAGCTGCCCCGGCTGCTGCGGGTCGCGATCCAGCACGCGCTGGGTTCGCACGGCGTCTCGGTACTGGCCTTCCCCGGGGACGTCGCCGCCCTGCCCGCCGCCGGGCCGACCGGCACCAGCCACTTCCTCACCGAGCAGGCGGTCGCCGCGCCGCCCTGGTCCCAGGTGCAGGAGCTGGCCCGGCTGCTCAACGCGGCCCGCCGGGTCGCCCTGTTCTGCGGCGCCGGGGTGCGCGGTGCCCATGCCGAGGTGATGGCGGTCGCGCAGGCCCTGAACGCGCCGATCGGGCACTCGCTGCGCGGCAAGGAGTGGATCCAGTACGACAACCCGTACGACGTCGGGATGAGCGGTCTGCTCGGCTACGGCGCCTGCCACGAGACGCTGCACTCGGCCGACCTGGTGCTGATGCTCGGCACCGACTTCCCGTACGACTCCTTCCTGCCACAGGTGCACACCGTCCAGGTCGACCACGACGCGACCCGGCTGGGCCGCCGCACCGCGCTGGAGCTGGCCGTGCACGGCGACGTCGCGGCGACCCTGCGGGCCGTGCTGCCGCTGCTGGAAGCCAAGCAGGACCGTTCCTTCCTGGACGGCATGCTGCGCAAGCACTGCCGGTCCCTGGAGGACGTGATCGGCGCCTACACCCGGGACATCGAGAAGCACCTGCCGATCCACCCCGAGTACGTCGCCTCGGTGCTGGACGAGGTGGCCGCCGACGACGCGGTGTTCACCGTGGACACCGGCATGAACAACGTCTGGGCCGCCCGCTACCTCCAGCCGAACGGCCGCCGCCGGGTGATCGGCTCCTTCCTGCACGGCTCGATGGCCAACGCCCTCCCGCACGCGATCGGCGCCCAACTCGCCTGCCCGGGGCGGCAGGTGATCGCGATGGCGGGCGACGGCGGGATCGGCATGCTGCTCGGCGAGCTGCTCACGGTGGCCAAGCACCGGCTGCCGGTGAAGACGGTCGTCTTCAACAACGGCGCGCTCGGCATGATCAAGCTGGAGATGCTGGTCTCCGGCTACCCGGAGTCCGAGATCGACAACGGGGACGTGGACTACGCCGGCATCGCCCGGGCGATGGGCATCCCGGCCAAGCGGGTCGCCGAACCGGCCCGGGTCCGGGAGGTGCTGGCGGAGGCGCTGGAGCGGCCCGGCCCGGCCCTGGTGGACGTGGTCACCGACCCCAACGCGCTGTCCATCCCGCCGCGGATCACCGCCGCCCAGCTGAAGGGCTTCGCGCTGGCGGCAGGGAAGACGGTGCTGTCGGGCGGCGTGGGGCGGATGGTCGACCTGGCGCGGAGCAACCTGCGCAACATCCCCCGGCCGTGAGCGCCGGGACGGGCACGGGAGAACTGCGGCGGTTTGCCTCAGAGGCAAGTTTCTTGCCCCAGCGGCAGGGCAGGTGTCCACTGGTCACATGACCACCAGTTCCACCGGCACCCCCGACGTCGGCGACCAGCTCGGCGACCAGGAGGTCGCCGGACTCGCCGCCCGTCTCCGCGAGCACCGGCTGAGCAGTCGGCTCACCCTGGAGGTCGCGGCGGGCCGGGTCGGCCTCTCCCCAGCCTACTTGTCCCGGCTGGAGACCGGCCGCCGCCAGCCCTCGCTGCCCGTGCTGCTCGGCCTCGCCCGCGCCTACGGCACCTCGGTCTCCGGCTTGCTCGGCGAGGCCGTGGTCGAGCCGGACCCGGTGGTCCGCGGCGGCGCCATCGAGCCCGGCCGGGCCGGCGGCTGGGGCTACCGCCGGGCCGGCGCCCCCGGCCGTGCCATGCAGGCCCTGCGGGTGCACGTGCCGCCGGGCGTCCAGGACGCGGTGGTCCGGGTCCACCCCGGCGAGGAGTGGCTGTACGTACTGCGCGGGGAGCTGCGGGTGACCCTCGGCGACCGCGTCCACCACCTCGCCCCCGGCGACTCCGCCCACTACGACTCGCTCACCCCGCACTGCATCGCCGCCGAGTCCGGCTCCGGCGTCGAACTGCTCTTCATCCACACCCTGTTGCAGAGCCCCGGCGGCGAACTCTGCCTCGGCGGCGGCCCCGCCGCGACCCACTGACCTGCCGTCAGCCCCATCGGAGGAGATCCCCATGGCCGATCCCACCACCACCGCCACTACCGCCGCCGTCCCGGTCGGCGCCGCCGACACCGCCACCGGCCCGAAGACCATGGACGCCGGCAAGTGGGCCAACAAGCGGGTCTACCTCCGCCTGGTCATCTACACCGCGGGCATCCACGTCTTCGCCGGCTTCATCATGCTGCTGTTCGAACTGGGCAACCGGCACCACTAGCCCCCCGGGCACGTCCGCCTCCGCCCCCGTCGGAGGCGGACGTCCGGCGTTCCCTCACCCCGTGCGGAGCACCCCGCACAGGGCCTCCAGGGCAGCCGGGAAGGCGTGCTCCGCCGGGGTCGCGTAGCCGATCACCAGGGCGGGCCCGGCATCCTCCGCCTCCCGCGCCCGCGGGTCGGCGCGGTGCCAGCCGAGGCCGCTGAGGGCCAGCCCGGCTGCCTCCGCGCGGGCCAGGAGTTCGGCCTCCGGCGTGGCCCCGGGCGGGAGTTGGAGGACGGCGTGGAGGCCGGCCGCGATCCCGGTGACCCGGACGTGCGGGGCGTGTTCGGCGAGGGCCGCGACCAGCCGGTCGCGGCGGCGCCGGTAGTGCAGCCGGCAGCGCCGCACGTGCCGGTCGTACGTTCCCGAGGTGATCAGTTCGGCCAGCGTGAGCTGATCCAGCACCGGGGACATCGTGTCGGCCAGCACCTTCAGCCGGGCGACCGGTTCGACCAGCGCGTCCGGCAGCGCCAGCCAGGCCAGCCGCAGGCCCGGGGCGAGGCTCTTGGCGGCCGTCCCGGCGTACACCACCCGCTCCGGGTCGAGCGCCTGCATGGCGCCGAGCGGCTGCCGGTCGTAGCGGAACTCGCCGTCGTAGTCGTCCTCGACCACGTACCGGTCCTGTTCGCGCGCCCACCGCACCGCTGCCGCCCGCCGGTCGGCGGACAGCGGGGCGCCGGTGGGGTACTGGTGGGCGGGGGTGAGCAGGGCGGCCCCGCAGCGGGCGTCGAGCCGCTCGACCAGCGCGCCCTCGCAGTCCAGCGGCAGCGCGACGGTGGACAGCCCCGCGGCCCGTACCACGGCGTGCTGCGGCGGCAGCCCGTACGCCTCGACGGCCAGTGACCGGGCCCCGCGCTCCCGCAGCGCCGCGCAGAGCAGGCCCAGGCCCTGCTGGACTCCGCTGCAGATCAGCAGGTGGTCCGGGTCGGTGCGCACGCCGCGGACCCGGGCCAGGTAGTGGGTGAGGGCCTCCCGCAGTTCGATCCGGCCGAGCGGGCTGCCGTAGCCGAGAGCCTCGTGCGGCGCGGTGGCGAGCGCGCGGCGGGCGGCGGCGAGCCAGGCGGTGCGGGGGAACAGCGAGAGGTCGGGCCGCCCGGACGTCAGGTCGTGCCGGACGGCCGGCCGCCGGGCCCGCGGCTTGGCGGTCCGTACGGCGGGCGAGGGGGCGGCCCGCCGGGCGACGGTGGTGCCGGAGCCCTGCCGGGAGTCGAGCCAGCCCTCGGCGGTGAGCTGGCCGTACGCCTCGACCACGGTGTTGCGGGCGATGCCGAGGTCCTCGGCGAGGGCCCGGGAGGAGGGCAGCCGGGTCCCGGGCGCGAGCCGTCCGTCCTGGACGGCCTCTCGCAGCGCGTCCTCCAGGGCGGCCCGCAGTCCGGTGCCGGAGGTGCGCCGCTCGGTGAGGTCCAGGTGCAGGTCGCCGCCGAAGGAGGTCCAGGAGCCGTTCACGGGCCCATTGTCCCGTGCCGCGCGGGCTCACCGGGAGGCGCCGGCGGGCTCCTCGACGGTGGTGCGGGCCCGGCTGGAGAAGTCGGTCAGGCCGATCGGGCCGGTCACCAGGACGATCGTGGAGAGCTGCTCCTCGTTGCGGTGGCCGGCGGCGGCGTCCCGGACCGCGTCGGTTAGCGTCCGTCACTGAACCGACGGATCCCGACGCGAGGATGTGACAGATGAGCGGGGAGATCTCCCGAGCGGACCTCCTGGCCCGGCAGTTCGAGGCGGAGCGCCCCCACCTGCGGTCCGTGGCCTACCGGATGCTCGGTTCGGTGGCCGAGGCCGAGGACGCCGTCCAGGAGGCGTGGCTGAAGCTCAGCCGCACTGACGTGGCGGAGGTGCGCAACCTGGGGGCCTGGCTGACCACCGTGGTCGGGCGGGTCTGCCTGGACCAGCTGCGCTCCCGGTCCTCCCGCCGGGAGGACCCGCTGCCCGAGCCGGAGGGACAGGTACGGCTGCCGGACCCGGTGGTGAGCGGGCTGGCGACGTCGGACCCGGTGCACGGGATCCTGGTCGCCGACTCGGTGGGGATCGCGCTGATGGTGGTCCTGGAGACGCTCTCCCCGGCGGAGCGGTTGGCCTTCGTGCTGCACGACATGTTCGACGTGCCCTTCGACGGGATCGCCGAGGTGCTCGGCCGCACCTCGGCCTCGACCCGCCAGCTGGCCTCCCGGGCGCGCCGCCGGGTCCGGGGCGCCACCCCGGCTGCCGACACCGAAGACAGCCGCAAGCGCGCGGTGGTGGAGGCCTTCCTGACCGCCGCCCGGGGCGGCGACTTCGACGCCCTGCTGGCCGTGCTCGACCCGGAGGTGCTGGCCCGCTCCGACGGCGGCACGCTGGTGCCGGGCGTGTTGCGCCGGGGTGCGGCGGACGTCGCCGCGCAGGCGGTCACCTTCGCCCGCTTCGCCGCCGAGGCGCGCCTGGTGCTGGTCAACGGCTCACCCGGGGTGGTGTCCTTCGCCGGCGGCCGCGCGCTGTCGGTCATGTCGTTCACCATCCACGACGGCCGGATCACCGGTCTGGACATCCTCACCGACCCGACCCGGCTGGCCGCCCTCGGCCTCACCGGGTAGCCGCACACCGCGCAACCGTTCACCGCGTGGACGTGAACGCCGACGGGCCGTCCGGCACCTGCCGGACGGCCCGTCGGGCTGCCGTCGGTCAGCCCAGGCCGCCGGTGGCCCGGAGGTTCTGCCCGGTGATCCAGCGGGCGTCCGGCCCGGCCAGGAAGGCGACCACGTCGGCGATGTCCTCGGGCTGTCCGAGCCGGCGTAGCGGGGTCACGCCCGCGACCCGTTCGAGGGCCTCGGGCGGGTTGGTGCCGCGCAGCAGGTCGGTGTCCGTGGCGCCGGGAGAGACGGTGTTGACGGTGATGCCGCGCGGGCCGAGTTCGGCCGCGGCGACGGCGGTGAGCTGCTCGACGGCGCCCTTGCTGGCGGCGTACGCGGCGACGCCGGGGACGGCGCGGGCGGTGTTGATGCTGGAGATGTTGACGATCCGTCCGCCGTCGCGCATCCGGCGGGCCGCGTAGCGGACGGTGGCGAACACGGCGCGGGTGTTGACGCTCAGGACGGCGTCGAAGGCCGCGTCGTCGAGGTCCGCGAGCGGAGTGGGCGTGAAGGACTTCGCGGCGTTGTTGACCAGGATGTCCAGCCCGCCGAGGCGCTCCTCCGCCGCGGCCATCAGCTGCTCGGCGGCGCCCGCCACGCCGAGGTCGGCCCGTACCGCCCAGGCGCGTCCGCCGGCCGCCGCCACCGCGCCGACCACCGCTTCGGCGGCCGCCTCGTCCTCGGCGTAGCCGAGGACGACGTCCGCGCCCTCGCGCGCCAGTCGTTCGACGATCGCCCGTCCGATGCCCCGGGAGCCGCCCGTGACGACCGCCGCCTTGCCCTCGACCACCTTGAGCACCTGTCCTCCCGCCGTGAAGTCACCCGCCCTGTCGGGGACATCGTCGCCGACGCGGCCGGTCGGCGGGCGCGAATCCGTCCGAACGGGGGCTCAGAGCGACAGGTACACCGCGCTGCCGACGCCGGCCAGGAAGCAGTAGACCGCGAACGGGGTCAGGCTGCGGGTCTCGAAGTACTTGGTCAGGAAGCGCACCGAGACGTAGCCGGCCACGAACGCCGCGACGCTGCCGGCGGCGACCGGGCCGAGGACGGCGGAGTTCTCCGGCTTGAACAGCTCGGGCACCTTCAGCACCGAGGCGGCCAGGATGACGGGGGTGGCGAGCAGGAAGGAGAACCGGGCGGCGTCCTCGTGGTGCAGCCCGCGCAGGATGCCCGCGCTCATGGTGACGCCGGAGCGGCTGATGCCGGGGAACAGCGCGAGGATCTGGGCGGCGCCGATCCAGGCGCCCCGGCCGTAACCGAGCCTGGTCAGCCGGACGTCGGAGGCGACCGCCGGGTCCAGGCCCGGCGCGTCGACGGGGGCGGCGTGCCCGGCCCGGCGGCGGCCGGAGCCTCCGCGCTTGAGCCGCTCGGCGCCCAGCAGCACCAGTCCGTTGAGCGCCAGGAACACTGCGGCCGGGACGGGCTTGCCGAGCGCGTGCCGCAGTGCCTTCTCCAGGACGAGGCCGGCCACGCCGACCGGGATGGTGGAGATGACGAGCAGCCAGGCGAGCTTCTCGTCCCGGGTCCGCACCCGGCGGTGCCGGATCGAGCCGAACAGTCCGCTGACCACCCGGACCCAGTCCCGCCAGAAGAACACCACCAGGGCGAGCGCGGTGGCCAGGTGCAGGGCGACCAGCGCGGCGAGGTAGGAGGAGCCGTCGGCGGTCATGTCGAGGTCGCGCTGGATCTTCCCGCCGATGACGGCCGGGAGCAGGATGCTGTGGCCCAGGCTGGAGACCGGGAAGAGTTCCGTCACACCCTGCAGCAGGCCGACGCCTATCGCTTCCGGGTAGGTCAGGGTGGACATCGCGCACCTTCGCTCGGGGTCTGCGGCCCGCCGATTCCGGGGGCCTCCGCGAAGCTACTACCGGCATGTAGACGCCCGGCAGCCCCGCCGTCAGAAGTTCATCGAGCGTATGTCCGGGTGTCACCGGCTCCGAGTCACCGGCCCCCGGCAGCCCGGACCAGCAGCCCGGCCACGACGCCCGGCAGTCCGGGCGACGGCGCGGTGGCGGACGGTACGGCCCGGTGCACGGCGCCGCCGAGCAGCACTCCGGCGGTCACCGTCGCCGGGGCGCCCACCAGCGGCAGGGCGACGGCCAGGACGGCCGGCAGCAGAGCGGACGGTCGGCGCGGTCGGTCCATCGGGGGGCTCCTTCGAGGACGAGGGGTCGACGGACACCCACGGTGCAGCCTCCCGCAGCGTCAGTTTCAAGTCCTTTCCGGGAACGCCCGGTCCAGTCCCCCACCCGCCGCCGCCACGTCCACCCGCCGCCACCCCGACCCGTCGCCCGGCACCGGCGCGGACGCGAAGTCGTAGCGCAGCAGCTCCGGTCCGAGCGCCAGCAGGGAGATCGAGGAGGACCCCCAGATCCGCCCGTCGCCGAAGTCCCGGCGCTGGATCAGCGCGGTGTCCTCGTCCAGCGCCAGCCCGTCGCCGGCGACGATCGGCAGCCAGTCGCCCCAGGCCCGCTCGGTCGCCCCCTCGGCGGCCGGTCCCGGTCGGGGCGCGGCGGCGAAGCGGGCCCGGAAGTGGTCGGCACGCGCGGCCATGAGGGACCGGATCCGCTCGGAGGCGGTGCGGTTGGCGGCCATCCCCTCCAGTCCGTCGTTGAGCACCACGCTGAGCCCGGCGGGCAGTTCGTGCTCGGTGAGCAGTCCGCCGCCCCAGCTGGTGACGCGGGCGCCGTCGGGGCGGACCTGGACGAGGTGGAAGGGATCGTACGGGGTCAGGTCGAGGTGCCCGATCCCGCCCTCGCGGACGGCGGTGAGCGGCAGTTCGCCGCGGCTGAGCCGGGTGCCGGCGGGGGCGAGCGGGCCGAAGCCGTTGAGCAGGCAGGCGGCGGTGCGCCGGGCCGGGTCGACGGCCAGCCAGGTGCCGCCGGCCGCGAGGTCCAGTCCGCCGAGCAGTTCGGGCCGCTGCGGCCAGTGGTGGTCCGGCGGCAGCCAGGCGCGTCCGAGGTACTCGTCCCGGACGGACAGCAGCAGCACCGGTACCGCCGCCTCCGGATCGATGCTGACGAAGGCCGTGCACACCGTCCCGTTCCCCCTGCCGCAGTCCTGCCGAAGATCCCTGCCAGTGATCCTCGCACGCCTGTTCGCATACCGGAAGTGGCCCAAGGAGACGGGCGGCGAATGCACCAGGGATGCGGGCCAGTGGACTCCTAGGCTGGCCACCGTGACGACGAACAGCACCCCGAACATGACCGTGCCGGCCCCCGAGCAGCGCCTGCGGATGGACGGGCTCGCCCCCGACTTCTACAAGGCGATGATCGCCGTGGACCGGGCCTCCCGGCAGGGCCTGGACCCGGTCCTCGCCGAACTGGTCAAGGTGCACGCCTCGATGATCAACGGCTGCGCCTTCTGCATCGACATGCACGCCACCGACGCCCGCAAGAACGGCGAGCAGGACCACCGCCTGGTCTCCCTCCCGGCCTGGCGCGAGACCCCCTGGTTCACCGCCCGCGAGCGCGCCGCCCTGGCCCTCACCGAGTCGGTCACCCTGCTGACCCGGGGCCACGTGCCGGACGCGGTGTACGACGAGGCCGCCGCCCACTTCGAGCCGGCCGAGCTGGCCCAGCTGATCGCGCTGGTCGCCACCATCAACGCCTGGAACCGGATCGGCGTGTCCACCCGCATGAGCCCGGCCGCGAAGTGAGCGGGGCCGCGACGACCACCCAGCGGGAGAAGGCCCGGCTGCTCAGGGAGCTGCACCGCCCGGGCGAGCCGGTGGTGCTGGCCAACGTGTGGGACGCGGCGAGCGCCCGGCTGGTGGTCGGCGCCGGGGCGCGGGCGGTGGCGACGGCCAGCGCGAGCGTGTCCTGGTCGCTCGGCAGTCCGGACGGCGGCGGCGCCGACCGCGAGCAGGTGCTGGCCCGCACCGCCGAGGTGGTCCGCTCGGTCGACCTGCCGGTCACCGCGGACCTGGAGAGCGGCTACGCGGACACCCCGGCCGGGGTCGGCGAGACCGTCACCGCGCTGCTCGCCACCGGCGCGGTCGGGGTGAACCTGGAGGACGCGGAGCACACGCCGCAGGAGGCCGCCGAGCGGATCGCGGCCGCCCGGGCGGCGGCCGACGCGGCGGGCGTCCCGCTGTTCGTCAACGGCCGCACCGACGTCTTCCTGCACGGCCTGGGCGAGCCCGGGGGCCGGCTCGACGAGGCGGTCCGCAGGCTGCGGGCGTACGTCGAGGCGGGCGCGGACGGCGTGTTCGTCCCCGGCGTCGCCGACCCGGAGACCATCGCCGCCCTGGTCGGGGCCGTCCCGGCCCCGCTGAACGTGCTCGCCGCCCCCGGCTCCCCGTCGGTCGCCGAGCTTGCCGGGCTCGGCGTGGCCCGGATCAGCCTGGGCCCGGGACTGGCCAAGGTGGCCTACGCGGCGGTCCGCCGCGCGGCCGAGGAGGTGTACGCGAGCGGCACGTACGCCTCCCTGGACGGCGGACTGACCTACCCGGAGCTCAACGGCCTCTTCACGGGCTGAGCGCACCGGGTGCGACGGGCGGCTGACCGGACGGGGGTCGGTCAGCCGCCCGGCCCACGGCGAACGGTGGGGTGGCGGCCGGTCGGATGGCGGCCGATCAGGGGTTGATCTGCCCGCTGAGCCCCGGGTGGGACATCTGGTTGGTGCCGATCGCCTCCACCTCGTCGGCGGTGTGGCCGACCACCGGGAGCTTGCTCGCGGTCTTCAGGGCGAGGTCGGCGGGGGAGAGTTCGAGCCCGTCGGTGAGCCCGCCGGTGGCGTCCGGCGAGCTGGCGATCCGGCTGGCGGCGGAGGCCGCCGGGGCGGCGAGGACGAGGCCCGCCATGGTGAGGGCGGCCAGGGTGGCGAGTTTCTTCATGCCCTGCCGAACGACCGGGCCGCCCTCAGGTAACCCCGCAGGGCGAACCATCACCCTCGGGCCGTCACCCGCAGGGTCCGCACGCTGTTGCTCACGAACGAGCCGATCGGCTCCGGCCGTTCGCCCTCTGCCAGGGCCAGCCCCGGGAACCGCCCGAACAGGTGCCGCAGCGCCGTCTCCGCCTCCAGCCGGGCCAGCCCCGAGCCGAGGCAGAAGTGCGGGCCGTGGCCGAGCGACAGGTGCCGGGCGGGCTGCCGGGTGAGGTCGAAGCGGTCGGCGTCCGGGTAGTGGCCGCCGTCGCGTCCGGCCGCCGCGTACGAGGCGAGCAGCGCTTCCCCGCGCCGGATCACCGTGTCGCCGACCTCGATGTCCTCGATCGCGTAGCGCAGCGGGAACTGGCCGACCGGCGAGTCGTAGCGCAGCGTCTCCTCCACCACCGCCGACCACGGCTGCGCGCCGTCCAGGACCAGCCGCAGCTGGTCGGGGTGGGCGAGCAGGGCCCGGACCGCGTTGGTGATCAGGTTAAGGGTGGTCTCGTGCCCGGCGACCAGCATCAGCAGCAGGGTGCCGACGAGTTCCGCCTCGCTGAGCCCGTCCCCGGCCTCGCGGGCGGCGATCAGGTCGGTGGTCAGGTCGTCGCCGGGCTCGGCCCGCTTGGCCGCCACCACGGAGGCCAGCAGCCCGTTCAGGTCCCGCTGGGCGGCGAGGGCCGCCTCCGGGGTGGCGGAGCTGGAGACCAGGGTGTCGGACAGTGCGTGCAGCCGGTCCTGCTGCTCCGCCGCGAGGCCGAGCAGTTCGCCGATCACCTGCATCGGCAGCGGGTAGGCGAAGTGCTCGCGCAGGTCGAACGGGCCGTCGAGTTCCGCCACCGCGTCCAGCAGGGCGAGCGTCCGGGCCTCGACGGCGGGGGCCAGCGCGGCTGTCCGGCGCGGCGTGAAGGCCTGACTGACCAGCCCGCGCAGCCGCTTGTGGTCCTCGCCGTCCGCGGTGATCATGCCGGGTACGGTGACGAAGTTGAGCAGCGGCCAGCCGTGCGGCAGCCGTCCCTCCCGGAAGGTGGTCCACAGCGCGGGGTTCTTTCCGACCCGGGGGTCGGCCAGCAGCGACTGCAGGGTGTCGTGGTGGGTTACCGCCCAGACCACCACCCCACCAGGGAGTTCCACCAGGACGGCCGGGCCGGCTGCTCGGAGCCGGGCGTTCTCTCCGTGCTGGTCGCGTCCGAAGGGGTCGAGCCGGACGGGCTCGGGTCGGGAGCCGCGGGAGTCGTCGGCGGTGTCCATGCGGGCCTTTCGGGGGCTGGCGGGCGGGGCGGGGTGAAGGCGCTGTAGAGCACCGGCAGGGCGACCAGGGCCCGCGACCAGGGGGACGGTCGCCAGGCCAACTCGCCAGCCGGTACTGCGAGTTGGAGGTCGGGAAGGCGGTGCAGCAGGGTCTCGATCGCGGTTTCGACGATGATCCGGGCCGGGTGCTGGGCCGGGCAGACGTGCCGGCCCGCGCCCCAGGCCAGGTGGGCCCGGTTGCCGCCGAGCGAGCTCTGCGCGGCCGAGGCGGCGCCCTGGGCGGCCGGGTCGGCGTTGGCCGCGGCCAGGCCGAGCACCAGCATGTCGCCGGCGCTGACGTACTGGCCGCCGAGCACGGTGTCCCCGGTGGCCCAGCGGCCGGGGAAGTTCTGGGTCGGCGGGTCGCGCCAGAGCACCTCCTCCAGCGCGTCGGAGACGGTGAGCCGCCCGCCGGTCAGGGTGGCCCGGAAGCGCCGGTCGGTGAGCAGCAGCCGCAGGGTGTTGCCGATCCAGTTGATGCAGGTCTCGTTGCCCGCGATCATCAGCACCACCAGGTGGTGCACCGCCTCCTCGTCGGTCAGCGCGGCCGGGTGGGCGAGCAGCCAGGAGGTGAGGTCGGCACTGGGGGCGCCCCGGCGGTGCCGGACCAGCTCGGCCAGGGTCGACTGGAACTCCCCGGCGGCGCGCACCGATTCGGGCCCGCTGTCGACGAAGTGGCTGATCAGCTCGATCATCCGCGGCCCGCTGCCGGTGGGCAGGCCGACCAGCTGGGTCGAGACCAGCAGCGGCAGCGCGCGGGCGTACTGGCCGATCAGGTCGGCGGTGCCGTCCGGGCCCCAGCTGTCGATCAGCCCGTTGGCGGCGGCCTCGGTGGTCTCGCGCAGCTGCCGGTGGTCGATCTGGGCCAGGGTGTCCGAGACGGCCGCGCGCAGCCGCTGGTGCTCGGCGCCGTCCAGGTTGAGCAGGGTGGGGCGCCAGGCGGTCATCGGCTGCAGCCGCGAGTCGGGGGCCAGCCGGCCTTCGGAGGGGACCCGCCAGTGCCGCGAGTCCTTGGAGAACAGCGCCTCGTTGCGGGTGAGTTCGAGCAGTTCGCCGTAGCCGAGGACCAGCCAGGCCTCCACCCCGGGCTCCAGCTCGATCGGTGCGACCGGCCCGTAGCGCTCGCGCAGCCGGGCGTACAGGCCGTGCGGGTCGTCGGCGACGGCCTGCCCGTACAGCGGGGTCAGCGGGACGCCCGTCGGCAGCCCGCCACCGTACGGGGCCGGGCCGCCGCCGTGCGCGGCACCGTGCGCGACCGGGCAGCCGCCAGGTGCCCGGGGTGGCTCGGGTGCGGTCACGGTTGCAGCTCCAGGAGGGAGCTGCGGTGCAGGTGGTCGACGAAGTCGATCAGCAGGTCGTAGGACTGCCGCCGGTCCCGGGCGTCGCAGTAGAGGATCGGCACGTCAGGCAGCAGGTCCAGCGCCGAGCGCAGCTCCTCCTCCGGGTAACTCGGCGTGTCGGGGAAAGTGTTGACCGCCACCGCGAAGGGGATGCGCTGCTCCTCCAGCCGGCCGAGGACGTCGAAGCTCTCGTCCGGCCGGCGCAGGTCGACCATCGCGATGGCGCCGAGCGCGCCGCGCGACAGGTCGTCCCACAGCGGCCAGAACCGCTGCTGCCCGGGCGTGCCGAACAGGTACAGCGCGAGCCGGGAGTTGAGCGTGATCCGGCCGAAGTCCAGGGCGACCGTGGTGGTGGTCTTGTCGCCGCGCCCCGTGAGGTCGTCCACGCCGCTGCTGGCGGCGGTCATGGTCTCCTCGGTGCGCAGCGGGGTGATCTCGCTGAGCGAGCCGACCAGGGTGGTCTTGCCGACCCCGAACGGGCCGGTGACCAGGATCTTCACCGCCCCCTGCACCGAGGACGGCAGGTACTGCGGCCCGGACGGCCGGGAGGCGGGGGCTTCAGCGGAGTTGGCGGAGGCCAACGAGCACCTCTTCCAGGAGGGTTGTGGGCAGGCGTTCGGCCTGCGGGACGGGCGGGAGCACCTGCACGGCGCCGAGGTCCCAGAGGTCGCCGACCAGCACCTTGACGACGCCGAGCGGCAGCCCCAGGTGGGCCGCCACCTCGGCGACGGACAGCAGGCTGTGGCAGAGCCCGAGGATGCGCCGGTGCTCCCGGTTGAGCAGGACGTGCTCGGGCAGCGCCGGGGGCTCGGATAACGCGCTGACCAGGCTCTCGATCGCCAGGTCGGGGCGGGTGGGGCGGCTGCGGCCGCCGGTGATCACGTAGGGCCGGACCGGCCCGTTCACCGGTGACCCCCCGCCGCGTGGTCGACGCGCGGCGGGCTGGTCAGGTGGGTGCCGATCCGCTCGACCAGGACCTGCATCTGGTACGCGACCAGCCCGGCGTCGACCGCCTCGCTGGTCACCACGGCCAGGTGGGCACCGGCCCCGGCGGCGACGATGAACAGGTAACCGCCGCCGTACTCGATGATGATCTGGCGGGTGGCGCTGCCCGGGCCCCCGAAACCGGCCGCGACGCCGCGGGCCAGCGACTGCAGTCCGGAGCAGGCGGCGGCGAGCCGTTCGGCGTCCTCGCGGGCGATGTCGGCGCTGCGGCCGATCTCCAGGCCGTCGTTGGAGACGACGACCGCGTGCTGGACCTGCGGGACGGCGATGATGTCGGCGAGCAGCCAGCCGAGATCGGGGGTGGTGGTCATGGAACTCTCCGGAGCGCTGGGGAAGTCGGGGAAGCCGGGGGAACTCGGGGGAAACGGGGCGGGAACGGTCAGTGCGGGCCGGGGGACCGGCCCCGGGCGCGGGCGGCCGACCGGCCGTTGGCGGTCCCGGCCTGGAACATCGACATGAACGCCTGCGCGTCCCGGGCCGAGCGGTACGGCGGTTCGGGCGGCGGCGGAGGAGTGGCGTGCTGGGCGGTGCGGTTCCCGCGGTCGCGCCGGTGGCTCCGGCGGGGCAGTGGCGGCGGGGCGTCGCCGGTCGCGGCCGGCCGACCGGTGGGCGGGGGCTCCACCAGCGGGTGACCGCCGCCGGCGGCCGGCTGCGGGTCCGGGGTGAACGCCGGGTCGTCCCCGCCGAGCCCGAGCCCGGGGACGGTCGGCGGAAGCGGCTCGGTGAGTAGGGCGTTCGGCAGCAGCACGACGACGCGCACACCGCCGTACGGCGAGGGCGCCGAGCTGAGGGTGACCCGGAAGCCGTAGCTCTCGGCCAGTCGGCCGACCGCGGCCAGCCCCAGCTGCGGCACCTCGCCGAGCCGGGAGACCTCCAGGCTGCTGCCCCCGGCGAGCGCGGCGGCGGCCTTGGCGACGGCCTGTTCGGGCATGCCGACGCCGCCGTCGTCGATCTCGATGACGGCGCCGTTGTGCACCGGCATCAGGGTGACGAACACCTGGGTGCTGGGCGGGGAGTAGCGGGTGGCGTTGTCCAGCAGTTCGGCGATGGCGTGGATCAGCGCCTCGGCGGCGGCGCCGACCACCGCGGTCTCGATCCGGCTGCGGACCACCACCCGCTGGAACGGCAGGATGCGCGACTGGGCGCCCCGCACCACGTCCTCCAGCGAGACCGGCTCCGGCCAGTGCCGCCCGGCCCGGGCGCCGCACAGCACGGCCAGGGTCTGGGCCAGCCGGGCCTGTTGGGCGGCGGCGTGGTCGGCCTTGAGCAGGCCCTCCAGCAGCGCCGGGTCGTCGTGGGTGCGCTCCATCTCGTCGAGCAGCGCCTGTTGGTCGTGGGCCATGACGAGGATCCTGCGGGCCACGCTGAGGAAGGCCCGCTGGGTGGAGGCGGTGAGCTCCTGCTCCTGCTGGACGGCGGCCAGGTCGGCGCCCCGGCGGGACAGCTCGGAGGCCAGCTGCTCCTGGAGCCCGGCGAGTTCGCCCTCCAGCCGGTCGGCCCGGCCGCGCTGGGTGACGGACACGGCGCGGTACCGCGAGGCGGCCACGAGGGCGAGGACGGCGAGCACGCCGGTAGCCGTTGCGCACCACTGAGTCATCGTCACGCGGCGAATTCTAGGGCGATGATCCTACGAAGGTGTGAACGGATCTCGCCATGTGACTGGATCTCGTCAATATCGAGTCAATATGCCGTCATCCCGGTGTCGTTCGGGCGCGATCCCACCGCCCCGACGAGCCCTCCGGTCGTTCGTCCAGGGTCTTCCGGCCCGCTTCGACAGGACCGGTGATGGCTGATTCGCATCCTGGGATGTGTGGATTTGGTGTGCACGCCGTTGTTGAACGGACGACATTCCGTACAGGGAGCGGTTCGGTGCCCCGCCTCACGGAACGGGCGGCATCCGGTGCAGGAGCAGCAGCGCCACGTCGTCCGGCCGGGACCGGCGCTCGGTCACGTTCAGGGTGAGCAGATCGGCCAGCCGCTCCAGCGCCGGCGCCGGGCCGATCCGCCCCGGACCGGTCTGCCGGGCCCACAGCTCCAGCCCGCCGAGCATCCGCTGCACCGACTCGTCGTAGTCCTCCTCGCGGTCCTCCACCAGCCCGTCGGTGTACGCCAGCAGCGTCTCGCCGCCCGCCAGCCGTCCGGTCGCCAGCGGGTACGGCTGCTCCGGGTCCACCCCCAGCGGCGGGCCGCCCGGTAGCTCCAGCTCGACGGCGGTGGCGTCGGCGGCGATCCGCACCGGCGCCGGGTGCCCGGCCCGGGCCGCGGTCAGGCTGCCGTCCGCCGGGTCCAGGGTCAGGTAGAGGCAGGTCGCGAACAGCTCGGTGTCCATCTCGGCCAGCAGCCGGCTGGTCCGGGCCAGCGTGGCGGCCGGGTCGTGCCCGTCCGTCGCGTACGCCCGCAACCCGCTGCGCAGCTGGCCCATCACCGCGGTGGCCTCGGCGTTGTGGCCCTGTACGTCGCCGATCACCAGCCCGATCCGGCCGTCCGGCAGCTTCAGCAGGTCGTACCAGTCGCCCCCGATCTGCATGCCCTCGGTGCTCGGCAGGTAGCGGGCGGCGGTGGCGATCCCGGGCAGCCGGGGCAGGGTGCGCGGCAGCATCGCGCGCTGCAGCTCACCGGCCCGGTGGTGGTGGGTGTCGTACAGCCGGGCCCGCTCCAGGGACTGCGCCAGGATGCCGGCGAAGGCCGAGTACAGGGTGCGGTCCTCTCGGCTGAAGGCGCGCTCGGCGGCGAAGGTGATCAGGCAGGAGCCGACCTGCCGGCCCGAGGCGACCAGCGGCAGCACCGCCCAGGCGGCCGGGGCGTCCGCGCTCCCCGGCTTGCCGCCGGGCTCGCTGAACAGCGGGGCCGAGCGGGCCAGCGAGCGCTGCATCACCCCCTCGGACAGCTCCGCCAGCCGGGTCAGCTCGGCGCGGCGCGGGCCGCCGTACACGGTGTGCGAGACCGGCAGCAGCCGGCCCTCGTCCACCAGGTCCAGCACGATGCCGGAGGCGCCGAAGGCCGGGCGGGCGACGTCCGTGACGGCGGCGGTGACGTCCCGTACGGTCACCGCGCGGGACAGCGCCCGGGTGAGCGACAGCAGCAGCGCCGTCCGGGCCCCGGCCGGGTCGCGCCGCGCACCGGCGTGCCGCTCCCCGCGGTGGTCCACGTCGGCGAGCAGCCCGGCGATCCGCACCGGGCGGCCGTGCACGTCCAGCATCACCTCACCGGACTCCTCGACCCGCGCCACCTTCCCGCCCCGGCGCAGCACCCGGTAGCCGATCCGGTAGCGCCCGCCGCTCGCCAGCGCCTCCGCCAGGGCGGCCTGCACGTCCGGCAGGTCCTCCGGGTGGACGATCCGCTCCAGCTCCGGCGCGGCCCCGTCCGCGGCCACCGGCCGGCCGGCGACCGCGAACGCGGCGGCGTCCCAGTAGCTCTCCCCGGTGACCAGGTCGCGTTCGAAGGCACCGTGCCCGGCGGCCCGCACCGCGAGGGACAGCAGCGGGTGCGCCAGCGCCGGATCCGGCCCCGCCTCCCGCGGCGGCCGGTCGTCCGCCCGGTCCCCCACGTGGTCGAGCAGGTGGTGCAGCCGGTGGGCGCAGGCCCCGGCGATCGTCTCCAACACGTCCAGGTCCCGCGGCGGCACGGTGCCCCGGTGCGCCAGCGCGAGCGCCAGCACCCCGATCTCCCGCTCGTCCACCACCAGCGGCAGGGTCACCACCGCGACCATCCCGGTCCCCATGCCGGCGTTCCGGTTCGGGTAGTCGATGCTGGTGTGCTCCGGGCTCAGCAGGTACGGGCGCCGTAGCCGCAGCGCCATCGCGGCCGGCAGGTCCCCGGCCGGATCCACCAGCCCGTACCGCTCGTGCGCCCAGTCCGGCAACCCGTGCGAGGCGGTCAGCCGCAGCATCCCCGCGGAGTCCAGCAGATAGAGCGCCGAGCCCTCCCCGGTGATCCATCCCGGCCCCTCCGCGAGCACGGTGCCGAGCAACTCGGCAGCACTGGTGCAACCCAGCAATAAGCGGACGCAGCGCATCGGGCTGCGGCCGCTCGTCCGGCTCTCGTCCTCGGGGATGGGCACCAAATCTTCATACCCCATTTCCACCCCCGACGGCCGCACCCGTCCCCACCCCACCCCCGCGAAGTCGACGGACCCGACTCCTCACGCGCCCGCTCGCCGCCACGTAACCACCCGCACCGGGGCGCCGTTTGCCGCTGTCTCCTCGCATGCGCCGCTGCGGCGCCGGCGGGCCGGTCCGCCGGGCGGGTGGGGTGTGGGAAGTCGACGGGGCCGACTTCCTATTCCGCCGCCTTCGGCCACGAGTGGAGGCCGGTGGTGAGGGTGGTGATGAGGCGGTCGTGGGTGGTGGTGACGTCCTCGGCGAGCTGGAAGGCGCCGGTGATGGAGAGGGCGGCGAAGCCGTGGGCGAGGGAGCGGACGGTGCGGGCGGCGTGGATCACCTCGGCGCCGTCGAGGCCGTAGCCGCGCAGGACGGCGACGATGACGCCGACGAGGCGGGTGGCCGCGCGGGTGAGGTCGTCGTCGGGTTGGGGGGCCTGGGGGAGGGCCGTGTAGCGGTGGGGGTGTTCGGTGGCGTAGGCCTGGTAGGCGCGCAGGACTGCCGTGACGGCGTCGTCCCCGCTGCGCCCCAGCGCGGCCTCCGCGAGCCGGTCGGCCAGTTCCCCGGTGACCCGGACGGCGACGAGCCGGCGGAGTTCGGCGAGCCCGCCGCTGACGTGCTTGTACAGCGAGGGGGTGGCGACTCCGGCGCGGGCGGCGACGGAGGCCAGGGTGAGGGCTTCGGCGCCCTGCTCGTCGATGAGGGCGAGGGCGTGGTCGACGACCTGCTCGGGGGTCAGTCCTACGCGGGGCATGGCTTCGGGTTCTCCGTGGTGCGTGAAGAGTGAAGGAGGCGGGTCCGGGCGGGCTCAGGCGAGTTCGGCGAGGAAGGGCAGCAGGGCGTCGGCGACGGCCTGCGGGTTGTCGGCCATCGGGTAGTGGCCGGATCCCTCGATCATGACCTTCCGCGCGCCGAGCTTCTCGGCCTGGAGGTCGGCGACGGCCTCGGGCTCGGGGAAGTCGGGGTCCTTGCTGCCCATCAGCACGAGGGCGGGGCAGCGGACGGCCGCGCTCCAGCCGATCGGCGCGGAGTCGCCGGTGACGTGGCCGCGGGTGGCGGTCCTGCGGCCGGGGGTCCGCAGGGCGGCGACCAGCCCGTCCACGTAGCCGTCGAGGTCGGCGGGCCGGGGGCCGGGGAAGGCCATCTTGCGGAGGTAGTAGCCCCAGACCGCGGGCCACCGGACCATCGCGGCGCCCATGACGGCCATGACGCCCTTCATGAGCGCGTTCGTCCGGTGTTCGACGAAGGCGTCGATGAGCGCGATCCCGGTGACCCGCTGGGGTGCGTCCCCGGCGAGCTTGACGACCGTCGCGCCGGTGTAGGACTGCCCGACCAGGACGGCCCGCTCGATGGCGAGGTGGTCGAGCAGGGCGAGGACGTCGGTGGCGACGGCGGAGGGGCTGTAGTCGTCCCAGGCGATCGAGGACTCGCCGAAGCCGCGCAGGTCCATGGTGATGACCCGGCGTCCGGCCGCGGTGAGCAGCGGGTGGAGGTGCCGGTACGCGCGACGGGAGTCGAGCATCCCGGGGAGCAGGACGACGGGGGCGCCGTCGCCCTGCCGGGTGTCGTCGTACGCGAGGCGGCCGCCGGGGACGTCGAGGTACTGGGTGCTCGGGGTGACGGTGCCGTTCATGGTGGGCCTCCACTGGCTCGCTCGATGCTGCCGATAGCCATAAAGCTACGGCTAATAGCCTTAGCCGTCAAGGCCGTCAAGGCCGTCACCGGTCGCGGGAAGCCGCCGCTCAGGCCCCCTCGACCCTGAACGGGTCGTGCTCGCTGAGCAGCTTCTCCAGCCGGGCCTGGTCGACCCGGGCGACGGTGTCCGAGGACTCCTGCCGGTCCCGGATCACCTTGGCCAGCGTGAAGGAGGAGGTGACGGTGTAGAGGAGACCGATCCCGAGGAAGGCCCGGGTCCAGCCGCCGACGGGCAGGTAGGCGATCCCGGCGGCGAGGGCCGTGCCGGAGATGGCGAAGGACAGGACGGCCTGGGCGTAGTACGCGGCCGTGGTGCGTGACTGCATCGGTGCGCTCATGGCGTCAGGATGCGGCGGGGCGGCCGGGCTGCACATGAGTAGGAGTACTCAGATGGGCCGGGCGGTTGAGGGGTCGTTCGTTGACGTCCGATCACCTGTTCCCCGGCCGTCGCGGACGGATGGCTTGGAATCAGGGCCTCCTAGGATTAACGTTTGATAACGCAGCGCGGTCGTCAATGCCGTACCCAGACGGCACCGTGCGCGTCGCCTAATCCCGCCGGCCGGCCTCCGGGCAGGTCAGGGAGCCGGGGAACCGTTCCTTGGGGTGAATCGGCAGGGCTCCGGCCCGGCCGTAGGAGACCTTCCTGCTCCGAACCCGTCAGCTAACCCGGTAGGCGCGAAGGAAGGAAAGGAGCGCGCCTCCGTGGCGTCGACGCACACCCCGGCACACCCGGCCGGCCCCGCAGCCGGTACCCAGCTCCTCGACCACCCCGGCCCGAACGGCTCCGAGCCCCGCGACGCCGGGCCCGCCGACCCGTTCGCCCCGGAGGCCGAGGCCAACCGCCACCGGATGCCGCGTCAGACCCGCGGGGCCTCCCCGTTGCTCGGCGTCACCGCCGTCGCCGCCACCCTGGGCGCCACCGGCTTCGCCTCCGCGACCCCGGCCGCCGCGCCCGCCGTCGAGGCCCCGGACGAGACCCCGGTCGCCCTGGCCGCCGACCCCGGACTCGCGCTCGCCGCCCGTATCCAGCAGCAGGCCGACAGCCAGCGCACCGCCGCCGAGGAGAGCGCCCGGGTGCAGGCCGCCCAGGAGGCCGAGGCCAAGGCCGCCGCCAAGGAGGCCGAGGCCAAGCGCGCCGCCGAGGAGGCCGAGCGGGCCGAGGCCGCCGCCCTCACCCTGCCGGTGAAGGACTACAGCCTCTCCGCCCACTACGGTCAGAGCGCCCGCTACTGGGCCCATCTGCACACCGGCCTGGACTTCGCCGCCGACACCGGCACCCCGGTCCACGCGGTCGGCCAGGGCACCATCACCTCGGCCGGCTGGTCCGGTGCGTACGGCTACCGGATCGTCGAGACCCTGCCCGACGGCACCGAGATCTGGTACTGCCACCTGTCCTCGATCATCAAGGGCTCCGGCCAGGTCACCTCCGGCCAGCAGATCGGCAAGGTCGGCGCGACCGGCAACGTCACCGGCCCGCACCTGCACCTGGAGGTCCGCCCCGGCGGCGGCGCCCCGGTCGACCCGGAGCCCTGGCTCCAGCAGCGCGGCCTCAACCCGTAACGGGCTCGGAGGGGAGCCCCCGGGGCCTGCTCGCCCAGGGGCTCCCCGCCGTCTCACTCCGGCGGCAACTGCGCCAGGTACGCCTCGATCTCCTCCGCCCCCGGCTCCGGCGCGAGCTCCGGGAACTCCTCCACCAGCAGTCGCGGCAGCCCGGGCACCGTCCACTCGCCGAGCAGATCGAGCGCCACCGCGGCCGCCGCCGCCTCGAACTCCTCGAAGCCCCCGGCCAGTTCGTCCGGCATCGGCCGCCCCAGCGCAGTCAGCTCGGCCAGGTTGCGGTAGCTGCGCCGCATCAGGCCCTGCTCCAGCAGCCGCCGTGCCCCGTCGGTGGCCATGCCGACCGACAGCACCCGGCCCGGCCCCCAGCCCTGCTCGTCCGGCTCGTCCAGCCAGCCGGTCGGCACCAGCGCCTCGTACCCGGCCAGCCGTTCCTCCTCGTCGAGGCCGGCGAAGCCGGTCAGCCAGTCCCGTACGGCCGCGAGGTCCGTCACGTCCACCCCGTGCGCGTGCAGAAGCACCGCGTACAGCCGGGGCCAGGTCACCAGGTCGGCGCGGCGCAGCAGCCCGGCCGCGACCTCGCCCTGCCACTCGGCCTCGGCGTGCAGCCGTTCCTGGCGCTTGGCGTTGAGCCGCTTCGCCGCCCGCTGGTGGTCGACCAGCAGCCGTACGGCGTCGCCGTACGCGAGCGGGTCCTCCTCCGGCGCGGGTTGGACGTAGAGGTGGAGCCGTTCGTACAGCAGGTGCTCCACCGCGTCGGAGGTCAGTTCGGGCCAGCCGTCGTGCATCCTGCCCTCGCCCAGCTCCAGCAGCGCCAGCACCGCGCGCAGCGGCGCCTCGGCCACCGGCGCGCGGTCCTGTCCGGCCGCCGCCCAGGTGAGCAGGTCGGCGGCCCTGGTGCGCGGGGCGAGCCGCAGGTCTTCGTCGTTCATGTTCCGAACGGTAGCCGCCGGACGGGGGTAGGGTCGGCAGCCATGGTCCCCGTACGCCTCACCGGTCCCAGGCTCGCCCTCCGCGAGTACCACCACACCCCGGCGGAACTGGACGCGCTGCACGCGCTGTACAGCGACCCGGAGGTGACCCGCTACCTCCCCTTCGAGCCGCGCGACCGCGAAACCTGCGCCGACCAGATCGAGCTCTACCTGGAGGAGGCGATGGCCGAGGAGCGGGACACCTACCGGCTCGCCGTCGTCCGGCGCGAGGACGCCGAGGACCCGGAGGACGCGCTGCCGGTGGCGCACGCCAGCCTCACCCTCGGCAAGTACCGCTCCGCCCACCTCGGTTACGTGCTGAGCCGCCCGGTGTGGGGGCGCGGCTACGCGGGCGAGATCGCCGGGCTGCTCTGCGGGCTCTCCTTCGGCCCGCTGGGCCTGCACCGGCTGGTCGCCCGGGTCGACGTGGACAACACGGCATCGGCCAAGGTGCTCACCAAGCTCGGCTTCCAGCTGGAGGGGCGGGTCCGGCACGACCTGTACAAGGGCGGCGTCTGGTCCGACTCGTACCAGTACTCGCTGCTCGCCGACGAGTGGACCGGCCCGCTCGCCCCGCCGCAGGGGGGTTAACCCCACCTCCGGTCCGCCGGTCCCCCGGATGCCGTCCGGGTCGCGTGTCGGCCAGACTGAAGTCCGTCAGTACGGGAGACCGCGAGAACGAGGGGCCGGGGGCCGCGAGATGAGCAACAGCACGCTGGGTCAGGAGTGGTACGACCGGGACGATCACGGCGACGGAACCCGTCCGGCCCGGGCCCGCCGGACCGAGCAGCCGCCGGGCTTCTGGCGCGCGCCGTTCTCCCGGCAGTACTACCGCGAGGTCGGATACGCGCTGACCGGCCTGCCGGTGGCGATCGTCGGCTTCGCCGTCTCGATCACCCTGTTCTGCCTCGGCGTGGGCACCTTCGTCACCGTCCTCGGCCTCCCGGTGCTGGCCGGCCTGACCACCGTCGCCCGCGGTCTGGGCCGGGCGGAGCGCGCCCGGGTGCGCGGGATGCTCGCCCTGGACGTGCCCGGCCCGGCGCCGGTGCGCCAGGTGCGTCCGGGCAACTGGGGCGCGATCACCGCGCGGCTGGCCGACGGGGCGGGCTGGCGGGCCGCGCTGCACCAGCTGGTGATGTTCCCCTGGGCGGTGTTCAGCTTCTGCCTGACCCTGACCTTCCTGGTGCTCGGCTGGGCGATGGCGCTCTACCCGGTCTACCACTGGGTCTTCCCGCGCTACACCTCCTGGCCCGGCTACCAGCTGTTCGACTACACCGACAGCCACCACGTCCGGCACGCCTACTACGTCGAGGGCACCGGGCAGATCGCCGCGTTCTCGGTGGTCGGGGTGCTGCTGATCTTCCTCACCGCGCGGCTGGTCCACGGCCTGACCGGCGTCAACCGGGCCGCCGCCCGGGGGCTGCTCGGCCGCTGAGCCCCGCTCGCCCCCGCCTGCCCCGTCCTGACCGCCTGCCTTGCCCCCCTGCCCGCCCCGCCCGCATCCGGATGCGCTTCGGATGCGGGCGGGGCGGTCCCGTGTTCGGATGACCAGGTGATCACCGCCGCGGCCCAGGAGCCCGCCCCGGAGCCGGACGTCCTGGTCACCTCCCGTCCGCTGGACGAGTACTGCGCCCTGTTCGGCCTCACCCGCGCCGGACTCGCCGCCCTGCCCGGCCCGCTGCTGGACTGCCCGGGCGGCGCGGCGGGCCTGGCCGCCGAGGCCCGCGAGCTGGGCTGCCGGGTGATCGCTGGGCGGCCCGCAGAGCCCGGCGGCCCTCCCCCGCACCCGGAGGGTCCTGGTGCTGCGGGCCGCCGACCGGGCTTGCCGACCGCCGTCGCCCCCGTCGGCCGCCGGCGCCACCGCTGAGCCCGATGTAATGGTCGCTGACCATATTCGCCCCTATACTCACCTCATGAGCGAGACCACGATCCGGCCCGCCCGACCGGCCGACGCCGACCGGCTCACCGCGCTGATCCAGGCCTCCAGCGCCTACCGCGGGGCGTACTTCGCGATGATCGACGGCTATGCCGTGGAACCGGACTACGTCGAACGCCACGAAGTCCGGATGGCCGTGGACCGCACCGACGACCGACTGCTCGGCTTCTACGCGCTGATCCACGAACCGGCCGAACTGGAGCTGATGTTCGTCGCCGACGAGGCCCAAGGGCTGGGCATCGGACGGGCGTTGATCACCGACATGCTCGACCGCGCCCGGGCCGCCGGGATCACGGCGGTCAAGGTCGTCTCGCACCCGCCCGCCGAGGGCTTCTACCTGCAGCTCGGCGCCGAGCGCACCGGCACCCGCCCGCCGCAGCCCCGGACCCCGTGGGAGCAGCCCGAACTGCGCTTCACCGTCTAGGAGTCCGACTGCCCCGCTCCCGGCGCAGTGCCCTCGCCCGGGCCCTGTGCCGAGCCCTGCCCCGGGCCCTGCGCAGCGCCCGCGGGCGCGCCGCTCCCCGCGGCGGTCGTCGGCTGCGCCGGGACGAAGGCCGTCGCCGGCAACCGGGAGAGGATCTTCTCCGCCAGCCAGCTGCGGTCCGACCCGTACGGAATCCCCCGCGGATCGACCAGCTGCGCCGCCACCGCCTCCCGCAGCCGCTGAGCCTCGGCGCCGGGCAGCCGGGAGAGCAGGCCCCGGGCGGCCAGCAGCGCGTGGTACTGCTCGAAACCCGAGCGAGGGTGCTCGATCGCGTCCAGCACGCTCGACAGGTCCGCCAGCGCAGGATCGCCCTGCATCAGCGCGAGCGCCTGGATCCGGCGGCCCTCGGTGCCGTCCGCGAAGAGGTCCCGCACCCGGTCGGCGGTCAGCGCCGAGCGCTTCGCGGTCGAGCGGACCTCCGCCACCACGCCGTCGGGCCCGGCCGGGGAACCCGTGGCGGGCGGCAACTGGGCGGCCAGCGCGTCGGGTTGACCGGCGCTGCCGCCGAGTATCCCGAGCTGCTGCATCGCGCGCACCCGCAGGTCGTCGGCGCCCACCTTGTCGCCCCGCCGGTCGCGGTCCTGACCGGCCAGGAAGAGGTCCAGCGCCTCGTCCGTCTCGGTCAGCACCCGCGGCAGCGCCAGCCTGGTCACCAGCCAGCCGGCCAGGAAGCCGAGGACCAGGAAGTACAGCACCAGCGCGGCCGCGAACGGCGCCGCGGCACCCGTGCCGCCGAGCACGGGCGCCAGCGCCGTACCGAGCTGGTGCAGCCGCTCGCCGAGCGAGCCGAGCTGGGTCAGTCCGACGCCCAGCAGCACCTTGGTCAGCCAGTCGGAGACCTGCTCCAGATTGGTGTTGGGCGCGTACGAGCCCTGCGGCTCACCGGAGCCGCTCTTCACCCGGGGCACTCCGAACAGGAAGCCCAGCGCGCCGCCGAGCACCGTCGAGGCGCCGGCCACCACCAGGCCGCCGCCGAGCGCCTGCCAGGCCTGCGCCCGGCCGAGCGCGAACAGCAGCAGCCCGAGCAGGCCCGTACCGCCCAGCACTCCGGCCGCCGTCCACTGCGCCGTCCGCAGCGCCGACGTGCCGACCCTTCGCCGTGCCACCGCCATCGCCCGCCCCCTGTGTCCGCGCCGCTCTGCGCCCCGTCGTTGCCCGGGGGGGGGGGGGGCCCCGGGGGCCCCCCCCCCCCCCCCCCCCCCCCCCCCCCGCGGGGCCCCCCCCCCCCCCCCCCCCCCCCGCCCCCCCCCCCCACGTCCGTGACCGCTACTTCTTGGGCTTCCACGCCGGGCTGGTGGCGATCGCCTTCAGCTGGTCCAGGCTGAGCAGCGGCTTGCCGGTCGGCGGCTCGCCGACCTGGACGAGGAGGTCGTCGCGCACCACGTCGGCCATCGGCGCGCCCCCCGGACTGGGCGTCCCCGGGCCGTAGAGCCTGAGCTGACCGCCCCCGGGCAGCGTGGTCGCACCCCCGGACGTCGCCTTCGCCTTGTCCTCCGACTGCGCCGACAGCTTCTGCACCCGCACGACCAGCGAGCCGGTGGCGCCCCCCTGGGCGAGCTGGACGTTCATGACGACCTCGTTGCCGTCGACCTTGGTGGCGGTCACCCCGGCGGGCAGCAGATCGGAGAGGATCGCCTGCCGGTCCTGCAGGGACACCCCGGTGCTCATGGCGGCGTAGTCGACGCCGTCGGGCTTGACCGCCGCGGCGATCCGGTCCCAGGACCTGTCGGTCACGACCGCCTTGAGCTGGTCCAGGGTGAGCGGCGGGTTGGGACGGCTGTCGGGCGCGCCCTTCTCCTGGGGCGAGTTCCACTCGCTGAGGTTGATCTCCCGGCCGTCGGGCCCGGTCAGCGACGCCATCCACTCCTTGGTGGTGGCGCGGTGGTCCGGGTACTCGTAGCCCTCGCTGAGGTACAGCTTGGAGCCGTCCGCCAGGGTCGTGACCGAGCACGCGTCGAGCTGGCCGGGCTTGAGCTCCGGGCAGGACCGGTCCTGGCTCTGGCCCGGGCGGTGCTTCTGGACACCGACCATGAGGAGCGACTTGCCGGCCCCGTCGTCGAACACCAGCTTGGCGCCCACGTAGGTGCCCTTGAGCTCGGGGTCGTCGGTGCCGCGGCCACTGGCGTCGGTGATCCCGCCCTTGGGCAGCAGGGCCTTGAAGGTGGACAGCACCTCGTCGCCGGTGACCACCGCGGCGGCGGTGGGAGTGGGGGTGGGGGTGGGGGTGGGGGTGCCCGCACCGGCGGAGGCCGGGGTCAGGGCGGTCCCGGCCCCAGTGGAGGCGGCGGCCACCGTGGCCGTGCCGCCGGACGTCGAACCGTTGCCGGTCAGGTACACCGCCCCGGTGCCCACCAGGGCCAGCGCGGCGGCACCGCCCACCACCGCGGCGGCCGAGCGGCGGCGCCAGCGGCGGCGGCCGCGCTGGTACCCGCCCGCGACCATCCCGGGCTGGTCGGCCCGGTCGGGGCGGAAACCCTCACCCGTGCGGGTGAGGGCGTAGAGAAGATCGTCTTCGAACTTGTCCGGCTCGGACATGGCGGATCACCGTCTCCTTGCATCGCGGAAGTGCCAGATGTGGTCAGCGGGTGGTGCGGAACGTCGGCGCGAGGTGCGGAGGACGTCGGCCGAGGTGCGGAGGACGTCAGCGGGCGGCCAGTTCGGCCAGCGAGTCGCCGAGCAGGTTGCGCAGCCGGGCCAGCGCCCGGGTGGTCCTGGTCCGGACCGCGCCGGAGGACAGCCGCAGCACCTCGGCGGTCTCCTCCACGCTGCGGTCCTCCCAGTAGCGCAGCACCAGCACGGCCCGGTCCTTCGCCGACATCTGCCCGAGCGCGTCGAGCAGGGTCAGCCGCAGACTGCTGTCCGCGTCGTGCCCCTCCCGCTCCGGCAGGGCCTCGGTCGGGCGCTCGCCGCTGGAACGGCGGCGCTGCTGGGCGAGGAAGGTGCGAACCATCACCGTGTGGGTGTAGGCCGCCGGGTTCTCGATCCGGTTCCGGCCGCCGGTGAAGGCACTGCGCCGCCAGAGCACGTACATCCGGCTGAGGGCCTCCTGCACGAGGTCCTCGGCGTAGTGGGTGTCGCCGCTGGTGAGCAGACAGGCCGAGCGGTAGAGGTGGCCGGTGCGGCAGGAGACGAGCTCCAGGAACTCGGCGTCCTTGGCCTCCCGGCCACCCCTCATCCACCCCATCGCCCGCCGCTCCCCCGTGTCCGTGTGCCCCTGACACCTGATGGATGCGGTGGGCGGGCGCCGGTGTTACAGGCGTTCCGCGGGTTTTTCAGTCGGCGGACTTGCGGCGGTGGTCGCGCAGCACGACGCCCCCGCCGATCAGCAGGGCCACCAGCAGCGCGCCCGCGCCGACCACGTACGTGGCGGTGCGGCCGTCCCGGTCGGCCTGGGTCTCGCCGAGGCCGACCGGCGCCGGCACGATCGGGGCGGAGGCCAGCTGCACCGGGGCGTCCGGGACGGCCTCGGACGGCGGGTTCTCGGGCGCCTTGGTGACGGCCTTGACCGGGTCCACCACGCCCCAGCCGATGAACTCGTTGGGGCCGCGCTCGGTGCGCTGGGCGCTCTGCTCGATCCAGGCCCGCACCTGGGCCGGCGTCCAGTCCGGGTGCGCGCCGGTCAGCAGGGCGGCGAGTCCGGCGACGTACGGGGCGGCGAAGCTGGTGCCGTTGTCGACGCACTGGCCGCCGCCGGGCACCGTGGAGAGCATCTCGACGCCGGGCGCGGCGACCTTCACGAAGGAGCCGTACTGGGAGAACGGCGCGCGCTCGTTGTTTCGGTCGGAGGCGCCCACGGACAGCACGGTCGGGAAGGCGCCCGGGTAGGTGTCGCCCTCCTTGCCGTCGTTGCCGCTGGAGGCGACCACCACGATCCTGGCGTCCTCGGCCGCCTGGATCGCGGCCTTGAGCTCCTGGTAGCCGCCGAAGTGGGCGTCACCCGCGCCGCGTACGTCCTGGGAGATGTTGATGACCCTGATGAGGGACGTCTGCGGACCCTTGTTCTTGACGACGTCGGTGTTGTTCCTGACGACGTCGTTGATGGCCGCGGTGAGGCTGGAGACGTCGCCGTTGCCCTCGCTGTCGTTCTGCCGGATCGCGTAGATCCGCGCGTCGGGGGCCAGTCCGACGAAACCGGTCCGGTCGCTGCGGCTCGCCGCGATGATGCCGGCCACCTTGGTTCCGTGGCCGACCGTGTCGTTCTTGGAGGTGCCGTCGACCGGCTTGTTGTTCTGCTTGTCGAACAGCAGGCTGGGGCCCGCGTCCACCTTGCCGGCCAGCTGCGGGTTGCCGTCGTCCACCCCGGTGTCGATGACCGCGACCCGCACGCCGCTGCCGGTGGTCTTCCCGCCCTGCCACAACTCGTCGAGCAGCAGCCGCTGGAGCGACCACGGCACGGTCTGCACGTCGGGCGCGGGCCTGGGGCAGTCACCGGCGGAGGCCAGCCCGGGCCCGTCCGCGTACGCCGGGGCGGTCAGCGGACCGCCCAGCACCACGAGCGCGGCCAGCGCCGCGGCCGTCCTACGGAACCGGCGTCCGGACACCCTGCCACCCCTCATGTTCTCCACCCCGTGCCGCACCACGCGCCGAAGGGCGGGTGCCCGGAAGCCCGGGTACCCGCCCCTGTCGTTCCCGTCCGGGAACGGTCGATCAGCCCCAGAGACCGGCGTTCTTCTTCTCGGTCGCGTGGTAGCTCTGCGCGGCGCTCTCCAGGGAGCCGGAGATCTTGGCGCAGGTGTCCTTCAGGTTCTGGGCGGCGTTGTCCCACTTGGCCTGCTGGGCGTTGTAACCCTGCTGGGCCTGGCCCTGCCAGCCCTGGGAGATCTTGACGACCTCCTTGCGAAGGTCGGACAGCATCTGCTCGATCCTGTTGGCCGAGTTCTGCACGTCCTGCGACGCCTGGTGGAGGCTCTGGAAGTTGACGAGGATGTGGTCGGTCACAATGTCTCCCTTGACGAGGATGCGGAGCACCCCGCGCTCAGCCGCGGGCGCCCCGGCGGGTGGAAGGTCGGAACGGAGCGGATATCAGGACTGCCGTGATCAGCTCTGCGGGCCGAACAGCGCCTTCTGCTCCTCTTCGGCACTCGCGTAGTGCTTGGTGGTGAGCTCGATGGCGTGCTTGATCGCGGTCAGCGATTCCTTCAGGTCCTTGACGTCCTTGTCGACCTGGTCCTGCAGGGCCTTGTAGGCGTCCGCCGCCTGGCCCTTCCAACCGCCGGAGACGTTCTGGACCGAGGTCTGGAGCGCGGAGCGCTCCTGCTCGATCTGGCCGATCGCCGTCTCGATCTTGCCGGCGAAGTCCATCATCTCCTGTGCGGTCACCGTGAACTGGCCGTCACTCATGCTCCACCATCCCCCATGAGACAAACATTGTGTGTGCGGAGGGCCCCAGGGTCCTGCCGCCGCATCACCCGTGTGATGTCGAGCAGCACTGTAGTCGGCACACGCAACTCACCCAACATCGAGCGCTGAGTAGTTACCAGACCATGACACTGGGGCCAAGTCCGTTGCCGGGACCGGCCGGTCAGGCGTTCTGCGGCTGCGCGGCGCTCTTCGCCGTCAGCGGCGGACCGGCCGGAACCAGGTTCGACCACTCCTTCGGTACCGGCAGCGGCTGGACGTTCTGGTAGCCCAGTCGTGCCTGGTTGCCGCCGGGCTGGTCGTCCGGGTTCTGCGTCGGCTGGCCACCGGCGCCGGGGTTCGGGGTGCTCTGCTGCGGGACCGGCGTCTTCGCGGCGCCGCTCGCACCCGGCGACGGGCTGGGGCCGTGGCCGCCGTCACCGTTCGCCGGGACGGAGTAGCGCAGGCCGGTCTCGGTGATCAGGAAGTCGGTGCCGGAGCCGTCGGGCGCACCGGAGTTGGCACCGGCCGCGTTGGCACCGGGCTGGCTGCCGCCGGGCTGGTTGCCGCCGCCCGCGTTGTCCACCGCCCGGTAGAACAGGCCGTGGCCGGGCGTCACGTACGCCGCCCCCGCGCCGTTGTTGTACGCCGCGGGGTAGGACGTCCCGGCCCAGACGCTGCGCTTGGGCGTGTGCCCGTCCTCGGCCATGCCGTCGAAAGTGCTGCAGACGACCAGCCGGGCGTCCTGGCGGTCCTGCCAGTTGTTCACCGGCGCACCGGACTTCAGCGGCCAGTCGTCCGGGGTGTCGGGCAGCTTCACGTCGGTGTTGAACCTGGACTGGTCGTCCGGGGTCATGTCGTCGCTGCGCGGCCGCTTGTCCTGGTCGTACTTGTAGAGCACCTGGTAGGCCGGGTTCTGCCGGATCAGCTCCGCCTGGAACGGGGTGATCAGGAAGAGGCTGTCCTTGCCGACCACGTAGTTGCGGTCCTGGTAGTGCACCAGTCGGCCGATCCGGCGGTCCGCCGCATTGCCCAGGTTCACACCGGAGTTGGCACCCTGGCTGTCCGTCATGCCCTTGACGTCCGGGAAGCTGATCGGGCTGGCGTTCACCAGGGTGTCCAGCCACTCCCGCTTGACCCGCTGCGGCACCGCGTTGGGCCCGAAGACCGCGGTGATCAGCGCCCTGCGCTCCTTGTCGTCCGACTTCGGGCCGATCACGTGCTTGCGGCCCTGCGCGTCGACCAGGAACACCGGCGCGGCGCCCCCGGCGGACTGGCCCGAGGTGGTCGAGACCTGCTGCTCGTCGGCCTGCTGCACCAGCATCAGCTGGTCCGGGCCGAGGATCCGGTCCTTCGCGGTGAGCGCCGCCGCGTCCGGGCCGGCCGCCACGAACACCGCCTGGTTGACGGTCTCCTGCTTGTCGTCCGAGCCCGGCCGGTCGCAGACCGCCCATTTCATCGCCTGGCTGGCGTTGTCCTTGCTCGGCAACTTGTCGGGGGCGTACGGGATCCCGATGGTCGGCCCGTGGTTGGGGTAGCGGTCCAGCACCCCGTCGTCCACCACGACGACCTTGGCGTCCGCCGGCAGGACCAGCCGCGCCGAGGACATGTTGAGCACCTGGTGCAGCCGCTTGGTCTTGCCGTCCGGATCCGTCAGCACCACGTAGCGGGTGGTCGACTGCTTGCCCTGGATGATGTTCTTGCCGTTGTCCCACTGCAGCGGCGCGGCGGGCTTGAACACCCCCCAGAGGCCGAACCCGGCCACCACCACCGCCCCGACCAGCACGCTCGGCAGCACCGCCTTCACCGGGCGCGGCGCGTCCTCGTCGCTGCCGCCGCCGGAGGGCAGCAGGAACGCCCCCACCGTGCGTTTGCGCGCGAAGGTGTACGCGTTCAGCTCGTCCCGGCGCGATGCCATCCTCGTCGTCCCCCTCTGTCAGACGTGTGCCAGACGCGGTCGGCCTCCCGTCGGCCCGACCGTCCCCGTGCTCCGCACCCGCCGGGCGGGAACCGGCCCGAACCCTCTACGATGCGGCAGCAGACGGTGAGTACGGTACGGGTACGGTCCGCGAACCAGCCAGCCGGGCCGCGACAACGGATCAGAGAGGGCCACCGGGGGATGCCAAGCCAGACCGCTCCAGAACGCCGCGGCACCGCGGGCGGCGGAAGGTCGCGCCGGTCCGGACGGGCCCGACGCGGCGGCCCGCCCGCCGGGGCCACGGCCGTCCACCAGCCGACGACGGGCAGCGCCGGCGGCGCCGTCCAGGTGCGCGTCAACCCCCGACCCGGCCTGCTCGGTGGCCGGTTGAAGCTCCAGCAGATCGTCCTGGTGGAAGTCGCGGCCGCCCTGGTCGCGGTCGGATGGACGATCAGCCGCCCGGTCGCGGCCGGCTTCGGCGCGGTCTCCCTGCTCCTGCTGGTGCTGGCGGTCGTCCCGCTGCGCGGCCGCACCATCCCGGAACTGCTGCGGGTGCGCTCCGCCCTCAAGTCCCGCCGCAAGCAGGCGAAGTCGCTGCTGCCGCCGCCCGGCACCGACCCGGCCCTGGCGCCCGCGCTGGAGCTCGAACCCGGGCTGCGCACCTGCACCCACGCCACCGAGGCCGACTTCGGCGGGCGCCCCGTCCGCCGCGAGACCGGCATGGTCGGCGACGGCACCTTCCTCAGCTCGGTGCTGCTCGTCCAGGCCAAGGACCAGCCGCTGCGCCCGGTGCGCACCGCGCTGCCGCTGCCGCTGGACGTCATCTGCTCGGCGCTCACCGTGGACGACATCACCCTGGAGTCGGTGCAGCTGGTCCAGCACACCCAGCCCGCCCCGGCCCCGCACCTGCCCGAGCAGTCACTGGCCGCCCGCGCCTACCGCGAGCTGCCGGACGGCACCTCCACCCCCGGGCTGCGGCTGACCTGGGTCGCCCTCAAGCTCGACCCGGAGCGCGCGGCCACCGCCGTCCGGGCCCGCGGCGGCGGCGAGGAGGGCGCCCGCAAGGCGCTCCAGCGGGTGACCGACCAGCTCGCCGGGCGGCTCAACAGCGCCGGGTTCAACGCCACCGTGCTGGACGAGCGCGAGCTGATCGCCGCGCTGGCCATCGCCACCTGCGCCAACCCGATCGCGGTGGCCGGACGCCAGGGCACCGGCAGCGGCGGCGGCACCACCCGCCGCACCCAGGAGGGCAACCGCTTCTGGCGGATCGACGACCGCTGGCACAGCACCTACTGGATCTCCCGCTGGCCGCTGCTCGGCCGCCCCGGCGGCGCCCCCGGCCGGATCGGCGCACCGGACCTGGTCAACCTGATCACCGGCTCCCCCGCGCTGGCCAGCACCTTCAGCCTCACCGCCGGGCACGGCACCGGCGGCTCGGTGACCGTCAGCGGGCACCTGCGGGTGACCGGGCGCAGTGAGAGCGAGGTCGGCCAGGTCGGCCGCCAGGTGGAGGCGCGGGCCCAGAGCACCGGCCTCGGCCTGGTCCGGCTCGATCTCGAACAGGCCCCCGGCATGCTCGCCACCCTGCCGCTGGGAGGAGCGTCCTGATGGCGTACCAGACCTATCCGTCCCCAGGCCCTCAGCCGGGCACCGAGCAGCGGCGCCCCCGACCGCGGATCCTGCCCGGCTTCGGGCTGCGCGGACCGCGCCGGGAGAAGCACGTGCTGGAGGCCGCCGACCTCGGCGCGCTGGCCTTCCCGGTCGGCGACGACGGCGTGGTGATCGGTGTCGACCCGCAGGGACTGCCCGCGGTGCTCGGCCTGTTCCGCCCCAGCTCGTACGACCTGGTGCTGGTCGGCGGCATCTGGACGGCGCAGGTCATCGCGCTGCGGGCGGCCGCGATCGGCGCCCGGGTCGCGGTGGAGACCGCCCGCGCACAGCTGTGGGGGCCGATGGCGCAGGCCGCCGGCGGCGGTCAGCCCTGCGTGACGATCCACCAGGTCGGACGGCTCGGCCCGCAGGGCGCCTCGGTGGCCTCGCCGGTCCTGGTGGTGCGCGACCTCGGCGCCCGCCCGCCGCGCAGCCGGCTCTCCGCCGCGCCCTGGCAGACCACCCTGACCCTGCTGCCCTACCTGGGGCCGAACGCCTCCCGGGTGCTCAACGCGGCCGACCTGGTCGGCGTGCAGCGGATCTCCCCGCAGGAGGCCGAGCTGACCGGCCGGGTGCTGTCCCTGCCGCCGGAGGACGTGGCCGCGCTGCCCACCCTCGGCGACGACCTCACCCTGTGGGCGACCCGGATGCGGCGTCAGTACGTCCGGGCGGTGGCCGGGCAGGCCGAACAGCAGGTGCTCGGAGGCCCGCGCCGGATGGACTGAGGGGCGCGTCCGGGCCGGTCGATCCCGGTCCGGAACCGAAGCCGCCTTCAACAGGGGCAGCCGAACGGCCTAGTCTTTGTTGCGGCAACGGCACCGCTGAACAAGCGGCGGCGAACACGAGGGAGCCCTAGTGAGCAGCGATCGGGACGGCGTCTACGTCGGCGACAACGCGGCGGAGGACGACGACGACTGGTCCGACGCGCCCGATTACACTCCCCCGTCCTGGTACGTGCAGTCGGGTCCGGCGGCGCCGCCCGCTGCCGGGCAGGCTCCCGCGGCCGAGCCGGCCGGGCCGGGGGCTGCCCCGGCTCAGGCAGCGGCACCGGCACCGGCACCGGCACCGGCGGCCGAGCAGACGCCAGCGCCCGTGGCCCAGCCCCAGGCTCCGGTCCCTGCGGAGGCCCCGGCCCAGGTCCCCGCCCCCGCTCCCGCGCCTGCTCCGGCGGCCGAGCCGGGCCCGGCGCCCGCAGCGGTTCCGCCGGTCCCGCCCGTCCAGGCCGAGGCGCAGCACGTTCCGTTCCCGACGGCGGCTCCCGCTCCGGCCCCGGCGGCGCCGCAGCCGGGCGCGCCTCAGCCAGGCGCGCCGCAGCCGCAGTCCTACCCGGCGCCCGTCGCGACGCCGGCGCCGCAGCCGGCGCAGCCCGTACCGCCGCAGAACTTCGCGCAGCCTCCGGCCCAGTCGGTGCCGGGCCAGCCGGTGCCGCAGTCGCTCCAGGACCCGCAGCCCGGGTGGGATCCGCAGGCCGCCTGGGCCGCCCAGCCGCAGCAGGGCCAGCCCGCGCAGCCCGTCCAGCCTCAGCCTCAGCCCGCGCTGCCGCTCCAGCCGCAGTCCGGCGCGGTGGACCCGCGCCAGGGCGGCTGGCCGCAGCCCGGTGCCTACCCGCCCCCGGCCGCGCCCCAACCCGGCCAGCCCATGCAGCCCGTGCAGCCCGGCCAGCCCGCGCAGCCCCAGCAGCCGGGCCCCGCACAGCCCTGGCCGCCGCAGGGCGCCGCCGCACCTCAGCCCGCAGCGTTCCAGCAGGCCGCCGCCCCGCAGCAGACCGCGCACGGCGCCCCGCTCGGCTACACCGCCGCCGTCGAGCTGTCCTCGGACCGGCTGCTGCGCAGCCAGCCCAAGCAGCAGCGCCAGCAGCCACGGTTCCAGTTCGGCGGCAAGGCCGCGGCGGCCGAGAAGGCCCGCAAGCTGGAGATCATCCGCACCCCGGTGCTGAGCTGCTACCGGATCGCCGTGATCAGCCTCAAGGGCGGGGTCGGCAAGACCACGACCACCACCGCGCTCGGCGCGACCCTGGCCAGCGAGCGCCAGGACAAGGTGATCGCGATCGACGCCAACCCGGACGCCGGCACGCTCGGCCGCCGGGTCAAGCGCCAGACCGGCGCGACCATCCGCGACCTGGTGACGGCGATCCCGCACCTGCGCAGCTACATGGACATCCGTCAGTTCACCTCGCAGGACCTGAACTCGGGCCTGGAGATCCTGGCGAACGACGTCGACCCGGCGGTCTCGACCACCTTCAACGACTCGGACTACCGCCAGGTCATCGAGGTGCTGGGCCGCCAGTACCCGATCATCCTGACCGACTCCGGCACCGGTCTGCTGTACAGCGCGATGCGCGGGGTGCTGGACCTCGCCGACCAGCTGATCATCGTCTCCACCCCGAGCGTGGACGGCGCCTCCAGCGCCTCGACCACGCTGGACTGGCTCTCCGCGCACGGCTACGCCGACCTGGTGCAGCGCAGCATCACGGTGGTCTCCGGGGTGCGCGAGACCAGCAAGATGATCAAGGTCGAGGACATCGTCGCGCACTTCCAGACCCGCTGCCGCGGCGTCGTCGTGGTGCCCTTCGACGAGAGCCTGGCGGCCGGCGCCGAGGTCAACCTCGACATGATGCGGCCCAAGGTGCGCGAGGCGTACTTCGAGCTGGCCACCCTGGTCGGCGAGGACATCGTCCGGGCCCAGCAGGCGGCCGCCCAGCAGGCCGGCTGGCAACAGCAGGCGCAGGCCGCCCACCAGCAGCAGCCGGGCCACCCCCAGCCGTACGCCGACCCCCAGCAGGCCCCCCAGCCCGCGCCCGGCGCACCGTGGGGGGTGCAGCCCGGCCAGCCCGCGCCCCCGCCCGGCTACGGCTGGCCCCAGCCCCAGCCCTACGCCGACCCGCAGCAGCAGGCCCCCCAGCCCCCGCCGCCGCCCGGGTACGGCTACCCGCCCCAGCAGCAGCCGCCCGGCTACGGTTACCCGCCCCAGCAGCCGCCCCAGCAGTAGGACGACGAAGGGCCCGCCGACCAGGAGTCGGCGGGCCCTCGGCCGCAGCACCGACCAGGAGCCGGCGCCGGACGTCAGTCGGCGTCGGTCAGCTCACGCGCGTGCTTGACGTCGTCGGCCATCCGGTCGAGCAGCGCCTCGATGGAGTCGAACTTCTCCATCCCGCGCAGGTAGGCCAGGAAGTCCACGGCCACGTGCAACCCGTACAGGTCCAGGCCGACCCGGTCGATGGCGTACGCCTCGACGGTGCGGGCGGTGCCGTCGAAGGTCGGGTTGGTGCCGACCGAGATCGCCGCCGGCATCCGCTCGCCCTGGGCGGTCAGCCAGCCCGCGTACACGCCGTCCGCCGGGACGGCGCTGTGCGGCACGGTCTCCACATTGGCGGTCGGGTAGCCGAGCTCGCGGCCGCGTTGCGCGCCGCGCACCACCACGCCCTCGACCCGGTGCGGGCGGCCGAGCACCTCGTTGGCGCCGGTCATGTCCCCGGTCCCGACCAGTCGGCGGGTCAGGCTGGAGGAGAACGGCTCGCCGTCCCCGGCGCTGCCGCACACCTGGAGGTCCACCACCTCGACCTGGAAGTCGTCCGCCCGGCCCAGCTCGGTGAGCAGGGCGACGTCCCCGGCGGCCTTGTGCCCGAAGCGGAAGTTGGGGCCCTCGATGACGACCCGGGCGTGCAGCGCCTCCACCAGCACCTGCTGGACGAAGGTCTCCGGCGACTCCTGGGAGAACTCGGTGGTGAACGGCAGCACCAGCACCGCGTCCACGCCCAGTTCGGCGATCAGCTCGGCCCGGCGCGGGTGCGGCGCGAGCAGCGGCGGGTGGCTGCCCGGGCGGATCACCTCGCGGGGGTGCGGGTCGAAGGTCACCACGACCGAGGGAAGGCCGAGTTCGCGGGCCCGCTCGACCGCCTGCCCGATGATCAACTGGTGCCCGCGGTGCACCCCGTCGAACGAGCCGATGGTGACGACGCTGCGTCCCCAGTCAGCGGGGATCTCCTCCAGGCCACGCCAGCGCTGCACCCGACTGCTCCTCGTTCCGTACGGTGCGTACCCTCGGTACGCTCAAACGCTCAAAACCCGAACCCCTATAGCGTGCCATGCGCCTGCCCCGGCTCAGGCACCGGAATAGGGGTTGAGCGCACCGGTGTGCGCAGGGCCCGCGGCGGGACGCTCCGCTCGGCCTCGGCGGCGGCGTACTGCGGGTCCCGTCCGGCGGCCACCAGGGCCCGCATCCGGGCCAGCCGTGGGCCGTCGGGAGCGGTCGGGGCCGCGTCGCACGGCCACTGGGCGAGCAGCTGGGCGAAGGCCGCCGAGCGCCCGGCGCAGCGCACCAACAGGTCGTCCGCGTCGGGCAGTCCCGGGGTCACCCGGGCCAGGACGGCCCGGGCCCGGACGGGGTTCTCGGCCGCGCAGTGCTCGGCGAGGCGTTCCACGGCGGCGGTGAGCACCGCCCGGTCGGTCTCGGTGGCGAGCAGGGCGTCCAGCAGCTCGCAGCGCAGCGCGTCCGCCGCCGGGTCGGCCACCGGCGCGGACAGCACCTCGGCGAACGGCCCGCGGACCGTCGCCGTCCGGGCGGCCAGCGCGGCACCGAGCAGCAGCCGCAGCTCCAGACGGGCGGCCTGCCCGTCGATCACGGCGTGCCGCAGGCGTCGGCCGAGGTAGTCGACGGCGACCGGCCCGGCCAGTTCCGGCTGCTGGCGCAGCAGCCTGGCGGCCAGTTCGGCGCCCCGCCGGGCGGCGACCGGGGCGCGGGCGTCGGCGAGCACCCGCAGGGTCTCGGCGGGGGCCGTGCCGGGGCTCGCGAGCCGGTCGGCGAGGGCGGCCAGGACGGGTTCCGGGTCGCTCTCCAGGGCCGGGGCCAGCGCGTACGGGGTGAGGAAGGCGTCGCCGCCCGCCCGGTGCAGGGCGAGGGCGGCGTCCAGATGCTCGGCCCGGGTCGCTGGGTCACCGACCAGCAGGGCCAGGGCCGCGCCGTGCAGTCCGGGTTCGTCCTCACGGGCGAGCAGGGTCAGCGCGCCGTAGCGCAGCAGTTCGGCCCCGGCCCCGCCTGCGTACGGGGCGGTCCGCAGCGCGTGCACGGCGGCCGCGACGTGCCGTTCGGGCCGCCGGTCGTGGCTCCAGCGGTCCACCGCGCGACAGAGCGCGGACGGCTCCTCGGCGGCCAGCACGTTGAGCAGCGCGTCCGCCCTCGGGTGCGCGGCGTCGGCCAGCGCGTCGGCCAACTCGTCCAGGGCCAGCCACCGGTGGGCGTACAGCAGGTCCTGGGCGAGGTCGGCGATCCCGACGCCCGGGCGGCCCGGCAGTCCGCCCGGGTCCTCGAACCAGGCGCAGAGCAGCGGGAACACGGTGACCGGGTCGGCACGCAGCCGCTCCGCGACCACGCCGAGGAAGTGCTGTTCGGGGCCGTCCACGGCCACCAGGCGGCGCAGCAGGGCGAGTTCGGCCGCGACGGGCAGGCCGAGGCCGGTCCAGAACTCCGGGCCGAAGCGTTCCAGCCCGTCGAGCGCCTGCCCGCTTCCTGCGGCGGCGGCCCGTTCGGCGATCCGGCGGGCCAACTGGTCGAGCAGCTCCCGGTGTTCGACCGGGTCGGGGCTGGCCGCGAGCCCTGCGGTGAGCAACCGGGCCGCCCACCAGGCGGGTTCGCTGCCCGGCGGGCGCAGGTCCAGCGCACGCCAGATCCGGTGCAGCCAGGGGTCCAGGGCGGGCGCGCCCCAGGTCTCGGCGACCCGGCGCAGCGCGGCGGCGACCGGGCCGACCCGGTGCCGGGGGACGGCCGGGCCGGAGCCCTCCGGCCCGGGAGGGGTGTCCTCGACCTCACCGAGCAGCATCCGCAGTGCCGCGTCCAGGTCCAGGTGCCGGCCCTGCAGCCAGTCGGCGAACTCCCCGTGGGCGAAGCGGAATCCCGGCCCGGCGGGAACGAACAGCCCCTCGGCGAGCACCGCCGTGGCCCAGCCGCCGTCGACCGGGAACAGCTCCTCGAAGGCCTCCCGGCCCAGCGCGCCCGGCTCCTCGCCGAGCATCCGCCGGGCCGCTTCGTGCACCCGCCCGGCGACCGCCGCCGCGAGCCGGCGCACCCGCCGCTGACGCGGTCCGGCGGGCCGGGCGGCGCTGCGGCGGTGCGCACCGGGGCGGCGCGGCCGGCCGTCCTCGGCCAGCCGCTGGGCCACCCGCAGGCAGCGCAGGTCCAGGTGGGCGCCGAACAGGTCGCCGCGCCGCGCCGGCCCGTCGTGCAGGCCCTGCGCCCACAGCTCCGCCGCCATCCGGACGGCCAGCGGGTGCCGGGCGTCCTCGGCGGCGGTCGGGCGGCCCGGCGGCAGCCCGTAGCGGCGGCGCACCCGCTCGGCCGCCTCGGCGGGCAGCGGGCCGAGGCGCTGCCCGGCCAGGGTCGGTGCGCCGGGGCCGGCGCCGTCCATCCGGACGGTGGGGGCGCTGACCAGGTCGCCGTCAGGCCCCGGTTCCGCCGGACGGGTGACGCCGTGGGCGCCGCTGCCCCACGGCTCGGCCGCCAGCCGTTCCCAGACCTCCTCGCCGCAGGCGGTGAGCAGCCGTGCCCCGCAGCCGGTCAGCCACTGCCCGGCGCCGCGCAGCCAGCGCGGGTCCGGTTCGGCCGGGGCCTCCTCGGGGCCGTCCAGGAGCACCAACAGCGGACGCCCGGCCGCCGCGCACAGGGCCGCCACCGGTTCCGGAGCGGGCGCCGGGACGCCGAGTTCGGCCGCGGCGGCGGCCAGCACCCGTTCCACCGGTTCGGCGAGCGAGCGGTCCTCGGCGCGCAGGTCGGCGCCGCGCAGCCAGAGGGTGGGCAACGGCCGGGCACCGCCGGAGCGGCGGACGGCGAGCGCGGCCAGTTCGGTGGAGCGCCCGCTGCCGGGGGCGCCGACCAGGACAGTGACGGTCGCCTCCGGTTCGTCGGTGGTGGGCCCGTCCGGCCGGTCCACCCGGTCGGCGGCCAGCCCGGCCACCCGGTCCGGTCCGGCCCCCGCGCCGGCCAGCTGGGCGGCGGCCAGCCGCAGCACCCCGGCCAGGTTCAGCGCCGGGCCGTACCCGGGCACGGCCGCCGCGTTGCGCGCCAGGAGGCCGGCCAGCGCCTCCGCGACCACCGCCCCTCCTCCGGCCGGCACCGCCGACAGCGCCCCGCCGCCCGGGCCGGGCGCGGCCAGCGCCACCACTGCGCCGCTGCGGACGTCCAGCACCGGCGAGCCGGCCGGCACCACCACGCCGTCCACCGCGGGCACGTCCAGCACCAGCACCCCGGCGAGCCGGTGCCCGCCGTACGCCGCACCGCTGACGCCCCGCAGCCCGCAGCGCAGCACGACCGCCCGGCCGTCCTCGCCGGTGAGCGCAGGCAGCAGCACCTCGTGCCCGGCGCCCACCGCAGCCACCGGCAGCGGCGGCACCGGCAGCCCGCCGACCCCGTCGGTGCGCAGCAGGGCGAGCCCGTGCTCGGGCAGCGGCAGCACCGCGTCCGGGCCGAGCACCCGGGTCTGCCCGCCGGGGGTGTGCAGCACCACCCGGTCCAGGCCCGTCACGGCCTCGTGCGCGGTGAGCACCCCGCCCTGCGGGTCGGCGACGAACCCTAAGCCGTGCAGCCGCCCGTTGAGGTCGCGGATCCGCAGCAGGTACCGCCCCGGATCGCCCTCCGCAAACCCCGGCATGAACGCCCCTTCGACCGTCGCCCGGGCCCGTCGCCCGCTCGCCGCCGGGAGCCTGCCCGCCGCTGGGGCGCCCGCACCGCCCCCGCGCCGCTCACCACGGTCGTTCACCTCGTGCGCTCCCCCGGGCGGGTGACGCCGCCCGTTCGGGTGAAGGGCCCGAAAAGGTGAACCCCCGCCGGTTTCCCGACGGGGGTTCAGCCACCAACGACCGGCTCAGCCGACGAACACCGCGACCGGCTTCGCCTGCCCGCCCTTCTCCTCGACCAGCGCGAGGAAGCGCCCGTCCGGCCCGAACACCGCGATCGGCCCGTCCGCGCCCAGCCCGGGCGCCTTCAGCCGGGCACCGTGCGACAGCTTCTGCGCCGAGTCCTCGTCCAGGTCCCAGCGCGGGAAGGCGGCCGCCGCGGCCTGCGCGATCGGCAGCACCTCCAGAGGCGCGGCGGGCTCGCCGGTGACGGCGGCCTCCAGCTGCTCCAGGGTGCGCGCCGACTCCACCCCGTACGGCCCGACCTTGGTGCGCCGCAGCGCCGTCAGGTGCCCGCCGACGCCCAGTCCGGCGCCGAGGTCGCGGGCCAGCGCCCGGATGTACGTGCCGGAGGAGCACTCCACGGTGACGTCGAGGTCGATCACCGGCGTGCCGTCCTCGGCGACCGCCGCACGCTGCCCGTGCACGGTGAAGGAGTGGATCGTGGTCGGCCGGGCCGCCAGCTCGAAGTCCTCGCCCTCGCGCACCCGCGCGTACGAGCGCTTCCCGTCGATCTTGATCGCGCTGACCTTGGACGGCACCTGCATGATCTCGCCGGTGAGCGCCGCGATCCCGGTGTCGATCGCCTCCCGGGTGACGCCCTGCGCCGGGGTCGAGGCGGTGACCTCGCCCTCGCGGTCGTCGGTGACGGTGGTCTGGCCCAGCCGGATGGTCGCCTCGTAGGTCTTGGCGGTCAGCATCAGGTGGCCGAGCAGCCGGGTGGCCCGCTCGACGCCGATCACCAGCACGCCGGTGGCCATCGGGTCCAGCGTGCCGGCGTGCCCGACCTTCCGGGTCCCGGCCAGCCACCGCATCTTGGCGACGACCCCGTGGGAGGTGATGCCCTCGGGCTTGTCGACGATCACCAGGCCGTCCGGGCCGGTGCCTTTGCGCTTCATCGGGTTCTTTCTCTCAAGACGTGCAGGAGCTCTGAGGACCTGCAAGGAGCCCTCAACGTACCGGCCGCAGCGCGCCCCGGAACCGCTCGACCACCGCGGCGACGTCCTCCCGGGCGCTGAACCCGGCCGCGAAGACGTGCCCGCCGCCGCCCAGTTCGGCACAGGCGGCGGCCACGTCGACCGCGCCCTTGGAGCGGGAGGAGCCACGCAGGGTGCCGTCCGGGTCCTGCTTGAGCACCAGCGCCACCTCGGCCTCGGCCGGTCGGCGCAGGATGTCGATCAGCCCCTCGATCTCCTCGACCGTGACGCTGAACAGCACCAGGTCCTGGTACGGCACCCAGGTCCACACCAGGCCCAGCCCTCCGGCCGCGTCCGGCTCGTAGACGGCCCGGTCCAGCGCGGCCGCGAGCACCTTGAGGTACCCGAAGGAGGAGGTGTCCCACAGCTGGCGGGAGATCAGGTCGTGCCGGATGCCGGTGGCCAGCAGCCGCCCGGCGAGTTCGTGGGTCGCGGGCGTGGTGGCCCGGTACTTGAAGGAGCCGGTATCGGTGGCGACCCCGGTGTACAGGCAGGTGGCCAGGGACTGGTCGAGCTCGACGCCGAGCCGGCGCAGCAGCTCGTCCACCAGGACGGCGGTGGCGGGCGCGGAGGGGTCGATCAGCTGGTGGGTGCCGAAGCCCGGGTTGGAGGCGTGGTGGTCGAACACCACCAGGACGGGCGCGGCGAAGGCCTTGTCGTGCAGCAGGCCCAGCCTGCTCTGCGCGGCGACGTCGAAGCAGAGCACCAGCTCGGGCACGTCCGGCACCTCGGCGGCCGGCACGATCAGCTCCTGGCCGGGCAGGAAGGCCAGCGACTCGGGCACGATCTGCGGGTCGTCGCCGAAGGAGACCCGTACCTGCTTGCCCAGCGCGCGCAAGGCCAGGGCGGCCGCCAGCGAGGAGCCCAGCGCGTCGCCGTCCGGGCAGATGTGGCAGATCAGGTCGATCGAACGGGCCCGGCCGATCTCCGCCACCACCTGCTGCCAGACCAGCTCGAAGCCGCTCTCCTCGGCGCGCGGCCCGGGGAGCGCCGCGAGGGCACCCTCCACCGTGCTGGTGGAGGGTGCCCCCGTGGTCGATCCGGTTCGCGAGGCGGCCTGCGCCGACTCACCCGCCATGACTACTCGTCCTCGTCGTCACGCTCGGACGCCGGCACCCGGTACGGGTCCGCGTCGCCGGCGTAGGTCGCGCCCGCGGCGGTGGTGCGCACCGCCGCGTCGATGGCCTTCGCCCGGTCGAGCAGGTCGTCGATGTTCCGTGCGTTCTCCGGCAGCGCGTCCGCGACGAAGGTCAGCGTCGGTGTGAAGCGCACCCCGATCTTGCCGACCTCGGAGCGGATCACGCCCTTGGCGCTCTCCAGCGCGGCCGCGGTGGCCTCGCGGTCGGTCTCGTCGCCGAAGACGGTGTAGAAGACGGTGGCCTCGCGGAGGTCGCCGGTCACCCGGGTGTCGGTGATGGTCACGAACCCCAGTCGCGGGTCCTTGATCCGCCGCTCCAGGGTCTGGGCGACGACCACCTGGATGCGGTCGGCGAGCTTGCGCGCCCTAGCGGTGTCGGTCACGTTGCCTCCTCGTGCAGTGGGCCCGGTACCCGGGCGAGCTGCGCACCCGTCGGGGCCCATGCCCCAAAGTACCGGCCCGCGCCCGGCCTTGCGGGCGCTCTCGGTCCTGATCTGTGTGAGAACGGCGACTTCCGCCGGCCGGCTCCACAGCCCTCATTCGTCGTCGTCGTTGTGGTAGCGCCTCCTCGCGGAGAGGAGCTGCACCTCGGGGCGGCCGGCGACCAACCGCTCACAGCTGTCCAGGACCTCGGTGACGTACCCGGCTTCGCCGGAGACGACCGCGAGGCCGATCTCGGCCCGGCGGTGCAGGTCCTGGTTCCCGGTCTCGGCAGCGCACACGCTGTACTTGCGCTGCAGTTCGGCCACGATGGGCCGCACGATCGAACGCTTCTCCTTGAGCGAGTGGACGTCGCCCAGCAGCAGGTCGAAGGTGAGTGTTCCCACGAACATGTGTGACAGGTCTCGCCGACCTGGAAGGCCTCGGGGGGAGGCGCGGCCCGCGACCGGGCCCGCGCCGGGACGGTCGGAAGGTGACTTCCGAACACCCCGGACCCTACACAGCGAGACCGGGGCCGGTCGACGGAAATACCACCCGTCGACCGGCCCCGGCTGACACCGACTAGGCGCGCGGCTTCTCGCGCATCTCGTAGGTCTCGATGATGTCCTCGACCTTGATGTCGTTGAACGACCCCAGGGTGACACCGGCCTCGAAGCCCTCGCGGACCTCGGTCGCGTCGTCCTTGAAGCGGCGCAGACCCTCGATGGTGAGGCTCTCCGCCACGACCTTGCCGTCGCGCAGCAGGCGGGCCTTGGCGTTGCGGCGGATGATGCCGTCGCGGACCAGGACACCGGCGATGTTGCCGAACTTGGAGGAGCGGAAGACCTCGCGGATCTCCGCGGCGCCGAGGCGCACCTCCTCGTACTCCGGCTTGAGCATGCCCTTGAGGGCGTTCTCGATCTCCTCGATCGCCTGGTAGATGACCGAGTAGTACCGGACGTCCACGCCTTCCTTGTCGGCCGCGGCGCGCGCACGGCCTTCGGCGCGCACGTTGAAGCCGATGATGATGGCGTCCGAGCCCATCGCCAGGTCCACGTCGGACTCGGTGATGGCACCCACACCGCGGTGCAGGACCCGGAGCTCGACCTCCTCGCCCACGTCCAGCTTGACGAGGGCGTCCTCCAGGGCCTCGACCGAACCGGAGACGTCACCCTTGATGATGAGGTTGAGCTGCTCGATGGAGCCGGCGGCGATGGCCTTGTCCAGGTCCTCCAGGGACACCCGGACCCGACGCTGCGCGAAGGCGGCGTTGCGGTCGCGGGCCGAGCGCTTCTCGGCGATCTGGCGGGCGGTGCGGTCCTCGTCGACGACGATGAAGCTGTCGCCGGCGCGGGGCACCGAGGTCAGACCGAGCAGCAGCACCGGACGGGACGGGCCGGCCTCGCTGAGGTTGTTGCCGTTCTCGTCCAGCATCGCGCGGACGCGGCCGTAGGCGTCGCCCACGACGATCGAGTCACCGACGCGGAGGGTACCGCGCTGGACCAGGACGGTCGCCATGGCGCCGCGGCCCTTGTCCAGGTGGGCTTCGATCGCGATGCCCTGCGCGTCCTGGTCGGGGTTGGCCCGCAGGTCGAGCGAGGCGTCCGCGGTCAGGACCACGGCCTCCAGCAGCTGGTCGATGTTCAGACCCTGGCGCGCGGAGATGTCGACGAACATGGTGTCGCCGCCGTACTCCTCGGCCACCAGGCCGAACTCGGTCAGCTGGCCGCGGACCTTGGTCGGGTCGGCGCCCTCGACGTCGATCTTGTTGACGGCGACCACGATCGGCACACCGGCGGCCTTGGCGTGGTTCAGCGCCTCGACCGTCTGCGGCATGACACCGTCGTTGGCCGCGACCACCAGGATCGCGATGTCGGTGGACTTGGCACCACGGGCACGCATGGCGGAGAACGCCTCGTGACCCGGGGTGTCGAGGAAGGTGATCGGGCGCTCTTCGCCGTTCACCATCGTCGCCACCTGGTAGGCACCGATGTGCTGGGTGATGCCACCGGCCTCGCCGGCCACCACGTTGGACTTGCGGATCGCGTCCAGCAGGCGGGTCTTGCCGTGGTCGACGTGACCCATGACGGTGACGACCGGCGGGCGCGGGGCCAGCTGGTCCTCGTCGCCCTCGTCGGCACCGAAGTCGATGTCGAACGACTCCAGCAGCTCGCGGTCCTCGTCGTCCCGGCTGACGATCTCCAGCTGGAAGCCCATCTCGCCGGCCAGCAGCTCGAGGGTCGCGTCGGAGACCGACTGGGTCGCGGTGACCATCTCACCGAGGTTGAACATGACGGAGACGAGCGCGGCCGGGTTGGCGTTGATCTTCTCCGCGAAGTCCATCAGCGAGGCGCCGCTCGACAGGCGAACGGTCTGGCCGTTGCCGCGAGGGAGCATCACACCGCCGACGGACGGGGCCTGCATGGCCTCGTACTCCTGGCGCTTCGCCCGCTTCGACTTGCGACCGCGCGCCGGGCGACCGCCCGGGCCACGACCGAAGGCGCCCTGCGTGCCACCACGGGCACCCGGGCCACCGGGACGGCCGCCGAAGCCGCCGGGACGCGGGCCGAAGCCACCGCCGCCACCCGGGGCACCGCCACCGGGACGCGGGCCGCCGAAGCCACCGCCACCGGCCGGACGCGAGCCCGGACCGGCCGGACGGCCCTGGAAGCCGGGACGGGCACCGCCGGCACCCGGACCACCCGGACGACCGCCGGGGCCACCCGGACCACGGCCACCCGGACCCGGACGCGGGCCGGCCGGACGCTGCGGCATCATGCCCGGGTTCGGACGCGGCATGCCGGACGGGGTCGGCCCGCCGGGACGCGGCGCGGCCGGACGCGGCATGCCGTCGGGACGGGGGGCACCACCGGGACGCGGGGCACCGGCACCCGGCGCGCCACCCGGACGCGGACGGTCGCCGCCCGGACGCGGCGCACCGGCACCCGGCGCACCGGCCGGACGCGGACGGTCGCCACCGGGACGCGGGGCACCGGCACCCTGGGCACCGGCCGGACGCGGACGGTCGCCACCGGGACGCGGACGGTCGCCGCCCTGCGCACCCGGAGCACCCGGACGGGCACCCGGCGCGCCCGGACGGCGGTCGCCGGGGCGGGCCATGCCGGTCGCGCTGCCCGAGGTGAACGGGTTGTTGCCCGGACGCGGGCCGGCCGGACGCGGGCCCGGACGGGCGCCGCCACCGGCCTGGCCGGCCGGGCGCGGGGCCTGGGCGGCCGGACGCGGCGCGTCACCGGCCGGAGCCGGCGAGGAGAACTCGGCCGCGGGCGCGGCCGGAGCCGCCGGGGCGGCGGGACGCGCGGCCGGGCGCGGGCCCGGGGTCGGCGCACCCGTACGCGGGGCGGCGGGAGCGGCCGGAGCCGCGGGGGCGGCCGGAGCGGCGGGAGCCGCAGCGGCCGGGGTCGGACGGGGACCAGGGGTCGCGCCAGGGCGCGGACCCGGGGTCGGGGCACCCGGCTTGGGTGCACCCGCGGCACCTGCCGCGGGCTGGGGCGCCGCGGTCTTCCGCGGGCCCGGCTTGGCAGCGCCACCACCGGTGGGGGACACACCAAGCGCGTCAGTCAGCTTGCGCACGACCGGCGCCTCGATCGTCGAGGACGCCGAACGGACGAACTCACCGAGCTCGGTGAGCTTGGCCATGACGGCCTTGCTCTCCAAGCCAAGCTCCTTGGCGAGTTCGTAAACCCGGACCTTAGCCACTTCACTCCTGTCTATGAGTCCGGGGGTCTCGTCCGCCGGACTGTCGCTACTTCATGGGCGTACCCATCGCGTACTCATCGCGTACTCATCGAGTGCTCATCGCAATCTCGACCTACTTCCACATCGCGAGGTACCTGACTGGTGGCACGGCGCGCGGCTGCCCGAGCGCTGTGCTTGTTGCGGTGGTTCTCCGCCGCGGTGAGCGGCGGCCGTCACGGGAGGCGGTCCGCCCGAGGGGCTCCGCCGACCCGCTCCTCGATGAACCCGCGGAGCCGCTCCGTGTCGAGCGTCCCCTGGAGCCGGAAGGCCCGGGGGAACGCCCGGCGGCGGACCGCGAGGTCGAGGCAGGCCAGGTCGAGGTGCAGGTGAGCGCCCCGGCCCGGCAGTGCGCCACGGGGATCGGGGACGCAGACGCCCTCGACCGCCGTGACACGCAACAGCTGGTGCTTGGCCGCTCGCTTGCGGCAGCCCACGCAGGTGCGTTCCGGGCGTGCTCGGACGTGCGTCCGGCCAGACGAAGGCAAGTCTACCCCTCCGAAGCGACATGGCGCCGCCCCGCTGATCCCGGAGGACCGGCGGGGGCCGCCAGGAACAACACTGACTACTGCGCCGCGGCCCCGCCGTCTTCATGCTGGGACTCGCCCTGGCCCTCGGTGTCCGGCCGGATGTCGATCCGCCACCCGGTGAGACGGGCGGCCAGACGGGCGTTCTGCCCCTCCTTGCCGATCGCCAGGGACAGCTGGTAGTCCGGCACGATCACCCGCGCGGAGCGCTGGGCGGCGTCCACGATCTCCACGCTGGTCACCCGGGCGGGGGACAGCGCCGCGGCGACCATCTCGCGCGGGTCCTCGGACCAGTCGACGATGTCGATCTTCTCGCCGTGCAGCTCGCCCATCACGGCGCGCACCCGGGAGCCCATCGGACCGATGCAGGCGCCCTTGGCGTTCAGCCCGGCCCGGCGCGACCAGACCGCGATCTTGGTGCGGTGGCCGGCCTCACGGGCGATCGCGGCGATCTCCACGCTGCCGTCCGCGATCTCCGGAACCTCCAGCGCGAACAGCTTCTTCACCAGGCTCGGGTGGGTGCGCGAGAGCGTCACCGACGGCCCGCGGACACCTCGGCGAACCGCCACGACGTAGCACTTCAGCCGGGTGCCGTGCCGGTAGTCCTCGCCCGGGACCTGCTCCTGCGGCGGCAGGATGGCCTCCAGCTTGCCGATGTCGACCAGCACGTTCTTCGGGTCGTTGCCCTGCTGGACGACACCGGTGACGATGTCGCCCTCCTTGCCCGCGTACTCACCGAAGGTCTGGTCGTCGGCGGCGTCGCGCAGGCGCTGCATCATCACCTGGATGCCGATGCTGGACGCGATCCGGCCGAAGCCGCTCGGGGTGTCGTCGAACTCCTTCGGCTCGACGCCCTCGTCCAGCTCCGCCGGGTCCTCGGTGGCCCACACGGTGACGTGGCCGCTCTTGCGGTCCAGGTGCACCCGGGCGCGGCGGCGCGAGCCCTCGGTGCGGTGGTACGCGGTGAGGAGGGCGGACTCGATGGACTCGACCAGCAGGTCGAAGGGGATGTTCTTCTCGTTGACCAGCGTGCGCAGGGCACTCATGTCGATGTCCACGGCTACGCCTCCTCGTCTTTCGTCACGTTCATGATGGTCGTACGGCGGCCGACTCACTCGGCGCCGTCGTCCCCCTCGTCGAAGTCGGCGGCCTCGTCCAGGAGCTGCTCGTCGTCCTTGCGGTTGAACTCGACCTGGACCCGCGCCCGGGCCACCTCGGCGTACGCCAGACGGCGCTCCTTCGGGCGGCCGCGCCCCTTCACAGGCTGCACCTCGACCAGCGCACCGTCCTCGTCCGCCTCGAGGACCCGGGCGACGATCTCCCCGCCGTCGACCAGGTGGATCTTGGCCAGCCGGCCCTCCGCGCGCTGCCAGTGCCGGGGCAGCACCAGCGGACGCTCCGCACCCGGCGAGCCGACCTCCAGCAGGTAGGGCTCGTCGCCCATCACGTCCGAGGCGTCCAGGGCCTCGCCGACCACCCGGCTGAACTCGGCGATGGTGTCCATGTCCACGCCGCCGTCGGTGTCGACGTCGATCTGCACCTGCCGGCGGTTGCCCGCCTTGGTGACCTTGACGTCCTCCAGGTCCAGTCCGGCCTGGACGGCCAGCGGCTCCAGCAACGCGCGCAGCCGGTCGGTGTGGGTGGTGCTCATCCGGGTGGACTCCTCGGCCGCGTCTGCTGTTGTCAGAGGTCGCCCCGCGCCCTCCGCGCCCCTCGGGCGCACTCCGGGTCACGGCAGCTCGGCCCAAAGCCTAGCCGGTGAAGCCGCGAACCACCGATTCCGGACCTCGCCCGACCAGCCGGACGCCACCCACTGCGAGCAAGCTCACACCGGCCCGCCCACCGCACGGGACCCCCGCAATCATGGGGATTCTGCGAAGATCGGGCCACCGAGGGCAGGCAGGGGAGGCCGCCCTCCCTACCCGCGCCGGAGTGACCCCGATGCAGCCGCCCAGCCGACGGACCTTCCTGGCCCTCGGGTTGATCACCCTCACCACCGCCTGCACCGGCACCGACGTGACGCCCGGCGACGCAAACGGCCCCGGCCCCGACCCGGACGGCCCCGTCCGGCTGCGCGCCCTCGCCGCCACCGACGCCCTGCTGTCGGCCTACGACGCCCTCCTCGCCACCCCCGGTGCCCAGACCCCCCTCCTCCAGCCCCTCCGCGCCGAGACCGCCCAGCACCGCGCCGCCCTCGCCCACGGCACACCCGCCGGCTCCGTCCCCCCGACACCCGGCACCCCCACCGCGACCCCGGGCACCACCCCCACCCCAGCCGCCCTGGCCGTCCTGGAACGCCGGACCGCCCAGTCCCACCTGGCCGACCTCGACGCCGCCCGGCCACCCCTCGCCCGCCTGCTCGCCTCGGTCGCCGCCGCCAACGCCCTCCACGCCACCACCCTCGGCGCCCCACCCGACCAGCCCGGCCCGACCCCCACCCCGACCCCCGCCGCCACCCCCGGAACGGTACTGCCCGCCCTCCAGAGGGCCCTGAGCGCCGAACACTCAGCCGTCTACGGCTACGGCGTCGTCGGCGCCCACCTCCCCGAAGACCAGCAACGCGCCGACGCCCGCACCTACTACGCCGCCCACCAGGCCCAACGCGACGCCTGGCAGCGCCTCCTCACCACCCTCGGCACCACCCCCACCCCCGCCGCCGGCGGCTACCAGCTCCCCTTCCCCGTCGCCGACGCCCCCACCGCCACCAAACTCGCCGCCCACCTGGAAACCCGCCTCACCGCCGTCTACGCCGACCTCGTGGCCGACCTCCCCGCCCCCCACCGCCAAACCGCCGCCACCGCCCTGCGCGACTGCACCCTCCGCGCCCACCACTGGGGCGCCCCCACCACCCCCTTCCCCGGCATCCCCGACCCCCTCCCCACCCCCACGGTCACGAGCCCGAGCTGACCCACCCGACCACGCGGGCAACGCCCTGCGCGCCCACCACACCCCCCACCCCCCACCCCCATCTCCCCCTCCCCCTCCCCCCACCCCCACCCCCTCACCCCACCCAGGCGAGAGGGACGCGCTGCGGGAGGGGCGGTGGAGGGGGTGGCCGCGGAGAGGGGCGTAACGGGTGATTTTCAGACTGCCAACGGCGAGA
>NZ_JBIRJC010000027.1:55502-94360 GCF_044329365.1 Kitasatospora sp. NPDC017646 | reverse complement strand
ACGAACGACAACGACTGACACACACCATCCAGCGAGACCACGACTGGCCCACAACTCAACCGTCGATACCGGCCCGAATTCAGCCGCCGCCGACAGAAAGTCAGGCGGCTTCGTCCGGTAGCGAGAGATCCCGGTTGCCGTGTCACCCCTGGTGCTAGCGTGGGATTTGCGACAACAGCAAGGTCGGACCATCTCACCTCCGTCGTTGGTACGGAGGGCGGCAACGCCGGTGCATTCACGTGCCGGTACGTCTCAGAGATGGCCAGAGCTGGCTGATGCCGCCTCGGACACATCGGGCGTCGCCCGGACTGCCGAGGGGGAGAGCGGAGTGCGTTAGGGCCGATCTCCTCGGACGACGAAAAGTTGTCCGGGTCTGATCCCGGGCAACCGGATCTAGGAGTCGGAGAAAGACCTAATGAATACTCCCATCACGGTGGAGACCGTGCTTCCTCGACCGGCTGAACCACTGCCCTCGCCCGCGCTGGCACTCGCTACACGCAAGCTGGCTGACAAGCTCACCGACCTGTTCAACATGCGCGAGGAAGCCGCGCAGGCACTCGCGCTCGCCGTCGTTGATCCCTCCACAGCCCGAAAGTCGGCTGAGAACCCAGAGCGGCTCTCCGTTCCCGGTGGTGTCATTCTCGCCGTTCGGGTCGAGGTATGGGCCCGCTACGTCATGCCCGACCCGCGGAACCCTCGGAACGGCCCCGCCCGCCGCCACCCAGCCTCGACCCTAGTCGGTCGGGGCGAGAGCACCCGGCTGCGGCCTCTCAACGAGCCCAAGGCCGCGCCCGAAGGCCGCCCGGAGTTGGTCCAGGAGATTCGAGACCAAGAGCATCTGGCGTGGGCGGCACAACAGGCCCGCGACTATGTGATCAATAACAACGACTGGCGGGATTCCATTCGACACCAAGGCGTGATGACCGAGGTCTGGCTCGCGGCAACGACGTTCGACCACCAGGACGGCAGCCCCAGCGTCACCATCCCGGTGACCGCCGAAGGCTCCAGCCGGTTGACGTGTGTCCACGACCTGCTCGACCTCAGGTCCGCCGATGTCCCCTACGACCGGGACGAGCGCAAGATGCGCGCCCACATCCGCAGGCTCAATGAGGCGATTACCGCCGCAGGATCCCCAGACCACGTCGACCCGGGCATTGCGATCAACGCGCGATGCGAGAAACTGCCTGCCCTGCTGCTAGTCGGCTTCGAGTCTCACGGAGGTATCGCCGCCGACTTCGGCGTCGCGGTCAAGTCGCTGGTGGCGCTGCGCCACGTCGACTATCCCAAGCCTTGGGGGGAGGCAACCGAGAACGAGGCACTCGCCGATGCGGTCATCGACGAGCTGGAGCGCCGAGGCCTGATCACAACAGGCAAGGCCAACTGGCTAGCTGGGGCGCTCACACCCGAGGAAGCCCAGGCCGCCGGCTTCAGTGCAGACGCGGCTGTGCGGGCTGCGGCGATCGTGCGACTCTTCACTGACCGTGATCCGGGTACTCACGAGGCCGTCCGTGTCGCGATCACCAGCCAGAGCACGCGCAAGAAGACCAGCCCCAAGCTGCTGTTCGAGCTGGCGACCTCGCTGGTGCTGCGGTCCGTGCCCGAGGAGGACTCCCGCCGACGGGAGCGGACCCGCAAGTACCTCAAGGATTCGTTCAGTGGCGAGCTGGCCAAGGAACAATGGGAGGCCACTTTCCGCAGCGCAGACGAGCTCGCCGCCGCCGCGTTGTCGGAGGCTGAATCCGGGAACCCGGGGCCCGCGACCCGCGAGCTTGCGGCCCGCAGCGCGTATCCGCTCGTCGTCGATGGGCGGCTGACCGCCGACCGTGGCAGCCGCGACAGTGACCAGCCGGACCGGCGCAACCCGGGAGAGGTCATCGACCGTATGCGGACGATACCCCAAGGCGTACACCAACTGCGCCAGGCCCTTGTGGACTTCGGCAACGCCCGCAGGATCCGAATGGTGGACGACGCTGGGGCGGTCGAGCGCAACGCCGACGGCCGCGACATCATCGCCAGGGACTCCGACCTGCGGCGTCGGTTCCGCCCGGCCGGTGAAGGACCTGCGCTCATGCCCGCACCCGAGACCCCAGCAGAGGTCCTAGGGAACGCCCTTAATGCGCTGGGCAGCTCGATTCAGGCGGTCCAGCGGGCGGTCAAGCAGGTGGAGGCAGTCCAGTCCGACGACGGCAACCCGGCTATCGCGTCGTTGGGCGCCAACAAGCAGGACTGCGACATCTGGCAAAGCGTCCTCTTCGGAGTCCTCCAGAAGCTCCCCATCTGGAGTGACCGTAGCGCTCAACGGCACGGCCTACTCCCCGAAGACGATGACGATCTCGATGACGAGGACATCGACCTCGAAGACGAAGACACTCACGACGCCGAGATCGCTTAACCATTGACGCTTCGCCCGGGGACGACCTCGGGCGGAGCGATGTCACCCTCCCCGCAACTGTCGGGGAACGCGACACGGACCACGTGTGACGCTCACCTCGCCGCCTCGACGGCGACGGGCGGCAACGCTGGCGCCACGAGCGTTCGCTCTGCGAATGCTCCTACGCCAGTACGCCTTGGGGCCAGCCATACGTCCGCTGCCGCTTGCGCCACGCCGGGCCCCTCCTGCCCGGAAGGCACCAAGCGGGTGCGCCGGGAATAGCCCAGCTCACCCGAGTCTCATCGGCGGCCGGAACACCGGCCAAGAGCTGGAGCTCAACGCACCATGAGTTACGCGCACTTCGTCGCCGACCACGCATCCGAGCTCGGCGAACTGATCCACCAACCCAACCATCTTGATCGTCAGCTCCGTCGCGCTGCCTGCCGCGGGATGGACCCAGACGCCTTCCATCCGGAGGAGGGTCGACCGGATGACCTAGTCATCGCCCGCTGCACCGGCTGCAAGGTCCGCCTTGCCTGCCTCGCGCTTGCCCTCCGCACAGAGGACCCAGATGCGCGCAGTGGCTGGTACGGCGGGTTCGGCCCCGAGGACCGCAGCCGTGTCGCCACAGTCCTCGGTCTTGAGACACCAGATCCGCCAGTACCGGATCGAGTCGCTCAGGCAGCCCACTTCCGGACCGCTGGCTGGACAGTCGAGGACATCGCCACCGAGCTGGGGTGCTCCCGCAGGACCGTGCAGCGCGCCCTGCGGACGGCTACGGCGTAAGGCCTATGAGCTGGGGCGCGGCTGGTGCCTGGAGATGCGAGCCTGGCAGGTGATCAGCGGGCGACCTGCCGGGCGGGCACCAGTTGGGTGCTCGGCTTGGGGCCGGGTGGCTCGGGCAGCCGCGCGGTCCGAGCCAGGCCCGGCGATGGCCGGGTGGGCCCTCTCTGACAGTCTCGACTCACGACGTCCCAACAGTCGGCGTATCGCTGGAGAGGCCTCCGCTGCTGAGCTCGGCCTAGGCGTGCAGAACGCAGATGCGGCACGAGGACTGCCGACGCCGATGGTCGCGCCGGGCGAGTTCGTCGCCCTCGGGGCCTTCCTCCCCGTCGGCCCAGCACTCATCCGAATGCCATAGGCTGCACCTACTGACTCTAGGTAGAAGCCGGCTGGCTCCGCGGAGCGTTCGGTGGCCAAGGCAAAGCCCGGACCACGCCCACCGTCAGGTGACGGCAGCGAATCCGTTGGTCCAGCCACTCGGACACCTCGGCAGATGACAGCACCTTCAGCAGCCGTCGGCACTCCTTGACCCCACCTACGGTCGGTTTTGCCGTGATCAAGTGATTGTCTACTGCCACCGGGGTGCGTCCGGTCACGATCACACCAGCCGCGCGTGCGGCGCCACCGGCACCTGGGCCAGGTCGGGATGTACGACGAATCGCCACAAAGGGCGGAGCAACGAGACGACCTGCAAATTGCCTCGTGCGCGCCAGGGAGCGGCCTGCCTCGACGTCGGCAAGATCACGCGCCGTCAGGAAGGCGACCTCAGGCCCGTCATGCGGGTCTCGATTGTCAACCACGGTTCCAACTCTGATCTCAAAGGCGTCCTCAAGGCTGGCCTTCGCTATCGGGTCCGGCCACCAGAGGCCACACGACGTAGGTGCACTCACCCGTCGCCGCCGGCTTCCGTCGAGTAGGAAGACATCGATGTCTGTGTGAGCATCGAACTGCCCATACAGATCAACATGTTTGACGTTCAAGACGGCCTCGAGCCGAGCCCGCCAGGCCTCGTAGCGAGCACCGCTCCTGAGTACATCCGGCAAGATGGCGGAGAGCCGCTGCCCCAGGCCAAGAGCCTGCGCCCCAGCAAGCGTGAAGACAGCAGCCTGGGAGACAGCCCCAGTTGCCCAGTCACAGCCGTCACTCGCCGGGACGGAACCGTATGGTGGGTTGAGGAGCAGGTGGCCCTGGTAGCCCGAGGTGGAACGCAGTGATGCGAGGCCGTCGGCGACCCTAACCCTGCGAAACGCACGAAGTCCGGCTTCAACCCTGACATCGGACCGCACGCCCTGCTCGCCATGTCGCGCAGCAGCAGCGAGGAACAGCCGCAGTCGGGCTACCTCTACAAACGGGCTCTGCAGGTCCTCGCCCCTCAAGAGGCTCCCCCACTGCCGCAGCGTTTGCTCGAGGCTAGGTCCTTTGGGTAGTTGAGACGCTGCCGCTAGGAGAAGGTCTCCCGCGCCACAGGTGGGGTCCCAGTACCCCAGCGACTGATCGTTTCGCCCGTCGTTCCCGATCAAGTCCGAGAACTTAGACCGCACCTCACCGCCGCTGAAGAATGCTCCCTCCTCGCGCCTGACCTGGAGGGGAACCAGCGCGCGCAGCTGCTCCGCCGCCTGCCCGTTGAGGGCAGCGTGAACGTCCTGCTCAACACGGCCCCAGGCCCCTCTTGTGACATCGGTCGCCAGCACCCTTAGCTGGTCTGTGAACGTCGTATAGCCAACCGTTCGCACCCGCTCCCCCTCCTCCTCAGCATGGGCTTTCCTTCCAGACAGCTAGTCCTGACGATCAGTTAGCCGCTATTCTGCAGCAGTCTGGCTGACCAAGTAACCCCAGGGTCGGCCCAGCTCGGAGGGGGAACCTTGAGCACTCATCTGCGCTTCTCCACGGACGTCTTGGCTCGCCTGGGCGAGGAACTCATCCCACACCCAGACTTGGGTGTCATCGAGCTCGTCCGCAACGCCTACGACGCCGATGCGACGCGCTGCACCGTCACTCTGAACAACGCGTCGCAGCCAGGTGGGACACTGGTCGTCGAGGACGACGGCGACGGCATGACAGCCGAGGACATCACCGACGCGTTTCTCCTGATCGGGCGGTCGTCCAAGCCATCCTCACCCCTCACGACCAAGGGGCGCCGCAAGCTCGGTGAGAAGGGCCTCGGGCGTCTCGCTTCGTTGCGACTCGGTCAGCAAGTTGAGCTCGTCAGCCGTCCCCGGAGCCAGCCAGGCGTAGCCCACGTCCTCCAGATTGACTGGTCGGCGTATGACTCGGTTGACACGGTCGAGGAAGTCGATCTGATCGTCCAGACCCGGGCGACGAATCAAGGACCGGGAACCAGCATCACCGTTCACCGGTTGCGCCAAGGGTTCAACGAAGCGGAAATGGAACGGCTCTCGCGGGCCATGCGTTTGCTCACTGGATTCTTTGATGACGAGGACACAGGTTTTGTAACCTCTCTTAACGCACCTCAATTCAAGCGCATGTCCGATGCCGTGAACCGCGGCTTCTTTGACGAGTGTGAGTATAAGCTCGTTGCCACGCTTGACGAAAACGGAATCGCCAGTGCCACCCTCTATGACTGGAAGGGAGAAGTCCTAGCCCAAGGGGAACACGGCGATGTCGCAATGAGGAGAGACCGTGGGCACTTCACGTGTCCGATGATGTACCACGCACCGGCAGCCAAATTTGAGCTGTGGATGTTCACCCTGGACAAGCAGTCGTTTGAAAAACGGAACTCTCTCCGGAAATACACAGATCTTCGACCGTGGCTCCGAGTCGTCGGCGGCGTTCATCTATTCCATAGGGGACTTCGAGTCCACCCATATGGCGATCCGAGCTTCGACTGGCTGGAGCTCAACCTGCTACGGGCCCGAAGCCCCGAGGTCCGCCCAAGCACCAACACAAGCGTGGGCCGGGTTACCGTAGAAGATCCCGATAATCAGCTGGTTCCCAAAACGGACCGCATGGGGTTCCAAGAGAACTTGCATTTTATCGAGCTCCGCGACTTTGCCGCACGCGCCACAGATTGGGCTGCGCGGGTCCGACTAACACGCCGCGAGACCGACCGCACCGGAGCAGCAGCGACGGCCAGAAAGGCTGAGCAAGAAGCCAGCCGAAAGGTCGAATCTGTCCTGGACTCCCTTCCCCCGGTGCAACGCAAGCAGGTGGCCGAGCTCGTGCAGAGTCAGAATATCCTGATCAAGGAGCTGGAACGCGACCGCCTGCTGTACCGCTCCCTGGCAACCGTGGGCATCAGCACTGCCGTATTCGCTCACGAGTCCATTGGCTCCGCCGGAGGGCTCGGGCAAGACTTGGATACCATTGAGCGGCGGGGCCGGGATCTGCTCGGGCCTGATGTGTTCGAGGCCAAAATCGAAAAGGTGCTGACAAGGTCTAAGAATACAGCCAGCTCCATTCATTCCTTCGCTAAGCTCCCACTGCGAATGTTGCAGCGGAGAAAGCGGCGCGCGACGGTAGTCGACATCAATGACACCTGTCGAGAATTTGTGGAGATGTTCGGCGGATATCTATCTGATTGGCACATCAAACTAGACCTCGACCTGAGCGACCAGCCAGCAAGAGTTTTGACACCCCCAGCAGACATAGAATCCATCTACGCCAATCTTGTGATTAACGCGGCGCGCTCTTTCAGTCGCGATGACACATCGCGCGAGCGCACTGTGTTGATTCGAACTCGCGCGGAGAATGAGCACGTAGTTATTAACGTCGCTGACTCCGGACCTGGCATTACAGGAATCGATCTCAAGGATATCTGGCTGCCTGGGGAGGGGAGCAGCGCTGATGGCACCGGGCTAGGACTCACGATCGTCAAAGACATCGTTGCCGACCTGCATGGAAAGAAGACCGTACTCGAAGACGGCGATCTGCTTGCAGAGGCGAACGGCGAGCTTGGAGGCGCGGCCTTTTATGTGCGTCTCCCCCGACAGGCTGATAGCCACAACAGGTAAGGGATCATCGAGTGACCGTCCGCGAAGGCTTCGATGTCGCCGTACTCGATGACCGGGAAGACGATCTGGCTAGGGCTTGTGACCAGGTAGAGGATCTAGACTATTCAGTCTTTTCCATGCTGATTCGCGGGCCTCGACAGATCGACGATGTTCTTGACGAGGTAATGGACCGGGGTTGCCACGCTCTCATCTCAGACCATCGCTTGCACCCGCGAGGCGGAGTGAACTTCGACGGCGCGGAACTCGTGGCCAGGGCAAACGAGCGCAGGCTCCCTGCGATTCTCTATAGCGCGTATGTGGAAGACGATGAGGCCACAACTATCAGAGCATGGCGATATGGAATTCCACGTATCGTGAAGAAGGGCCCCGGCTCGGTCTACGCCATCGCCGAAGCTCTTCAGATCGCGCAGGAAGAATCCGAGGGTAACAGGGCTCTGGAGCGACAGGGATTCCTGACTCCAATTCGCGTCGTAGATGTCCACGACCATATTGGCCGACCCACGCTGGATGTCACCATCACCGCATGGCAACCGGACGTACCCGTGACGATCCCTATCGCGCTGCTTCCGCCAGGATTCCGAGTGCGTTCCACCGATCTCATCGACCAGATCTTTCTCGGCGAGGTCAATTTCTACGCCGATCACGAATCCGAGCTATTCTTCCGAAACCTCAAAGCTGCCCCCACTCCGCCGGCCGAGTGGAGGGCCCGATGACCGAGGCCCAGCAAATTCTTTGTACGGCGCAAGGGGCAACACCAGATACAGCGGAAGTCTTGATCCTGGACGTCGGGCACGGCAACTCAGCCGTCCTCCGCGAGGGAGATAGGTGCGTTATTGTAGATGCGAAGTCCGATAAGCTTCTCTACAGGACGCTCATCGATACTGGAATCCGGCGTATCGAGCATCTCGTTCTATCCCATGCCGACACCGATCACATCCAAGGTGCACTAAGGCTCTTAACCCTTGAAAAATTCCAAATCGGAACTGTTTGGGCAAATTCCGACAGCACCAAGGACACCAAAAAATGGGATGAGCTTCTCGCAGTCCTATCCGACCGAGCCGACGCCGGAATTTTCTCAGTTCGAATCGGGATAAGCAACGCCGACGGGTCACAGCTCTCGCTTGATCGCATTGGGATTGAAATCCTTCATCCAACCCTTCGCGATATTGGTCATGGCCCGGGCTCTCGCGGCAGGTTTCGCCCAGAGATCACCACAAATGGAATGTCGGTTGTGCTTCATGTCACCCTGGAGGGGAATCCCGCGCTGCTCCTCCCTGGCGATATCAATTCCTCTGGATTTGAGGAAATGGCCCGGCGGGCCAAAACAATATCGTCCCACGTCCTTGTCTATCCACACCATGGCGGACATAGCGACTCGACCGAAGAAGGCGAGTTTGCAAAACTTCTCTGCGATGTGGTCGAGCCAAAGGTAGTCCTCTTCTCGATGGGGCGCGGCAACTACGAAAACCCTCTGCCCGAGGTGGTGGAGAAGATTAAGACGTCATTTCCTGAGGTTCGAATGGCTTGCACTCAGCTTTCCCGCCATTGCCATTCGATCGTCCCGTCGCAAGTTCCGCGTGACTATCTTTTGAGCCGGCCATCGGCTGGTCGCGCACTCGGCACCTGCTGCGCGGGGACAGTACGCATCACCATTAGGGACGGCGATGTCGTTGTCGATCCACCGCGGGATAAACATCGCGCATGGATCCGCGAAAATGTCAATAGTCCCATGTGCACAGAAGGCTCGAGCTTGCCTCACCCCCGCTTGCCGTGACCCGAATAAAGTGCTGACGTTGGTGCCAGAGGGCCCAGATTGCGACTGTCCCTTCCCTGACTCGTCGACGGGGAAGGGAACACGCGGGCCGTTTCGAGCTCCGAGATTAATGCAAACAGCAGCATCGTCGTGGCGCGCTCCTGCGCGCGGGCGGCGACGGTTTCTGTCCATGTGGCAGCCATTCCGCTGGCCAGTTAGCCGTCTCCCCCGTTAGATCGCGAGGCTGGTCCAGCCAGGATCGCGAGCATAAGGGCTGAATGGCGGCCGTGCTTATCGGATAGGAGGCTGGCCACTCCACGAACGAGGCGATGTGGCAGCCACGGGCTATCTCCCTCACCAGCTGTCCAGTGACACGTCGGGGCCGCCAGCAAGGTACCGGGTGAGTGCGCTGGCCGTGGTGGAGACGAAGTTTTCGGGGATGGCATCGGTAGGAATCCAACCGACTTGGGCGTGCTTGTCTGGCTCGACGTTTACGGGGTCACCTGACCAATCATGGGCAGCGAAGACGACTGTCAGAAAGCCGTTGGGCGCCTCCACACCTCGTGCGCCGTGGATGACGTGGGCCAGCCGCAAGGCTTCGGGGGCGACGACCAGGCCGGTCTCTTCCTTGAGCTCTCGGACCGCGGTCTCGGTGATGGGCTCTCCGGGCTCGCTCTTGCCGACGGGGAGGTCCCACATCCCCTGGGCAAACTTGGCTCGGGGGCCGCGCTGGAGAAGTACGACTCTGCCGGTCTCGCGGTCGTGAACGATCACGGCAGCGACCAGCAAGGTCATGGCGTCTGTGGCAGGCTTCAGGGCTTTAGTTGCGTCGGCGATCTGCTGCTCGGCCACGGTGGTCCCTTCGTTGGCGGGGAGGTGCTAGATCAGAGCGTCTCGGGCTCGCCGCTCCAACTCGACGGCCCCTGGCACTCCGCGTCTACGGTAGATCGCCAGGCTGGGCCTGATGGAGGAGATGGCCTTCCTGGTGCGATCCGACGACATGCCTTCCATGAGGTCCATGGCCTGGCTCCAGGTCGCAATAGCCTCGTCGGCGCGAGTCTGGGCAGCGAGGCTGTCCCCGAGGTCGGCGTATGTGAGCACGTGGACACGCTTGTACTTCTCAGCGTCCCAGCGGAGGAGTGCGGCTCGGTGCTGCTGCTCGGTGCCGACGTGATCGGCAAGGTCGGTCAGGGTTCTGGCGGTGTGGCTGGCGACGGTGCCAGCGGCGGGTCCGCTGACCAAGGAGAAGCTGGGCTGCGGTTCGGTGTGCCGTGTCAGGGCGTCATCGGCAGCAAGGAGGGCCTTCGCCGCAGCCGTCTTCTCTCCGGTCGCTGCGTACGCGCGAGCGTGGGTGATGTGCAGCAGGGCTTCGGTCTGGCCGTCGACGTAGCCCAGACTCCGGTTGAGTGCGTTCTCGATGAGGTCGACGCAGTGGTGAGGCTGTTTCAGACTCAGGGCCTGGTGGGCCAGGGCCCGCATCATCCAGCCGGCATGGCCCTTTGGGTCCGCTTCGCAGGCGAGCTGGTAACCGACTTGGTAGTAGCGCTGGGCAGCGCCTTCCTGGCCCAGGTCGTGGTGCTTCCAGCCTGCGAGATATGCGAGTTCGGCCACCGCCCCGAAGGCCTGCCGTCGGACCTGCTCGCTCGGGAAGCGCCCGCTGAGCATCGGGGCGGCGGTGTCGGCAAGGTAGGCAGTGACGGTGGTGAGGCCGTGGCCGCCCCCGAGGCGCTCGTCTGCCGCGCTGAAGACGGCGGTGATCTGCCTGACGACCTCGACCTCCGCCTCACCCACCATTGCGACGCCCGTGCGGGCTCGTAGCAGGCGGGAGACAGCTTCGTGGTCGTAGCTCAGGGGCATCGCGACCCCGGCGGTGGTGAACGCCGCGATGGCAAGGAAGCGCCGGCGGTCGACGTCAGCGCGCCCCAGGTTCGTGGCGCTGAGTACCGGGTCAGTGCTGGCGGCCAGGGACTCCTCGGCTGCCGCGAGGCCGATCTCGACCAGGGTGACTGGTCGTCCCGCCCTGCGGGACAGGGCTTCGGCGATGTATTGGCCGACCTGGCCTGTAGGGCGAGCGCCGTCGATCCAGTGAGCGACGGCCGACTTGTTGGTGCGCAGGGTCTCGCCGTTCTCGGCAGCTACACGACGGACGGCGGACGCGAGGGCCTCGTAGGTCCAGTTGGTCGCTGAAATCGCGTCTCGAAGCCTGCCGTTGGGTTCCTTCTGCGCCGCCATGATCCCCCGACCTGGAGCTGTAAACCTCGTATACCACTCTGCGTGGTCATCACCGTACCGCTGGTGAGCGGGCGGCGGTTGACTAATCATCAGTCGCCCAAGCGCCGATACAACTCGGCTGCAGGCTCCCCTTCCTGTGCCTGGGCGGCTCCAGATCTGCGGCTCGGCTTCCTGTACGTCACCGGAAGCGAACCGCGCCCACGCGCCGAGGAGACCGGTATGCCTGCCGCACGGTTCGTCGCTCCCGCCAGTCCCTCGATCGTCGCTCCTGTGCGCCACAGGGTGATGGCGACCCTCCGCGCTTGGGGGATACGGCTGGACGAGGAGACGGCGGGCGATATCGCCGTAGTGGTCTCTGAGTTGGTGACGAACTCGGTGGTCCACGCCGGAGGGGATCTCGTGAACATCGCGGTCTACGCCGGCCGAGACCGCCTGCTCATCGAGGTGTACGACGCCAGCCCTCAAGCTCCGGCATCCGGTATCGCCGACGAGGAAGACACCAGCGGGCGCGGTCTCTTCCTGGTGGAGGCGCTCGCCGTATGCCACGGCAGCAGCCCCACCCCGCAGGGCAAGAAGACCTGGGCCGAGCTCGACATCAGTCGGCGGCCGGCACCGAGCGGCGCACCGCCTGAGTCCGCGCTCACGGCCGAGCATCGTCGCGCTGGTCTGGCCCGCACAACCTGACCAGGCACTTCAGCTGAACGAGGCTTCCCTCCCGCCCGAACAGGGCTGGGGAGGGATCGACACCGCTGGCTCCGACGAGGCTGGCCTGCGGTGTTGGGGGTCCCTGCAGCACAGCTCACGCCAACCTCCAGACGAGCGGCGCGGGCACCTGCAGGCGCGGCGAGAGCGCCCGATTCCCCCTGGGTAACTCGTGCCGCAATACCACCGGAGCCCGGCAACCGGCCAGGCTCCACGTACCCGAAGGAGGGCGCAATGCCCGAGAACCTCAGCAACAACACCGAGCTGGAGGGCGACGGCCTGCTCGTCTCCCGCGCCAAGGTCGCCGCGGCCCGCTCGCGCGGCGAGCAGCCCTCGGACGGCGGCTCCACCGGCCGTACCGACACCAACGACTGACGGCTGCTTCAGTGACCACCGAGCAGTTCTCGGTGGTTGAGCGTCTGGGCGGGGATGACTTCCTCGCCCAGACGCTCGGCCGCAGCTTCAAGGTCGCACACGGCGATGCCGTGTCACTCACCGGACTGATGACCTGGGATGACCTCAACGCCATCCTGACCCACCACCGGTTCGAACCGCCTCGCTTCCGACTCGCCGCCGGTGGGGAGCAGGTGCCGGCGCACATGTACTCGCGCCCCATCGTCACCCGGCGAAGCACAGTCTGGAACCAGTTCCAGCCCGCCGAGCTGCACAAGCGGCTCGCCGAAGGAGCCACGCTGGTCCTGGACGCCGTCGACGAACTCCACCCCGGAATCGGCGCTCTGGCCGGCCAACTGGAGCGCTGGCTGCGAACCGGCGTGCAGGTCAACCTGTACGCCTCCTGGACCAGTACCGAGGGCTTCGGCGTCCACTGGGACGATCACGACGTGGTGGTCGTCCAGCTCGACGGCGCGAAGCGCTGGCGGATCTACGGACCAACCCGCACCGCGCCCATGCACCGCGACGTCGACATGCCCGAGCCGCCGCCGGAGGAGCCCGTCGCCGATCTGGTGCTGACCGCTGGCGACGTGCTTTACCTGCCTCGGGGCTGGTGGCACGCCGTCGCCGCCTCGGAGGGCCAGCACTCGCTGCACGTCACGTGCGGGCTGCAGAGCACCACAGGCGCCGACCTGATCACCTGGCTGTCGGAAATCCTGCGCGCTCACGAGACCGTCCGGGCGGACATCCCGCGCTTCGTCACCGCTGATGAGCAGCGGGCCTTCCTCGACGCGATCAGCAAGCTCGTCGCGGCCGAACTGGAGAGCGCGGACCTGATCACGCGGTTCTCCGCAGCCCGCGACGCCACCGAGCGGGCCAGGCTCGTTCCGTCACTGCCGTACATCACAGCGGCTCCGCCGGAGGCTGACCTGAGGGTGCGTCTCGTCACCATGCGGCCCGCGCTCGCGGCCGGGCCGGAGGGCACCGTCCGGTTGACCACCGGTGGCGAGGAGTGGATGTTCACGGCCAAGGCCCAGCCGCTTCTCGCGCTGCTCTCCGACGGCGGAAGCCACCGGTTGGCCGATCTCGCGCAGGCCGCTGGCATCACTCTCGCGCAAGCGGCCGGCCTCGTGACGGAGCTGGTCGACGGCCAGGTCGCCGCGATCGGGGGTGGGCAATGACCGCCCGGCTTGGTCTCGGCACCTATCGCTGTCTCGACGTGGCCGAGGCCGCGTTGATGGCCGCGTCCCGTGGCGCCGACTGGGTGGACACAGCGCCCAACTACGAGAGCGGCCGGGCGGAGACGTCGCTCGCCCCAGTCCTTGCCGCCTACCCGCACCTGCGGGTCTCCACGAAGGTCGGCTTCGTCCCGCCCAGCGCCAAGCGCATCGGCGTGCGCGCCGGAGCGCTGTCCGCCGATGATGCCGAGCGCGGGCACTGCCTCGCCCCGGACTACATCGCCTGGCAGCTCGCCCGCAGCAAGCGCATGCTCGGCCGCACTCCTGACCTGGTGTTCCTGCACAATCCGGAACACGGCTGCCAGGAGAGCGAGATCACCGACCGGCTCTACACCGCCTTCCTTGCCCTGGAGGAGGCGTGCAGCCAACAGACCATCAGGGCCTACGGGGTGGCGACGTGGCGCGGCTTCAGCAGCGGGCTCTTCGACGTACCCACCCTGCTCGAACTCGCGACCAAGGCCGGCGGCCCGCAGCACCACCTGCGGGCCGTCCAGCTCCCCGTCTCCCTCGTCCACCTCGCGCCGGTCGCCCAGGGCCTCGACGGGTACGGCGTGCTGGCCGAATCCCTGAAGGCAGGGCTGGAGGTGTTCACCTCCGCCCCATTGCACGGCGGTGAGATCCCCGGCACGGTCACCCGCGAGCTGTCCGACCTGATCAGCTCCGGCATCACACCCGCCCAGGCGGCTCTGGCCGTCGTCGCCTCAGCCCCCGGTGTGAAGCGCGTGCTCCTGTCGACGGGAAACCCGCAACACTGGAGGCAGGCCGCCGACGCCGTCGCCCGGCCGCCGTTGTCTCCGGACGTGCTGCGAAGGATCACGGATGTACTCGGAACCTGAGCCGGACACCGCCGAACGGATGCGCCAGATGCACGCCGCCGCCACGGTGGCGCTCTACGCAACGCCGATCGGCTCGCGCGAGGCATGGGGCTGGCGCGGGCGCACGCTCAGCCGCCCGGTCGCCACGTCATCCGGTGACGGCTGGCTCCGGCTAGTGTCCGCACCGGCCGACAAGGCCAGCGGCAAGCTCTGGGACGGACCGCAGGAGGCAGAACGCTCGATGCCTCCTGCGGTGCCCCGCCCACGTCTGCGGGAGCGCCGTACCTGGGCTGAGGGCGAGTATGGCTACCTGGCGGAGCTGTACGACAAGGTGACCGCCCCCACTGTCACCATCCACGAGCCCATCCTCCGTGCGGTGCCGGACCTGGACGACACCTGGTGGGGCACTCTCAGCACCGCTCTCGACGCCATCGCCACCTTGCCCAGTGACCGGGTGGCAGTCCGCCAGGAGTACCTGGACCGGGCGATGCCTCGATACCTGGGAATCCCCATCGACACCACCGTCCCGGCCTGGACGACGGCCCACGGCGACCTGCACTGGGCCAACCTCACCAGCCCGACGCTCGCAGTGCTCGACTGGGAAGGCTGGGGCATCGCCCCCGCAGGCTACGACGCAGCCCTTCTACACGCCTACAGCCTCCTCGTCCCCGAGGCTGCCGCCGATGTCCTCCAGCGCCTCGGCCACATTCTCAACACGCCGACCGGACGGTTCGCCGAGCTCGTGGTCATCACTGAGCTCCTGCAGACCACAACGCGCGGAGACAACCTCGAACTGGAGGAGCCACTACGGCATCGACTGGAGCACCTGCTGCAGCTCGGGTAGCCAGGTCGCACCGGACACAGCGCCGGTGGGTGGGCGGGCCAGAGGCCGACTTTGCCGCGCCCGCGCCTGCAGGTGGCTGCGCGCCCTCGTGCAGCCACCCCCAGGGTAGGCTCGCCCTTCTGGGCGGGCCGGTCGCGTTGGGATATCCAATGCGACAACTTGCTCCGCCGGGGCCACTGGTCCACCGCCACGCGGCTGAGATTGAGCGCCCCCGCGGTGTTGCACCGCTTTGCGATGTCGGCCGTACAGGGCTCGCCCGCCCGGCGCGGCTGTACAACGTCCTCGACTGGGACGCAGCCACGTCGGCTACGACCTCGCTACTACGCGACTCCGAGATGGTCGGCGAACTCCCAGGTAAATCCGACGATGAGGTCGTCGGTGCCGAGATGGAACGTCCCATCGGGGGGCCAGGTGGCCGAGCGGCCTGCGATCAGCCAGACGTCGCCGGCCGGAAAGGCCAGGTGGATCGCGAGCGGCACCCTGTGGTTCTCAGCTCGCGGATCCTGGTCCCAGACCACCTTCGCGTCCGCGACCGGATCAGCGAGCAGCACGCGCCACCGGGGGTGATCGGTGACCTCCCATACCCGAGGCCCGTCGGCCTCGCCGATGTTGAGCAGGTAGTGGCCCATCGACGCCTGCACCAGCTCGGTGCCGTAGTGGGAGAAGGAGTTGTCCCAGCTCGCCGAGTAGGTCGCACCATTGTCGATGGTGAGCTCGGCACCCATCACGACGTCGTGCCATTCGTCGAAGTCCCAGTCAACGTCTGACGCTCCGTAGGAGGGGAGGTCGTAGTAGAGCACTCTGTCGATCCGTCGGCCGATGAGCGACTGGACGGTCGTCTCGAGTTCGTCGGCGGTGAGCTTTGGCGAGGTCATCGGGCGGATCCTGAAACTGTGAGCTGCATGAGGCGCTGACGCACGGCCTCGTGGATCTCCGGGGCGAGTGGGTCGTCGCAGAGCTCGCGGAGCCGGGTCCGGACGTACGCAGTGTCCGGCGCGGCGGCGGACGCGGCCTGCTGGACGCACGGTTCACAGTCGTCGAGTCCTTCCACGGCGTAGTTGTCCGCCGTGTCGGGCGCACAGCCACGCAAGCCTTCAAGGAACGCTTCCCGGGCATAGGAGTGGACGGTCGTTTCCCAGGCGTGGACGAGGGCGTCGGTGGCCTCCGCGATGCGGAGCCGTCCGAGACCCTTGGCCGGCGACTCGGCCGCGCACCATGCGCCTGCAGCGGTGGCCGAGGTGAGTTCGTTCAGCAGGTAGGGGTAGTCGTCACGGTCTCCGAAGTCGGACAGGACCCCGACGGCAAGCTGCTCAAGAGTCGCGTCGCCGCTGCGGGTCCAGGTGCGTGCTCGAGCGACGGCTGCGGCCCCGAGGTGGTTCAGCGCCTGAGGCATGCCGGGTGTCCATCCGGCGGCGTTGCGCAGGCCAACGTCCTCGGCGAGGTCGAGCACGACGAGGTCACCGCGCCTGCTCAGTTCCTGCAGGGCCGAGCGCCGGTCACGGCTGGTGTCCGCACCGATGAGCCCGACCAACTCTGCTGCGCTGAGCTCGACACAACTGCGCGGGTCAGGAGGCCGGACCATCCGCCCCGAGCGACGGGAGGTGCGTTCGTCGAGGATGCGGCGGATCCGCGGCTGCGTCCGCGCCCAGGATGTCCACGGCTCCCCTCCGGCTGTGTGGGCGGCCAGCTGGGCATCGTCACGGCGGGCAATGACGTCCTCGTCGAGCCCGGTCCAGACTCCCGAGATCTTCCAGCCCCCGCCCCACCCGATCGCCTCCAACGCCGAGGCCCAGTGCCGCCCTTCAATCGCGTAGCGCCGCAGCACCGACACCGCATCGACCCGGCCGACGAACGGAAGCAGCGCGAGCACCTGCAGCGCCGGCTCGACCTCTTGCGGGTCATCGTCGTCGTGGGCGAACAGGTGCCGCTCGATCGGCGCCAGCGGCAGGTCAAGTCGGTGGACCAACCGGGCAAGGTACGAGTCGCGGTGCTCGGTCTGCCTGTCCCAGCGGCTGTCCGTGATGACGCACTCGTACACGAGGTCAGCGGCGCCGGGGGCGGCCAGCGCAGAGTGAGCTCCGAGGCCCCGGCCGCGCTGCAGTTGGCCTTCTAGCGTGGCCGGATCGGCATACATGAAGTCGTTCATCGCTGGCCAGCATCCCGCTCGCGGTGCCTGGCCACCACTCTGTTTCGCGCGAGCACTCGGGCACCATCACGACCTGCGACCACGGCATGGAATCCGCAGCCCGTCCAGTCGTCGCCACCAGCACTTACTCGCTACCTCGACGTCCGGTCGATCGGGTAACCGATCTGCTCCAGCTCCGCCAGCGTGTCTTCGAAGGGGGCTTCTGGGTTCAACGACCTGGCGATCTCGTGGGTCAGCGGCTTGAGTTCGTACATGTGACGGACCGCTTCGACCGGGAGGTTCCTGCCATATGCCTGCCGATCGCGGACGTAGGCCTCCGGCCTCGGGTCGATGAGGAGCGCGAACAGCCAGCCGGCGCCGTCGGGCTCGTTGTGCCCGCAGTCGGGGAAGACGATGTCAGCCCCCGTGCGCCATCGATCACCATCGGCCGCCCGCCAGGTGCACGCGGTGACCAGCGGTACGTCGTCGTCCATGAAGTCCGGGGGCTCTGAGATGAACCGGGCGAACTCCGCCGGCACGTTCTCCAGGACACCCGGCCACGAACGAAGCGGTTCGAAGGAGTAGGGACTCATCTCCGACTCGTGGTCGAAGCCCAGGATGATCGCTCCGTCCACGGTGAAGGCGACCAGGTACCCGTCGCCGCTGCCCGTGCGCATGGACGCGGCCGCCGCGCCTGGGCGCCACTCGCGCTCGAAGTTCTGGTCCCGGTAACCATGTGAGGCGGGGTACTGGACGATGTCGAGAGCCGCGAGCACCTGGCACAGGTCCCTCAGCGCCTCGATCGGTGGAAGCCGCCGGGCGACCTCATGGATCGTCACAAGATCAGTCATGGCCCACATGTACCAAGGCCCGCTGACACTCCCCTCACTGCGGAACCGTAGCCTCTGGTCGTGTCCACCAATCGGGGGGAATGCCCGATGTCTCTGTTCGGGATCGCCGAGCACCCGAGTCTGCCACGTGCACTGGCCGCGCCCCGGCGCTGACCGTGAGCGCTGTCGGTGGGATCGGCTTGGATACCTCTGTGTCCGTCTATGAAGTGATCAAGCAGCTGCCAGACATCGAAACCGTCCGCGATCGGTCAAAGGCGTTGGCGATGTTGGACGCCATCATCAGCCCCGAGTGGGAGTACCGGTACTACTCGTTCGACTCGCGGTGGTCTCCGACCGAGGAGATGGCCTCGATGCGAGACGGCGCCGGCAACGACTACGCCATCGCCTTCTCGGCGGCTGGGGCTTACGCCCAGGCGTCTGATCACGAATCGCCGATGAGCGCCTACCGCGTGACGCCGCCGGCTCCGTGGCCTGGACTCTTCGAATCGGTCCCGGCGGTCTTCCGCTCGTACGTGGAGGAACCTGCTTTCGCCGACCACAACGGACTGCCACGAGCGACGGCTTGCTTGTGGCGCGAGCACATCGATTCCGAATGGAAATGCGGCAATGTCGATGTCCCGAACGAGGACATGGAGGACGCCGACGGCGCCGAGTGGCTGTTTGGGCTCTTGCTCGAAGGGACGGCCGAGGCATACCAAGGCTTTATCGAGGAGGTCTATGAGCTGGACCTGGACATTGAGGCCGTCCGCCACGTCCTTGCCCTGCAACCACTCACACAGAGCGTCATCTCGTCGTTGAATCCGGATGTGACCCTGTCCGACATCGCAGAGGACGTTGAGCAGATCGGCTATCCGGCACTGCCCGGCTCGAAGGGCACGCCGGCTGAGTAGGGTCAGAGGCATCATGTGATCGTTTTCGGGCTGGCCGCCCGTGATCGACTCGACTGTTGCAAGCGATCCCTCCCTCGGTGCCCTCCGAGTCGGGAGGTACCGCTGGTGACTGCGCGCCCTCGTGCAGCCACCGTTCCGTTCGGCCTCGCGCTCCTGGCGGAGCAAGTGCGTGCGACGGCCGTAGGACCGTCGTACGCGACAACTTGCTCCGCCAGGAGCGGGTTGCCCGGGTAAGGATGACTTACCCCACAACTTGCTCCGCCTGCGGCATTGGTCAGGTCACCCCCGACGGCCTGTCCATCGAGGTGCCCCTGGATGCCGTGGTGGCGTTGCAGTCGTCCCACTCGTTGCACGCCTGGTCAGGCCGGTACGGGTAGCGGTGTCGGGACGGTTGGACTCGTTGCGGGGAAGAGACCCGTCCCCGCTCTGAGCTGGGCGGGGACGGGTGGTACGGGTGGTGGAGGGTCAGCGGCCGGTCCCGGCGGACTGCTCGGCTGGTTCAGGGCAGTAGCGGCTCCAGGCGTCGAGGAAACTGTTTCGGGTGAAGCCCTTGCGCTGGGTGTCGCGGTCGAAGCGAATGTTCGCCGAGCTGACGCCGTAGTCCTTGAGCAGGAGCTGCAGGCCCCGTGCGCTCAGCCCGGTGGGTCCGCATTCGGCCCACGGAGCCTCGCTGTCGGCTTTCAGAGCGGTCAGGATGTGCTCGGTGGACAGGGCGTCCGGGTTGCCGCCGGCGGCGAAGACTCGCCGGATGTCGACCAGGATCCTCGACTTCAGGCCGCCGTCTTCGTCCTGTCCAGACTCGTGCGCGGTCATGGCTCGGCAGGCGGCACGGGCGCGGACGGACCACTCGCCTCCGGCGAGGTCGGCGACGGTCATCAAGGGCTCCCAGGTGTCTGCGGCCCGGTCTTCGACGGGCATGGGAGGCTCCAGCTCGGCTGCCATGTCGACCAGGGGTGCCAGCCACGCGTGCAAGCGGTCGCGCAGCCTGTGCAGGGCCGGGGTGTCCCGCTCGGAGCGGAACGAGGCGACGCGCTCGCCCGGTGCACGGCGGCGCATACGGATGACCACCGACCGGTCCATGATCGTGTCTGGGAGATCTCCGATCCCGGCGAGGGCCGCCATGGCGAAGGTGGGGAACTTCATCACCTTGTGGTCTGGGCCGGACACCCGCAGCGTGGGCCGGTTGCGCTGGTGACCTGCGTTCAGCAGGCCGCGCAGGTCCTCGTTCTTCTCGGCCACCTTGACGCTGCCGAACAGGGTGTCAGCCTCGTCCACCAGCAGGGTCGGTGGCTTGCTGGTGATCGACCGGAAGATGGCTGCCGAGGACGCGTTGACCGTGATGAGCGGATCGTGGCAGGTCTCGGTGATCACATCGAGCAGCCGCGACTTTCCACACCGCTTGGCCGGACCGATGACCGCCAGGCGCGGAGCGTGCTGCCACGCGGGCTGCAGGTGGCTGGCGGCCACCCACAAGGTCACCGCGTCAAGGGCATGCTCGGACGGCAGGATGACGAACCGAGCGATGGCTGACCGAAGTTCGGTCAGCAGGTCCGCGCCCGGCGTGACCGGGGTGACCGGGCCGTCGGTGTCGCCGGTCACCCCATCAAGGGCAACCCGGTCATCTGACTGGGTCACCCGCTCGTCGGGCTCAGCCTCGACCGTCGGCCGGTCATTCTGTCCACAGGCTGTGGGCAGGGTGAGGCCAGTGCCCGGACTGATGACCGGGTCACTGACCGGTTGGTCGGCGGTCACGTCGGTCACCCCGGTCAGCCCGGCGGAGTTCCGGTCAGCGTCGCCGGTCAGTCCGACGTTCTGACCGGTCGCCGGGCGGTACTGACCGGGCTGACCGGGGATCGCGGTGGCGGGCCAGCTCGACTTCGGGCTTCCCGGTATGGGCTGCGGAGAAGTAGAGTCCATGGTGAAGCTCCTCGCTGAGGCGCACGACCTGCAAATCGCGCGCCACCGGTTCGAATGGTTTGCCTGATCTGGGGACTTCGCCTGGCCCTCGGTGTTGGTAGCACCGGGGGCCGTCGCATGCCTGACCGCATCTGCGACGCGGTGCGCATCAACGCGCAGGCAGACAAGCCGCGTTGCGGCCTCATCGACCTGCGGGCGACCGCGACGTTACGACCGCCTCTGCGGAAGATCCACCGTTCAGCCGGGCAGTCCGCCCACGGCAGACAGCCGCATGCGCCGCATGCCCACGACGCCGTCATGCCACGTCGCCGATACCGCCCTCGACCGGCAGGCCGATGCCCAGCAGGCGAAGCAGATCGGCGGTGATGACGCGGTACTTCTTGCCCAGCCGCAGGACTCGACAGGGGTAGGCATCCCGACGCGCCAGCTCGTAGCCCTTGCTACGGCCAAGGCCGATCGCCCGGTTCGCGGTGTCCAGGTCAATGGCAGCCGGCAGCGCGAGCAGCTCAGCCCGGCTCATGCCCACGGTCTCCTGGCTCGCGGTTTCGGTTCGCACAGCTGTCTCCATTCATCGGCACGCCCGGCGGGTCGCCGGATCGAGGAACAGAATGCGCGGACATAAAGTGTCGATATGACACAAGATGGAATGGAAGAGTGGGCGGCCCGGATCACGAAAGCCGTGATCGCCGAGGTCCGCAGGGCCAGGAAGGAGCTGGGAATGACCGCGCAGGACCTCGCGGACGCCTGCGAGAGCCTGGGCCACCCCATCCCCCGCAACGTCATTGCGAACTGGGAGTCAGGACGGCGGCTGACCCTGACCGTTCCCGAGCTCCTCGTACTCGCCAAGGCCGTCGAGACGCCCCCTGCCGCGTTGGTCTTCCCCCTTGGCGGACGTAGCAGTGTGGAGCACCTCCCCTCCGAGCGTTCGGACCCGTGGACGGCCTTCAGGTGGTTCGTCGGCGAGGACGTGGATCACGCGACTGGGGACGCAGCCCTGTTCCGCACGTACGCCAGGAGAGAGGAAGGCCTCCGAACCAGCCACCACGAGGCCTGGCAGCTCCAGTTCCTCCCTGGACGAGAGGTCTGGCCGCCCGGATCTGACGCGAAGGTCGACCTGCTGGTCCAAGCCGTCCGCTCGGAGCTCCTGCCGGTCCGAGCCCGACTGCGCGAGTGGGGCCTGACCCCTCCCCCGCTTCCGAGCCACCTCGTGTTCCTCGACGAGGAAGACAACCCCACCAACGACGCATAGGAAGGACCGCCTTGAAGGGCTCCACCTACCACCGCTGCTACTGCCGCGACACCGACACAGGCAAGCCTCTCGGCAAGTCGTGCCCCAAGCTCTCCAGCCGCAAGCACGGCTCCTACGCGATACGCCAGGAGCTGCCCAACCGCCCGGACGGCTCGCGCCGAGCCTTCAACCGCTCCGGCTACCAGTCGCTCAAGGCCGCCCAGGGCGATCTCGACCAGGTCCGCGCGCTGCTGCACATCCCGGACTCGGACGACCTCGAGGGCCTCGCACAGATAGCCGAGCTGCTGGAGAAGGTCGCGGACGAGAAGGCTCCGCTGCCCGACGTCGAGGAGACCCGGCGCCGGCTCTCCTCCGGGCAGGACCTCCAGAATCGGCTCACCGTCGGCGAGTGGCTCGACCTCTGGCTCGCCGGGAAGCGCGGCCGGGCCACCGCGATCAGCCGGGACGAAAGCAGCATCCGGCGCCACATCAAGCCGCGGATCGGCAACATCCGCCTCGACCGACTCCGGGTCACGCACCTGGAGGAGATGTTCGCGGCCATCGACGAGGCGAACGTCGAGATCGCCGAGGCCAACGCCCAGCGGCAGGCGGCGATTGATGACCTCTCCCGCATCCCATGGAAGGGCCGGGAGTTCCGCGCCCGGCGCAAGGCGCTCAAGGCCGCCATCGCCGACATGAAGCCCTTCCGGCGGCCCGTCAGCGCCTCCAGTCGCCAGCGGATCCGCTCTACCCTCCGTGCTGCCCTCAACGCAGCAATCAGGCGGCAGATCATCACCTTCAACCCGGCCTCGCACGTCGAGCTGGAGGCCGGCAAGCGGCCCAAGCCGCTCGTCTGGACCGAGGAGCGAATCGAGCACTGGGAGCTCACCGGCGAGAAGCCGTCCCCGGTGATGGTCTGGACACCGGAGCAGACCGGCGCCTTCCTCGACCATGCCACCACCGACCGCCTCTACGCGCTGTTCCACCTGGTCACCTTCCGAGGACTCCGGCGCGGCGAAGCATGCGGCCAGCGGTGGGCCGACACCAACCTGAAGTCCGAACTTCTCACCGTGGCTAAGCAGTTGGTCGTGGACGGCTGGGAGGTCTACGAGGACGACCCGAAGACCGATGCCGGGGCCCGCACAATCGCGCTGGACTCCGACACGGTGGCCGTCCTGAAGGAGCACCGCCTCCAGCAGCACGCCGACCGCGAGAGGTGGGGCACCGCCTGGGTCGAGACCGGCCGCGTCTTCACCAAGGAGAACGGCGAGTGGCTACACCCCATGGCCGTCACCGACCGGTTTCGCGAGCTGTACGAGGAGATCGACCTCCCGCCGATCCGCCTACATGACCTCCGACACGGCGCGGCGAGCCTCGCTCACGCAGCGGGAGCGGACCTGCACTCGATCAAGGAGATGCTCGGCCACTCCTCGATCGGCATCACCTCGGACACCTACACGACCCTGCTTCCGCAGGTCGACCGGGCCATCGCCGAGGCAGCTGCCCGCCTCGTCCCGAGGGCCATCAAGCCGCGCAAGGACGCCCAGTCCACCGCCGCATCAGCCCCGACTACGGCGTCCGCTCACGCATCGCTCACGCAAACGGCCCCGGACGAGTCGTCCGAGGCCGGTAGTGAAGCCCCCAGACGGCCAAAGCTGCAGCTCATCCGGGGCGGCGCGCAGAGCCCCCTGTCGGGTTCGAACCGACGACCCCCGCTTTACAAGAGCGGTGCTCTGGCCAGCTGAGCTAAGGAGGCACGGTGACCGTCCGCGAAGGATCACGGCGGCACCGGGGGCAGTCTACCGGGCCGGGGTGGCGGGGTGGGGGGATATCCGGGGGTTGACGGGGCGGGCGGGAACGGGGAAGGGACGGGGTGGGCACGGGATGGAGCGTGGGGCGGGGCGCGGGGCGGGCGTGATGGAACCGATGCCGAAATCGGGACGGGGAGGGGCTGACAAGCGACGGAAGCGCAGGTAGCGTCGCCGGGAGTCGGTTCGATTAGTGGTTCAGACCACTGACGGACCGACGAAGACGAACGAACCCCCCTTTACTCGGATCGTCCGGCACGTTCCTGCCGGTGAAGGAGAGAACGACCATGGCTTCTGTCACGTACGACCAGGCGACCCGCATCTACCCGGGGGCCACCAAGCCCTCGGTGGACGCGCTGGACCTGGAGATCGCGGACGGCGAGTTCCTCGTGCTGGTCGGCCCGTCGGGCTGCGGCAAGTCGACCAGCCTGCGCATGCTGGCCGGTCTGGAGGACGTCAACAGCGGTGCGATCCGGATCGGTGACCGGGACGTCACCCACCTGCCGCCGAAGGACCGGGACATCGCCATGGTGTTCCAGAACTACGCGCTCTACCCGCACATGACCGTCGCCGAGAACATGGGCTTCGCGCTCAAGATCGCCGGCGTGAACAAGGCGGACATCCGCACCAAGGTCGAGGAGGCGGCGAAGATCCTCGACCTCACCGACTTCCTGGACCGCAAGCCGAAGGCGCTCTCCGGCGGTCAGCGCCAGCGCGTCGCGATGGGCCGCGCGATCGTCCGCCAGCCGCAGGTCTTCCTGATGGACGAGCCGCTGTCGAACCTGGACGCCAAGCTCCGCGTCTCGACCCGTACCCAGATCGCCGGCCTCCAGCGCCGCCTGGGCATCACCACCGTGTACGTCACCCACGACCAGACCGAGGCGCTCACCATGGGCGACCGGGTCGCGGTGCTCAAGGACGGTCTGCTGCAGCAGGTCGACACCCCGCGCAACATGTACGACAAGCCCGCCAACCTGTTCGTGGCCGGCTTCATCGGCTCGCCGGCCATGAACCTGGTCGAGGTGCCGCTGGTCGACGGCGGCGTGAAGTTCGGCGGCTCGGTGGTCAACATCTCGCGCGAGAACCTGGCCGGGGCCGGCGCCGACAAGACGGTGATCGTCGGCATCCGCCCGGAGCACTTCCAGATCGTCGACGCCGGCGGCATCGAGGGCGTCGCGGTGACGGTGAACGTGGTCGAGGAGCTCGGCTCGGACGGCTTCGTCTACGGCACCACCCAGATCGGCGGCGTGGACAAGGAGTTGGTCGTCCGGGTGCCCGGCCGCCAGATCCCGACCCGCGGCGAGACCATCCACGTGGTGCCGATCGCCCAGGAGACCCACGTCTTCGCCACCAGCAGCGGCGTGCGCCTGAGCGTCTGCGACTGAGCACCCGCTGCCTGAGGCAGCCGGCACGCGCGACGGAGCCCGTCGGACCCCTTCCGGTCCGGCGGGCTCCGTCCGTACACCCCCGCGTCACACCCCCGCGTCAACCCGGCGCGAGGACGAACCCGGACACCTGTCACTCGATGGTGTAACGGAGGGCGATCCGGCCCGCACCCACCGCTACTCTCCTGAGGGTGAAGCAGCTTGTACGCCGTATCGGCCAGACCGTCGCCCTGACCCTGCCGGTCGTCCTGGTGACCACCGGCACCCTCGCCGTGACCCGGGTCCCGTGGGCCCCACCGACCGGGCTCGACCAGCAGGTCGTGGCGGCGTCCAGCGGCGACGGCGCCGGGATCGGGCGCTCCGCCACCGCCGCCGGCAAGACGGACGGGCTCGCCCCGCAGGACTCGCTGCGGGTGGCGCTGCTGGACGAACTGCGCGCCAAGAACCCGTCGGCCGCGCTGGACCTGCTCGAGCGCTCGATGCGCGAGCAGCCCTCGCTGACGCCGTACTGCACCTCGCTGGCCACCGAGTTGGGCAAGGCCGCGGTGCGCAAGTACCAGGGCGACGTCCAGCGAGCCCGTTCCTTCGCCCGCCCGGTCTGTGACGGCTCCTTCGCGGCCGGCGTCGCCGGCTGACAGCCACCGGCTGACAGCCACCGGCCGGCAGTCATGGGCTGCCGGCCGTCGGCTGACAGCGATCGGCTCGCAGCGACCGCCCGATCGCCCGATCGCCGTCGGACCACAGTCTCTGACCCACGGACGGCGTCAACCCCCGCCCGGCGTCCTATTGTTCAGGCATGACCGCTGACTCCGGCCCCACCGCCGACCCCGCATCCCCGGCGCCCCACCAGCCCCGGCCGACCACGACGCCCGTCACCCAGGCCGTGATCCTGGCCGGCGGCCAGGGCTCCAGGCTGCGCCCCTACACGGACGACCGCCCCAAGCCGCTGGTCGAGATCCCGGGGACGGGCATCCCGATCCTCGGCCACCAGCTGGCCTGGCTGGCCGCCGAGGGCGTCACCGACGTCGTGGTGTCCTGCGGCCACCTCGCCGACGTGCTGGAGGAGTGGCTCGACCGTGCGGACCTGCCGCTGCGGGTCCGCACGGTGGTCGAGGCCGAGCCGCTGGGACGCGGCGGCGGCCTGAAGCTCGCGGCGAAGGCGCTGCCGCGCCCGGACGAGCCCTGGTACGCCACCAACGGCGACATCTGGACCCGCTTCAGCCTGCGCGACATGGCCGCCTTCCACCACGAGCGGGACGCCGTCGCGACGCTCGCGCTGGCCCGGCCGCGGATCCCGTGGGGCGCCGTGGAGACCGACCAGTTCGGCAACGTGCTGGACTTCATCGAGGCCCCGCCCTCGCCCTTCCTGATCAACGCCGGCCTGTACGTCTTCAGCCCGGAGTTCGCCGAGCTGCTGCCGGACGTGGGCGACCACGAGCGCACCACCTTCCCCCAGCTCGCCCGCGGCAAGCGGCTCGCCGGCTACCAGCTGGCGCTGGGCGTGTACTGGCGCGCCATCGACACCGCGAAGGACCTCACCGAGGCCGCCAAGGAGCTCGCCGCCTACCGCGACAGCGCCCAGTGACGAAGGCGGAGGGCGAGACGGAGGGCGAGGCGGAGGGGGAGGCAACAGCGCTACGGCCGGGCGCTCCCCCACGGAGCACCCGGCCGTAGCGCGTCCGGCGGCCTCAGGTGGCCGTCGGCGTCCCCGGACGGGAGGACTGCCCACCGGACGGGTCTGTCAGCGGACCGCTGCCCAGCACCGGCCCGCTGCCCAGCACCCCGCCGAGCAGTCCGGAGCCGTTGCTCGGGCTGGGCTTGGGCGCCGTGCCCGAGCCTCCGGGGGCCGGGGGCCGCTGGGCCGGTGCGGAGCCGGACCCGGCGGACGGGGCGGACGGCGCCGAGGAGGAGCCGCCGCTCTCGGCCCTGCCGGAGTGCTTGCCGCTGGGCGAGGCACCCGCCGACTTGGCGGGGGCCGTGGCGGGCGTGGTGGCGCTCGGCGTCGGGGTGGCCGGGTGCGTGGCAGCGGGCGGGGGCGTGGTGGACGTGCCCTGTCCGCCCGGGGCGCCGGACGGGCTGCCCGACGGCCAGACCGGGGTGCCGTAGTCGGTGGCCGGACGGCCCGGTGCCTGGTGCGGCCGGGCCCCGGTGCGGACGGCCGCGCCCAGCATCGAGCCGAGCACCAGGGTCAGGCCGACCACGACGGTGGTGACCACCGCGCCCCGGCGCAGCACCCGGCGGCGCAGGGCGCCCGGTGCGCCGGGGCCGATCCGGCGCCACGCCTCCAGGTTGAGCCGCCCGTCGAGCGAGGCGAAGGGCGCCCCGGCGATCAGCAGCGGGCTCCAGGCCGCGAGGAAGATCAGGTCGGGGGTGTCGTAGACCGGCACGGCCCGCCAGCTGACGGTGAACAGCAGCGCGGCGGAGAGCAGCATCGCCGCTCCGGCCGCGAGCCGCTGCCAGAGGCCGAGGACGGTGAGCACGCCGACCACGATCTCGGTGAACGACACCACCAGGCCGGAGCCGACGGGGTGCGCCATCGCGAAGGCGAGCAGCGGCTCGGCGACCTTCCACGGGTGCAGCGAGGAGAGCCAGCGCACCATCGAGCCGCGCTCGCCACCGTCGAAGTAGACCGGGTCGCAGAGCTTGCTGAACCCGGCGTAGACGGAGAGCGAGCCGAGCACGGCGCGCAGCGGGAGCAGCACCAGGCCCAGGTCGACCCGGCGGCCGGGGTACCAGGGCTGCCTGCCCCCGGCGTCGGCGGCGCAGACCTCGGGCAGTTCGCCGCTGGGCGTCCAGCCGTGCGGCTCGCCGACCGGGCCGACTCCCGCGTCGGTGGCGGTGCCGGTACCCTCGCGCGACTGGCGGGGGACGGTCCGGGCGCCGGCGTAGGCCGGGAGCACCTGGGTGTCCTCGTCGAGGTCGATGCCCGCCGGGGAGCCGTTGGTCCGCACCGCCTCCAGCAGCCGGGTGGCCGCGAGGTCCCCGGGGGCCGCCTGGCCGGTCCAGGTGACGGCGGTGACCCGGCCCTTGCGGCGGGGTGCGCCGCCGCCGGCCCCGGCCAGCGCCGGGACGGCGGAGGCGGGTACGACGACCTGCGGGGTGACCAGCGGACGGCGGATCAGGCCCTGACTGGCGTACGGGTCGCCGAACGCGGCGCCGGTGGACAGCAGTCCGGCCGGGGCCTCGATCAGCGGCGCCACCGGGGCGCCGAACCGGAGCTTGAAGCTCGCCTGGGTGCTGCTGAGGCGCGCGGGGTCCGACGGCACCTTGACGGTGTCGAGCCCTGGGCCCGCGTCTATCCCGGTGCTGCCGCCGCCGAACAGGGGGCGCCGAGGTGTTCTGGTGTCCACGTCCACGCCCGTCTAACCGGGTGACGGCCGCTTAGGACACTCTCCCGGGTGGATGTCCGGCGCATACTTGAAGTGATCATGAGAAAAGCGATCGGACCTGGTCGGGCCCGATCGCTTTCCACTCGGATCACGGGGAATTCGGAAGATCCCCTGCGGGCGGGACGCCCGCCGTGCTCAGCGCTTGGCGCGCAGCCGCGCGGCCTCGTAGAGCACGATGCCCGCCGCGACACCGGCGTTCAGCGACTCGGTCAGACCGCTCATCGGGATCCGCACCCGCATGTCGCAGGTCTCCGAGACCAGCCGGGACAGGCCCTTGCCCTCGCTGCCCGCGACGATCACCACGGGGCCGGTCAGCAGCTCCAGGTCGCCCAGCTCGGCCTCGCCGTCGGCGGCCAGGCCGACCACCATCAGGCCGGCCTTCTGGTAGGCCTCCAGGGTCCGGGTCAGGTTGGTGGCGCGGGCGACGGGCAGTCGGGCCGCGGCACCGGAGGAGGTCTTCCAGGCACCGGCGGTCATGCCGGCCGCGCGGCGCTCGGGGATGACCACGCCGTGCGCGCCGAACGCGGCGGCGGAGCGGACCACGGCGCCCAGGTTGCGCGAGTCGGTGACTCCGTCCAGGGCGATGATCAGCGCGTCCTGGCCGGCGTCGGCGGCGTCGGCCAGGAGGTCCTCGGGGTGGGCGTACTCGTACGGCGGGACCTGAAGCACCAGGCCCTGGTGGTTCATCCCGCCGGTCATCTGGTCCAGCTGGGGCCGCGGGGCCTCCATCAGCGGGATGCCGCGCTCGTTGGCGGCCTGGAAGGCGTCGCGGACACGGTCGTCGGTGTCGATGAACTGCTGGACGTACAGCGCGTTGGCCGGGACGTCGCCCTGCAGCGCCTCGACCACCGAGTTGCGGCCGAAGACCAGCTCGGCGCTGCCCGCGCCACCGCGACCGCCGCGACCGCCGGCGCCGGCCCGGCGCATGCCGGCCCGGGCCTTGGCGTCCCGCTCGCGCTTGAGCGCGGCGTTGGCGGCCCGCTGCTTGGGGTGGCCCTTGCGCGCCTCACCGGGCGGGGTCGGGCCCTTGCCCTCCAGTGCCCTCCGGCTGTGCCCGCCGGTACCGACAGACGCGCCCTTCTTCGATCCGGGGTTGCGGCGGTTCCTGCGCTGGCTGTTGCCGGCCATGGCTGTACTTCCTGTCTGTCCGGCATGCCCGGACGCCCCGCTCGGTGCGGCGGCGGCCGACGGCATGCGCTACGTCATGCGGGAGGGCCGCACCGGTCCGGTACGGCCCACCCATCACCCCGATCGTCAGATGGGGTTACTGGCTGTTGATCGTCCAGCGCGGGCCGGACGGGGTGTCCTCGATCACCAGCCCGGCCAGGCCGAGCTGGTCGCGGATGGCGTCCGCGGTGGCGAAGTCCTTGCGCTGGCGCGCCGCCTGCCGCTGGTCCAGGACCAGGCGGACGAGCGAGTCGACCACACCGTGGAGGTCCTCACCGCGCTCCGTCCCGGTCCACTGCGGGTCGAGCGGGTCGAGGCCCAGTACACCGAGCATCGCACGGACCTCGGCCAGTCGCGCCACCACGCTCTCCTTGTCGTCCGCGTTCAGGGCGCTGTTGCCCTGGCGGACGGCGGTGTGCACGACGGCCAGCGCCTGCGGAACGCCGAGGTCGTCGTCCATCGCCTCGGCGAAGGCCGGGGGCACCTCGGGCGCCGCGTCGACCGTGCCGCAGCGCTCGACGGCCCGCTGGATGAAGCCCTCGATCCGGCCGAACCCGGCCTCGGCCTCGCGCAGCGCGTCCTCGCTGTACTCGATCATCGAGCGGTAGTGCGCGGCGCCCAGGTAGTAGCGGAGCACGATCGGCCGCCAGCGCTGGACCATCTCGGAGACCAGCACCGAGTTACCGAGCGACTTGCTCATCTTCTCGCCGGCCATGGTGACCCAGGCGTTGTGCACCCAGAAGGCGGCGAAGTCGTCGCCGTAGGCCTTGGACTGGGCGATCTCGTTCTCGTGGTGCGGGAAGATCAGGTCCAGCCCGCCGCCGTGGATGTCGAAGGCCGCGCCCAGGTACTTGTGGGCCATCGCCGAGCACTCCAGGTGCCAGCCCGGACGGCCGCGGCCCCACGGGGTGTCCCAGCTCGGCTCGCCCGGCTTGGCGGACTTCCACATCGCGAAGTCGCGCTGGTCGCGCTTGCCGGTCTCGCCCTCGCCCTCGGGCTGGCGCAGGTCGGCCAGCTTCTGGTTGGAGAGCGCGAGGTAGTCGGGGTACGACTTCACGTCGAAGTAGACGTTGCCGTCGGCCGCGTAGGCGTGGCCCTTGGCGATCAGCCCCTGCATCATCTCGATCATCTCGGGGATGTGCCCGGTGGCCCGCGGCTCGACGGTCGGCGGCAGGCAGCCGAGCGCGCTGTAACCGTCGTTGAAGGCGCGCTCGTTCTCGTAGGCGATCTGCCACCACGGCGTGCCGAGCTCGCGCTCCTTGGCGATCACCTTGTCGTCGATGTCGGTGACGTTGCGGGCGAAGGTCACCTGGTAGCCGCGGTAGGCGAACCACCGCTGCATGATGTCGAAGTTGAGGCCGGACCGGATGTGCCCGATGTGTGGCGCCGACTGGACGGTAGCGCCGCACAGGTAGATCGAGACACAACCCGGTACAAGCGGGACGAAGTCGCGTACCTGGCGGGTGCTGGTGTCGTACAGACGAATGCTCACAGCGTCAAGCGTAGTGGGCAGCGGGGGGTGCCCCGCGACATTACCGGGGAACGGCAGGGCATTCCCCGGGAACGGCAGGGTGCGGTCCCGGGGAAACGCCGGACGTCCGCGCCGGTCAGATGCTGCCGACCACCTTGCGCGGCGAGAGCCGGACGACCACCCGGACGTCCTCCGGACCGTCCCAGGTGTACTCGTCCACGCCGCGGTACTTGGCGGCCAGCTCGTTGATCAGCTCCCGGCCGCCCTCCGTGGTCATCGTGACCGAACCGCGCGCCTCCAGGTACTCGTACGGGCTGTCCGCCGGGTTGATCAGGATCGAGACGCGCGGGTCCTTCACCAGGTTGAGGTGCTTGCGGCGGCCCTGGACGGTGGAGAACAGGATGTCGTCGCCGTCCCGCTTGACCCAGACCACCGAGGACTGGGGGCTGCCGTCGGGCTGGATCGTGGAGACCACGGCGAAGCTCTTGTCGTCGAGCAGTTCCCTGGCCTTGTCGGAGAGTTGCGCACTCATCGGGTTCCCTCTTCTCATCGGCGACGGTACGAGCCCGGCAGGACGACGGCGCGGGCCCGGTCCGAACACTATCGATCCCAGCCCCCGCGACGACCAGTGAACACCCGTCAGCGCCGGGTTATTCCAGGACCGTTGAGCGCACGGGCTCAACGCCGCTCGTACACCACCGCGGTGGCGATCGCGGCCAGCCCCTCGGCCCGACCGGTCAGGCCCAGGCCGTCGGTGGTGGTGCCGGAGACCGAGACCGGCGCCCCGGCCGCCCCGGACAGCGCGGCCTGCGCCTCGGCCCGCCGCTTGCCGATCTTCGGCCGGACGCCGATCACCTGGACCGCGATGTTGCCGATCTCGAAGCCCGCCTCGCGCACCAGTCGGGCCGCCTCGCCGAGCAGCTTCACCCCGGAGGCGCCGGCCCACTCCGGGCGGTCGGTGCCGAAGTGGGCGCCCAGGTCGCCGATCCCGGCGGCCGAGAACAGCGCGTCGCAGGAGGCGTGGGCGGCGACGTCGGCGTCCGAGTGCCCGGCGAGCCCGAACTCGGCGTCCGGCCACTCCAGTCCGGCCACCCAGAGCGGGCGCCCGGCCTCGAAGGCGTGCACATCGGTGCCGATCCCCACCCGGGGGATCAGGGGCTCAGTAGGCATCGGCGGCCCTCCGGCGGGCGAGTACGGCCTCGGCGAGCACGAGGTCCAACGGACGGGTGACCTTGAACGCCTCCTCGTGGCCGGGCACCACGACGACCGTGCCGCCGTAGCGCTCCACGAGTCCGGCGTCGTCGGTGACGGGCGGGGCGTCGGCGCCGCCCGCGGCCTCCTCGGCCAGCGCCTTGGCGTGGACCTCCACCAGGGTGGCCCGGTCGAAGCCCTGCGGCGTCTGCACCGCGCGCAGGGTGGCCCGCTCGGGCGTGTCGACGACCGGCTCGGGGTTTCCCGGGTTGGGCTCGACCCGCTTCACGGTGTCGGCCAGCGGCACCGCGGGCACCACCGCCCCGGCCCCGGACCGGACGGCGGCCGCGACGGCGTCCACCACCTCGACCGGGACGAGCGGGCGGGCCGCGTCGTGCACCAGGACGATCCCGACCTCCTCGGGGATCGCGGCCAGGCCCAGCCGGACCGACTCCTGGCGGGTCGCGCCGCCGGCCACCACCCGGACGTCCTTGCCGTCCAGCCCGTGGCTGTCCAGCAGGGCGACCACCTCGGCCACCCCGTCGGCGGGCGCGGCGACCACGACCAGGCCGACCGCCCGGCTGCGGGCGAGGGCCCGTACGGCGTGCACCAGGAGCGGCACGCCACCCAGTTCCCGCAGGGCCTTCGGGGCGCCGGGCCCGAGCCGCTCACCGCGTCCGGCGGCGGGCACCACTGCTGCTGCGACTGCTCCTGAGGCGTTCAGGTTTCACTCCTTCGGCGAAGTGGGTATGGCCTTGGCGTGCCCGGCGGGCGCGGGGGCCCCTTCCGAAGAACCACTGGTCCACTGCCCGCCGCACAGCTGCGCAGAAACGGTCTTGCAGGCCTGGGCCGGCTCGGGTGGGGGGCGTCGTCCGGACACGCCTCAGCGCCCGGAGTGCCACTGCACCACTCCTGGACGGTCCGTCCTGGGAGCGGCGCGCCGGCACCGGGCGCTGTGGGCGATGGGCGGCAGCCCGACCGCACTACGAGGCGAGGACCTCGTCGAGCAGCGTCTCCGCCTTGTCCTCGTTGGTGTTCTCCGCCAGCGCGAGTTCGCTGACGAGGATCTGGCGCGCCTTCGCGAGCATCCGCTTCTCGCCGGCCGAGAGGCCGCGCTCGCGCTCACGACGCCAGAGGTCGCGCACGACCTCGGCGACCTTGATGACGTCGCCCGAGGCGAGCTTCTCCAGGTTCGCCTTGTAGCGACGGGACCAGTTGGTCGGTTCTTCGGTGTACGGTGCCCGCAGCACCTCGAAGACCCGGTCCAGACCCTCCTGGCCGACCACATCGCGCACGCCGACGAACTCCGCGTTCTCGGCGGGCACGCGGAGCGTCAGGTCTCCCTGCTGCACCTTGAGCACCAGGTAGGTCTTGTCCACACCTTTGATCTGGCGAATTTCGATGGCCTCGATCAGCGCGGCCCCGTGATGGGGGTAGACCACCGTGTCGCCAACCTTGAACGTCATGTGACAGGACCCCTTCCGTGGCTTTCCAGAATAACACGCCTTGCGGCGCACCCGAAGGGCGTTTTCGCAGGTCAGGGCCGGTCTCGGGGCTTGACAACCACCCCCATGACGTGCTGCGACCGGTGTTCGAGAGGGGCTTCCCGCAGGTCGGAGGCGGTTCCGGCGTCGAGCGAAACCCTTGCGCAACACCCCCGCAACCATGATTGGATCTTGAGCTTTCACCCCGTTTTCGGCCGTGATCCGATCGTTATTCGATCTTGGTCGAAGCTTGTCCTTCCGGTGACCCGTTCATGCCAGCGGTACGGCCGGACGGCCCCCGCAGGGCCCCGGGAGTGCGACACGGGGACCACCCCGTGAGGAGCGCATAAGTGAGGTCGATAATCTGAACCTGACCTGTCGACACGTGACCTAGGAGTAGCCGCCGCCGTGAGCCGCAGCCTTCGACGCGGCAGCATCGCCGCCATCGCCGCCATCGCCATCGCCTCGCTGTCCTCCTGCGCGGCCAGCACCACGCCGGACACCCTGCAGATCAAGCCGGACAACGCCGCGGCGACCCTGGGGACGAACCTTCGACTGAACAACATCGTGCTCGTCACCGGGGCCGGCACCTCGGGTGACTACACGGGCCCCGCCAACGTGGTCGTGAACATCTCCAACACGGCCAGCACCCCGGCGGAGCTTCAGTCGATCACCGTCGGCAACGCCGCCGCCACCTTCGCGGACGCCGCGGGCGCCCCGCAGTCCAGCATCGTCGTGCCGGCCGGCGGCTCGGTGATCCTCGGCGGCCAGGGCAACCCGTCCGCCACCGTCAGCTCGGCCTCCGTCCACATCGGCGGCTTCGCCACCACCACCTTCGCGTTCAAGGACGGCCAGAAGGTCGACGCCCAGGCGGCCGTGAGCCCGGACGCGGCGCTGTACACGGGCTACGGCCCGACCCCGTCCCCGGCGGCCACGCCCACCCGCGCCGCCTCCCCGGGCGCGACCGCCCCGGCCACGCCGTCCGCCGGTGCCACCGTCCCGGGCGCGCCGGTCACCCCGTCGGCCCCGGCCACCGCGTCGGCGGGCGCCACCGCCCCGGGCGCTCCGGTCGTCCCGGTCTCCGGCGCCACCGCGACGGCGACCGCTCCGGCCGCCCACTGACGCGGTCGCGGTAACGCGAAGACCCCCGTCGGCGACTGCCGACGGGGGTCTTCCGTGTCTTCCCCGGCCCGCGGTTTACGGCTCGAACTTGTAGCCCAGGCCACGGACGGTGACCAGGTAGCGCGGCGCGCCCGGGTCGGGCTCGATCTTCGCCCGCAGGCGCTTCACGTGGACGTCCAGGGTCTTGGTGTCGCCGACGTAGTCCGCGCCCCAGACCCGGTCGATCAGCTGCATGCGGGTCAGCACCCGGCCCGCGTTGCGCAGCAGCATCTCCAGCAGGTCGAACTCCTTGAGCGGCAGCTCGACCTTGGCGCCGTCCACGGTCACCACGTGCCGGTCCACGTCCATCCGGACCGGGCCCGCCTCCAGGGCGCCCGGGCCGCCGCCGTTCTCGCCCGCGCCGCCGTCCTCGCCGCGCCGGCGCAGCACCGCGCGGATCCGGGCGACCAGCTCGCGGGTGGAGTACGGCTTGGTGACGTAGTCGTCAGCGCCTATCTCCAGCCCGACGACCTTGTCGATCTCGCTGTCCTTGGCGGTCACCATGATCACCGGGACGTTGGAGCGCACCCGGAGCTGGCGGCAGACCTCGGTGCCCGGCAGGCCCGGCAGCATCAGGTCGAGCAGGACCAGGTCGGCGCCGTTGCGTTCGAACTGCTCCAGGGCGTCGGGGCCGGTCGCGGCGACGGCCACCTCGAAGCCCTCCTTGCGGAGCATGTACGAGAGGGCGTCGCTGAACGACTCCTCGTCCTCGACCACCAGTACTCGGGTCACGATCAGGCCTCCGGGGCAAGCTGGGTTGTCTTTGTCAGGGGTACTTGCCGCTCCCCGGCGGGGAGCGAACGGGCCGTACGGTCGGTGCGGTCCGTGGTGAGGGTCGGGGGTGCCGCGGCGGGCCCGGCGTTGTCGGCACCGGGCGCGTCGCGGGGTTCGCGGGATTCGAGGGATTCGCTGAGTCCGCGGTCGTCGGACTCGTCGGCGGCTGGGTCGTCCGACTCGAAGTCGTCGGACTCGAAGTCGTCGAGCTCGTCGTCACCGGGCGCCTGGCCGGCGGGCAGGCGCACGGTGAAGGTCGAACCCTGCCCCTCGACGCTCCAGACCGAGACGGTGCCGCCGTGCGAGGCCGCGACGTGCTTGACGATGGACAGGCCGAGGCCGGTGCCGCCGGTCTGCCGGGAGCGGGCCGGGTCGACCCTGTAGAAGCGTTCGAAGACCCGTTCGCGGTCCTTCTCGGAGATGCCGATGCCCTGGTCGGTGACCGAGATCTCGATCAGCTCGCCGTCCGCCTCGCCGAGCGCCGCGGCGCTGGAGATCCGGCGGGTGGCGATGGCCACCCGGGTGCGGGGCGGGCTGTAGTTGACGGCGTTCTCCACCAGGTTGCCGAGCGCCGCGGCGAGCTGGCCGCGGTTGCCGTGCAGGTAGAGCCCGGCGATGCCGCCGGCCGCGATCAGGATCTGCTTGGCGGCGGCCTGCTGGCGGCAGCGGTCGATCGCCTCGGCGATCAGCTCGTCCACCGCGACCGGCTCCGGGTCGACCATCAGCCGGTCGTCCTGGACCCGGGAGAGGTCGATGATCTCCTGCACCAGGCTGGCCAGGCGGGTCGCCTCGACCTGCATCCGGCCGGCGAAGCGCTGCACCGCCTCCGGGTCGTCGGCCGCGTCGGCGACCGCCTCGGAGAGCAGCGACAGGGCTCCGACCGGGGTCTTGAGCTCGTGGCTGACGTTGGCCACGAAGTCCCGGCGGACGGCCTCCACCCGGCGGCGCTCGGTCTGGTCCTCGACCAGCACCAGCACCAGCCGGGAGCCCAGTGGGGCGACCCGGACGGAGACCGCGAGCGGTTCGGCCGCGCGCGCCGCGCCGGGGCGGGGCACCTCCAGTTCCACCTGCCGGATCTCCCCGTCCCGGCGGGTGGCCCGGGCCAGCGCGAGCATCTGGTCCACGGCGACCGCACCGCCGCGCACCAGGCCCATCGCGTACGCCGCCGAACTGGCCTTGACCACCTCGTCGCCCTCGCCCAGCACGATCGCGCAGGAGCGGAGCACGGAGAGTACGGTGTCGACCCCCGGCGGCAGCGGGGGCTCCGGGGTGCCGGTGCCCAGCGCCTGGTACCGGCCGTACTGCTTGCCGCTGGTGTACCTGCCCCTGGCCTGCTCGCGCTCGCTCCAGCGGAAGGCGATGGAGGCGGTGAGGCCGACGCCGAGCCCGGCTATGGCGCAGGCAGCGGCAGCGGCCACGTTCACGTCCATGTGGCCAGCGTAAGCGCACGGCCAGGCCACTCCCCAAGGGCTGGATCAAGGCATCGACCACGCGTTGCCGAGAATTCACCTCCACGTGGCTGCCGATTCACCGTAGCGGCCGTGCGTCGTCGCCCGAACGGCACAGAGTTGGCCATGCAGCCCGTGTGGGAGAGATCGGTGCGCCGAACGGCGGCCGAGGTCTCGGGTGTGCGCGTACCATTCGCGCCACCAGCAGCGGTCGCCCCGACGCCGGAACGATGGTCGGACGGGCTGACCGGTCGGCACCGCCACCGACACAGCTACTGAGGAGAGAACATGCGCGACGCGTACCACGAGGAACTCGATGCGATCGGCGACAGCCTGGTCGAGATGGCCCGGCTGGTCGGCTCGGCCCTGGGCCGGGCCACCACCGCCCTCCTCGACGCGGACCTGGCGCTGGCGGAGGGCGTGATCGCCGCCGACGAGAAGATCAACGATCTCCACCACGAGCTGGAGAACCGGGCCATCGACCTGCTGGCCCGTCAGCAGCCCGTCGCCACCGACCTGCGCATCGTGGTCACCTCGCTGCGGATGAGCGCCGACCTGGAGCGCTGCGGCGACCTCGCCCGGCACGTCGCCAAGGTCGCGCGGATGCGCTACCCCGAGTCGGCGGTGCCCGCCGACCTGCAGTCCACCGTCCTGGAGATGGGCCAGCTCGCCCAGCGCCTGGTGGCCAAGGCGGGCCTGGTGATCGCCACCAAGGACGTCGACAAGGCCCTGGAGATGGAGCAGGACGACGACCGGATCGACGCCCTGCACCGCGAGCTGCTGTCGCACCTGATCGACGAGCGCTGGCACCACGGCATCGAGACCGCCGTCGACATCACCCTGGTCGGCCGCTACTACGAGCGCTTCGCGGACCACGCCGTGTCGGTCGCCAAGCGCGTGGTGTACCTGGTGACCGGCGAGCACGTGGCCGAGTTCGTGGCCGCCACCGAGGCGGCCGAGGCCGCCGGGGTGGAGTGACCGCCGCTCACCCCCCGGGGGCTGAGTAAACCTGTGGCGAGGGTGGTGTGGACGCACGGTCCTCCGTACGTCCCACCACTGCGCGCCCGTTGACGCTCCCGCCGAACGGCGGCTTCACTCAGGGGTGGGGCACCGCGGTGTGCCCGTCACTAGGAGGGAAGAGCTCGATGAAGGCCAACCCGATCCGACCGGCAACCGCCCACGACACCGTCGAGCCGCCCGCCCCGAAGCTGTTGCCCGTCCTCGCGGCCGGCTGCGGCTGCGGTCCGGGCTGCGGCTGCGGCTGCCAGTCCGGCGCGCCCTGCCAGTGCGGCGGCGCGGACGGCGGCTGCTGCGGCGGTCACTGAGGAACTCCACCGCCACTGAACCACGGGGCGGGCCCGGGGGGGGGGGCGCGGGGCCCCCGGCGCGGGGGGGGGGGGGGGGGGGGGGGCGGGCTAGCACGGGGTGGGGGTGTTTGAAGGGGTGTCCGGGGGGGGGCTGGTGCCT
>NZ_JBIRJC010000027.1:0-55492 GCF_044329365.1 Kitasatospora sp. NPDC017646 | reverse complement strand
GGCGGCGCGGGGGGGGGGGGGGCGGGGGGCGGGGGGCGGGGGTCGCGCTCGATCCTCCCCGCCCCCCTCCCCGCGGGGGGCGGGGGGGGCCCCCGCCGGCCCCCCCCGGGCCGCTTCGTCCTGCGGTCGGCGGGTCAGAACTGCACGTCGGTGCAGGAGTAGAAGGCGTTCCCGGTGTCGGCGATCGTCCACACCGCGACGACCACCTGGTGCCCGGTGCGCCCGCCCGGGAGGGTCGCGGTGTGGCTGAGCGTGCTCGGCACCTGCACCCCGCCGTACGGGACGACCAGGAAGGGCGTCAGGTCGAGGCTGTCCCGGGTGATCGGCCGGGAGGCGTCGTAGCCCGGCCTGGTCAGGTAGTACCTGAAGTCGGTGGTGGCGTGCCTGGCGGTGAACCGCCAGGTGAAGGTGAGCTGCTGGCCCGCCGTCACCGGCGTGGTCGGCCAGGCACCGCCGTGCGGGTCGTCCAGCTCGGCGAAGCGGGCGTTGCCGCCGGCGCAGATGGTGCCGTCGGACGGCCCGGCGGCCGGGAAGCCCTTCGGGCCCTCGACGCTCTGCGGCTCCCACTGGATGTCGCCGCAGTCCCACGGGACGGCGCCGGCGTCCGCGTCGCAGAGCGCGGCCCGGCTGGGCGGCGTGGTGACGTAGCCGTGGGACTGGGCCGGGACGGCCAGGGTGAGCGGGATCGCGAGCGCGGCGACGGCCGCCCCGACCAGATGACGTGTGCGCATGGTGCTCCTCCGTGGGGGTGGATGGAGAGTGCGCCGGGGCGCAGACGCGCGCGCGTGGGGTGCGACGGCCCGGGGCATGGGGGATCCCTTGGCATGCCTGCGCCGGCCCGGTGCCCTCACGGTAGGAGCCGGCGCCAACACGCGTCAATGGTCTGAACCACTTTGGACGTGATGGCGACTCGGCCGCCGGACCTCAACTCTCCCTCACCGCTGGCCCGTTGAACGCCGAAGGCCCCACCCCCGGCGAACCGGGTGCGGGGCCCTGAGACCTTGGACTTACTTCTTGCCCTGGGTCTGGCCTGTCGATTTTTCAGCCCTGATCAACGAGCTCTGACCTGCGGCTGAGCCGTCGACGGTTGTCATCGTTGGCCACCCTTGATCGACGCCGGACGGCCCACAGACGGCCCAGGCCGAAGCACGTCAGTCCTGTTCCGGTGACGCCTCGTCAGCGCCCTTCCGGCCGCGCCGCCGCCACGCTGCCTGCACAGCTCGCGCAGCATGGGCGACCGCCGCCGCTGCAGCCCCAGCGCAGAGGTTGACGAAGACGTCGTTGAGGAAGTTGTTCACGGATATGTGGGCGCGCCCACGGGGCCGGATCGCGCGCCACGCTCCTTCAGCGACACAGAGATCCGAGTCGACGCCTTAGCGCCTAGCCGCCCCGACCCTAAGCGGCAGCCAACCGCTGGGAGCGCTTAGCGCCCCCAGCGGTCCGGCTGGCCGCCTGCTCTTTACTGAAGGTTCTTCGAGCTACGAACTCCCACCCAGATCGCCTTCGACTCAGGTGAGCCCTGGCCTCATCGGCAGCCTTGTGACGGGAGGTGCTTACTAGCGCGCGGACGACGATGGAACGTCGGCAGAAGGGCTCAATGACGTCGCAGCCTGGGGCCCGGACAAGGACGAGCAGTTCCAACGTCGCGAAACGTAGGCCGCACGACAAACACATCCGGTTCCGTCGGGCGGATCGACGTTCGATGTCGACAGCGCAGGTGAGGCCAGCGCAAGACGGACAGCGCATGCAACCCCTCCTGTTCGCTGTTCTTCCATCAGCTCAAGCGTATAGAGCGGAGCTTGATCCCGCAGGCTCTGCGGCAAGGAAGGCAACCGCAGCATCATCGCTGGCTTTGAAGCGCGGCCAGCGAACGCCATGAGGATCCGCTGCCTCGACCTGTCGCACCTTCGAGATCAGCCCGTGCGCACCTTGGCTCCTCAGAAGGTCGAACACCTCAGCCCACGACGCCTCGCCGTATTCAGTGACCAGCCGGGACGCCCCGTCCGACATGACGACCGCCGACCGAACGCCCGCCAAGGGCACCCCACCAGTCACGGCATGGTGCGCCGCGTCGGCGGTAGACGCAGCCACCCAGTAGCCATCCGAAGTGTTCCGGGTGAGTCGCTGGGCCTCGACCATCCGGCGGACGGCCTCAGCGTGCTCGGGCGTCCCGGTGGCGAACCGTTCCGTCTCGGCGCGCAGTTCGGGCACCACGGTGTCCACCCGCAGGTCCGTGACCACGTGGTAGTCGTCGGCCCGCTCGAAAACGATGGGCGAGTCGGCGAGAACCAGGTAGTCGAAGCGGTCGACTCCGGCCCGCAGGATCGACACCGTTGCTGATGGCGTCCCGGGGTTGCCGAGATCGCACCCGGGGTGGAGCTCGGCGACCTGGTCGAGGGCCTGCGCCAACCCGTCAACCAGCGGCCGGCCGGGCTCCGCCAGCGCGGCCACCAGGTGGCCGCCCAACTGGGCGACGTACCACGGGACGCCATGCCGACAGCCGGTGTCGAGTCCGGCCGTGCTCAGCCCGTCTAGGACGACGGCGAGCGTGGGCGTGGCCGCCACCCAGTCTTCGTTCGGGTTCGCGCTGCCCGGAGCGGTGGCGATGGAGACGCGCATCTGTCAGCCCTCGTGTCGGTAGATCGGGGTCACCCTGCTGCTCTCCAGAACTTCCAGGGTCTGCGGGTCGTAACGGCAGGAGATGAGAGTGGAGAAACGCTTCGCCCGCACCTCGCGGTAGAGCTCGCCGAGGTGGTTCTCCAGGTAGTGCACGACGCCGTTCGCGCCGATCGCGTGGATGCCCGCGATGTACAGGAAGGTCCCCTTGCCGTCGAGGCGGGGAAGTCGAGCGAGGTAGCCGACGTCCCCGGCCGTGCCGTCCACGTCGAGCGGTGAGCGGTACTCGGTCTCGGTGTGCAGGTCCACCAGGTGCCAGGCCGAGTCCTTGCGAAACCGCAGGTTGTCGTCGCCTTCGAGCACCTGGGCCACGATCGGGGACAGCCGAGGCCCGCAGATGACGACCAGGTGCTCGCGGTTCAGGTTCACGATGCCGGACGGCGGGATCACCTCGGAGTCCGAGTCGAGCTTGAGGCCCGCGAACAGCTTGCGCAGGTGCTCGTAGTTGCTCAGGTCTTCCCTGGTCACGACCTCGCTTGGGTTCTCGTCTAGGGACTTCCCCGCCTCGTACTTGCCGCCGAGCGCCACGGTCATCGGGCCGAGCCCGAAGAACGCCCGCTCCGGCGCGGGGCCGGCCGACGCGAGCTGACCGACACGCCCACGGCTCACGCCGAGCAGAGCAGCGATTTCGGTCTGCGACATGCCCGACGTCGACGCCTCTTCGATGGCCTCCCGGCGGACGCGGGACAGCTCGACCACTCGGTTCTGGTAGTCCGCCATCAGGGCAATCGCCGCTTTGGCCCGTTCGATCGGGACAGCCACGTTGGCCACCCGCTCAAGCTCCTCGTGCATCGTGATCCCTTCACTGCCTAGGGGGGCGAAGCAAGCCTACCGCTAGAGGGGGTTGACGCACAGATGGCGACTGCCTACCTTGGGTATCGCGAGAGAGCGAGAGCCCCCCTAAGCAACACAGGGAAACGGGCTTAGCACGTCTCTGACCTGCCCAAACATGCAGCGAAGCGGCGCCCCAACCGCCAAGTCAGTACGCCGCTTCGTGCCCCGGTGAAGGGAGTTCCATCATGCACGCTTCGCTCGCCACTCAGCCGTCCCTGACCGTCGACGCGGTGGAGGAGAACATCTCGCTGTTCGGCGAGGCGGACCCGGGCGAGACCGAGCCGCGCCTGTCGGTGCGGGTGTCGCTGTCGCTGCGGTTCTTCGACCTGGTGGGCCTGCTGTCCTTCCACCCGGAGATGATGCTCACCGCCTCCGACCTGCTGAAGTCCGAGGAGTTGGCGGAGGCCCTGCGGTTCGCGATCGTCAGCTCCGACGCCCACCAGATCGAGGAGTACTCGGAGCTGGCCCGCACCGCGCTGTCGCACTCGCGTCGGCCGTTCTACGCCTACACCAAGCTGGTGGCCGAGGCCGTGACCCGCACGTTCGGCGTCACCGCCCCGCAGCCGCCCGCCGCCCCGGCGGTGAACACCCGACTGTTCGCCGCCGCCTGACACCTCCCGGGGTGAGTGCTCACCGACGCTCACGGGCGCTCACGACCCGCTCACCCCGCCCGACCGGCGGCACCCGTTTCAGCCCCGGTCGGCCGACTTTCAGGGGCACCCGCGAGGCGGTGAACACCCGACTGTTCACCGCCGCTCACGGGACCGTTCCCAGCGTTCCCGCCGACCGTTCCCCGCGCTCACGGGAAGCGCTTCCCGCCCTATACCCCCAAGCATCGGTCGCCTACTGACCAGCGGGAACGACCCGACCGACAGCCGACCCGTTCACCGGTGAACCTCCCGGCCGTTTACCGGTGAACACCCCGAACTCCAACCCGACTCCCGACCCATGAGGAGTAGCTGTGACCAGCCACAACGGGACCGACTCCCGCGCCCCCGAACCGCCGACACCCCGACCTGAAACGGCGGCCAGCGCCGCTGAAACGGGCACCCGTGGACCTGAAACCGGCGCAGCCGTGAGCGGTGAACGCCCCGTCGTGAGCACCGTCCAGTCGGGTGTTCACCGGCCCGTTCACCCCGCCGTTGAAACGGCCGCCCGCGTGGTTGAAACCGTGCCCGGCGGACCTGAAACGGGTCCGTCCGTGAGCGGTGAACGCGGCGCCGTGAGCGCCCGTGAGCGTCGGCACGCATTCGACCCGACCCCATTCCCGGCCCGCTACCCGACTGAGGAGACCCGCATGAACACCTTGCCGCCGACCATCGACCCGGTCCCGCTCGCGGACCCGACGGACTACCTGACGGTGCCGCAGGTGGCCTTCGCCCTGCGGCTGTCGCAGGAGACCGTCTGGCGCATGGCCCGTAGCGGGCGACTGGACGCCTACCGGGTCGGCAACGGCCGGGGCCAGGTCCGCATCTCCCACGAGGCCTTCCGCGCCTACCTGGCCGCCACCGGACTGCCCGCCGCCCTGTCCGCCGTCGCCGCCGGCGCCCCGTCCAGCAGCCGGGAACGGTGCCCCTGGACCAAGCCGCGCAACTGACCGGCCCCACCGCCGCCCGGGAGTGGCCGTCGTGTCCAGCAACCTGGACGCCCGGCGGGGCGGACAAGCAAGAAGAGCACCGGGCTCCCCCGGCGCGGGGTGCTCCTCTTGCTGTTCGGCGGAGCCGCTTAAAGGTCGAGCCGCGAAGCGGCTCCTTCATCGCTCTCTGAGGCGAGCGACTACTGCAAGAACAGCCCCTTCTTTTTCCTAAGTAGGAAGAGTCTGCGTCACCGCGTCACCCAGGACCGAAAAACGGCCCCTGACCTGCGACAACAGCGGTGACGCAGACGGAATCTTCTGCGTCATCCTGCGTACACCTGCGTCACCCGCAGGCCCAGCCTGCGTCACCCCCGGCCCCGCGCCGCAAGACACCGCCCCAACTACAACAGCCCCTCCTTTTCCTAAGTAGGAAGACGCTGCGACATGTGCGTCATGCGAGCCGGAAAACGGCCCCCGACCTGCGGCAATGACCATGACGCAGACGGCTGCTCCTGCGTCATCCTGCGTACACGTGCGTCATGCCATGACGCAGCCCATGACGCACCGATGACGCAGCCCCCGGGCACTGCGTCATGCAAAGTCCCAGGTCACAGGCCCGCATGACGCTGATGTCGCAATGACGCAGAAATCCGAGCCTCGGACAACACGCGCCCCGGGGAGCCGCCGTGCGTCAGCCGGTGACGCAGCCGGTGACGCAGGCCACGGCTACCGCGTCACCCAAAGCCCCAGGTCAGGGGCTCGGATGTCGCAGGTGACGCGATGACGCAGAAATCCGCACCTAGGACAACACGCCCGCCCCGAGAAGCCCCGAACCCTCCCCACCGCGCCCTGGCCGGGTCCTGGATCGGGCGCCAGACCTAGCGTCGGCCCTCGCTAGACCTAGCGACACCGCTAGCGAGCAAACCGGCCCCCGACCAGCCACCTAGCGGCCGAGGGCACCCCGCCGCGACACCCCGAAAACCGCTCCCAGCGCTCCCCCGGCACCCCTGCCGGTCGCTAGCGCTAGGTCCGCGCCTGGCACCACCCCGGCCGCCGCCAGCCGCTCTGACACCCCCTGACGCCTGACACCCCCTGACACCCAAACCCCTAGGCAGACGCGGGTGTCAGGGGCCCTGACACCTGGCCTGACACCCCGCACCTGCCCACAGGAGAGGCCCATGACCAACCGCCGCGCACCGGCCGACACCCCGCCCGCAGTCGTGCCGCTACCCGCCCGCTTCCTCACCCCCGAAGACGTTGCCGCGATGTTTGGCGTCCCGCTGGAGACCGTCTACCAGTGGCGCCGCAAGCGCACCGGGCCGCCCGCCTTCCGCGTCGGTCGGCACCTCCGTTACCACCCCGACGCCGTTGCCCAGTGGGTCACCGACCAGACCCAGCAAGCCGCCTGAACCACCAGGGAGGCGCCAGGGAGGCAGGGAGAACTCCCTAACAGCCTCCCTGGCCACCAACCCCGCCCCCACCAGCACGAACAGCGCCACAGGGAGGCAGGGAGGCGCCCCAACCCCTCGGCCGACGGCCCCGAATCCGCCTTCCGGTGCCGCCGACAGCCTCCCTCCCTGCCACACCACGCCTCGCACCCCAACCACCAAGGAGCGGCCTCATGGCCGGACACATCCAAGACCGCTGGTACAAGACCGAGCCCGGCCCCGACGGCAAACCCCGCCGCGTCCGCACCGACCGCTACGGGACCGGCAAGCGCTACCGGGCCCGGTACGTGGCCCCGGACGGTACCGAGAAGAGCAAGAGTTTCCCCGACCGGCAGAAGCGGCAGGCGGAGGAGTGGCTGGCCCGGATCGAGGCCGACATGTCGCGCGGCCAGTACCTCGACCCCGCGACGGCGAAGACCACGTTCCAGGAGTTCGCCGAGCACTGGCTGAGGAGCCAGACCAGCGACCCCAACACGCAGGCCTCGATGCAGTCGCAGCTGCGGCGGCACGCCTTCCCGCGGATCGGGGCCCGGCCGCTCACGTCGTTCCAGCCGAGCCACATCCGGGAGTTCGTCGCCGAGCTGGAGACCTCTGGCATGTCCGGCTCGTACGCCCGGGTCATCTTCTCCAACGTCCGGGCCGTCCTGAGCGCGGCCGTGGACGACGGCATCCTCCTCCGGAACCCGTGCGCCGCGCAGACCGTGCGCCCGCCGGTCGTCGGAACCCGGAGGGTCGTCCCGTGGGAGCCGGATCGGGTCTTCGCCGTCCGGGAGGCCATGACCGAGCGGTACCGGGCGACGGTCGACGTTGGCGCCGGCTGCGGGCTGCGGCAGGGCGAGATCCTGGGCCTGGCCGTGGACGCGCTGGACTTCGACGCCAGCACGATGCACGTCACCCAGCAGCTCAAGCTGAGCCGGAGCAAGCCGGTCTTCGCGCCGCCGAAGGGCGGGACACTGCGGAGCGTGCCGCTCCCCCGGCCGGTGGCCGACGCGCTCAAGGCGCACATGGAGCGGTTCCCGCCGGTCGAGATCACGCTGCCGTGGATGAGGGTGGGCGGGCCGCCGGTCACGAAGCGCCTGGTCTTCACCAGCACGTCCGACTGGATCGTCTGGCGCGGCATGCTCAACGAGGACTACTGGAAGCCCGCGCTAGCCGCCGCCGGGGTCATCCCGAAGCCCGCCAAGGGTGAGTCCTACGCGTCCGCCCGGGAGCACGGCATGCACGCGCTCCGGCACTTCTTCGCGTCGATCCTGCTGGACGCGGGGGAGAGCATCAAGGCCGTCAGCGAGTACCTGGGCCACGCCGACCCGGGGCTGACGCTGCGGGTCTACGCCCACCTGATGCCGGACAGCCGGCACAGGGCCCGGAAGGCCATGGAAGGGGTCTTCGGGGCCCAAGATCACTAGGGCCCGTCTTCAAACCCCCGCCTGCGGGCCGACGCTCCCCCAGCCTTCGGCCGGGAGGTACCCCCAGGGCACGCACCTCGCCGCGTTGTCGTCGGTCGCCAATGCGCTGCATTGGGCTCCCTCCTCCGCCTTGCGATGCACGCACCCCAACGCCGCCCCGCCCGCCCTCCGGACGAACGACGGGGGTTTGAAGACGGGCCCTAAGGCTGACGGCCCACAGACGGCCCGGGAACGCCGATGGCCCCTCACCAGCGCCAAACGCGCAGGTGGGGGCCATATGGCTGTTGGGCCTACTTCTTGCCCTGGTTCTTGACGGCCTCGATGGCCGCCGCGGCGGCGTCCGCGTCGAGGTAGCGGCCGCCCTTGGCGACCGGCTTGAAGTCGGCGTCGAGCTCGTAGACCAGCGGGATGCCGGTCGGGATGTTCAGGCCGGCGATGTCCGCGTCGGAGATGCCGTCGAGGTGCTTGACCAGCGCGCGCAGGCTGTTGCCGTGGGCGGTGACCAGGACGGTCTTGCCGGCGGCCAGGTCCGGGACGATGGCGTCGTACCAGTACGGGAGCATCCGCTCGACGACGTCCTTCAGGCACTCGGTGCGCGGACGCAGCTCGCTCGGGATCTCGGCGTAGCGGGCGTCACCGGCCTGCGAGTACTCGGCGTCGTCGGCCAGCACCGGCGGCGGGGTGTCGTAGGAGCGGCGCCAGAGCTGGAACTGCTCCTCGCCGAACTCGGCCAGGGTCTGGGCCTTGTCCTTGCCCTGGAGCGCGCCGTAGTGCCGCTCGTTCAGACGCCAGCTGCGGCTGACCGGGATCCAGTGGCGGTCGGCCTTGTCCAGGGCGATCTGCGAGGTGCGGATGGCGCGGCGCAGCAGCGAGGTGTGCACCACGTCGGGGAACAGGCCCTCGGCGGCCAGGAGCTCGCCACCGCGGGCGGCCTCCTTCTCGCCCTTCTCGTTGAGGTCGACGTCGACCCAACCGGTGAACAGGTTCTTCTGGTTCCACTGGCTCTCGCCGTGACGGAGCAGGATGAGTCGGTACGTCGTGTCAGCCATGGCCCCCAGCTTAGTGGAGGGCCGGAAAACCCCTGGTGGGGACCTTGGAGGGCTGGATAACGTGTGCGACGGCCATCTGCCACTTACCCACGTCGGCTGACCGGGCCTGCCCGGGCCGCTCAGCGGACACCTGCCCCCGGGAGCCCCCACATGCTCGTCGCCCTGGCCGCCGATCCCCGGATCCGAAGACTGGTGCGCGAGACGGTAGGCGGGTTGCCACGGCAGTTCTGGTGGCTCTGGGTGAGCACGTTGGTGAACAAGCTCGGCGCCTTCGTGATCACTTTCCTCTCCTTGTACCTGACCACCGAACGGGGGTACTCGGCCTCCTACGCGGGCCTGGTGGCCTCGCTGTTCGGCCTCGGCTCGACCGTCGCGGCGGTCGGCGCGGGGGTGCTGGCCGACCGGATCGGGCGCCGCCCCACGCTGGTCGCCGCCCAGCTCGGCACCGCACTGTCCACCGCCGTGCTCGGCTTCGTCGACGGACAGGTGGCGATCGCCGTGGTGGCCTTCCTGGTCGGCCTGTGCAACAACGCCACCCGGCCGGCCACCTCGGCGATCATCGCCGACCTCGTACCGGCCGAGGACCGGGTCCGGGCGTACTCGCTGAACTTCTGGGCGATCAACATCGGCTTCGGCCTCTCCGCCGCGGTGGCCGGGGTGATCGCGACCCAGGGCTACCTCACCCTTTTCCTGCTGGACGCGCTCTCCACGCTGGTCTGCGCGGTGGTGATCTTCATCCGCATCCCGGAGACCAAGCCGGCGCAGCCGCCCGTGAACGCGAGGACCGGCGAGGAACCCACGATCGGCCTCGGTGCGGTGTTCCGCGACGGCCGGTTCATGGCGGTGGTCGGACTCAACCTGCTGCTCGCCCTGGTGTTCCAGCAGAGCAGCACCACCCTGCCCGTCGACATGGGCGCCTCGGGCATCACCGCCACCGAGTATGGGATGGTCATCGGCCTGAACGGGCTGCTCATCGTGGTGCTGCAGATCCCGCTGACCCGCTGGATGGAGGGCCGCTCCCGGACCGGGCTGCTGATCGCCAGCTGCCTGCTCGCCGGATGGGGCTTCGGACTGGCGGCGCTCGCCGGGTCCTCGGCCTGGCTGTTCGCGCTCTCCGTGGCGGTCTGGACGGTCGGCGAGATCCTCAACGCGCCGACCACGATGGGCCTGGTCGCCGAACTGTCACCGACCCATGGACGCGGTCGCTACCAGGGCGTCTACTCGCTCTCATGGTCACTCGCCATGTTCCTCGGCCCCGGGGTCGGCGGCGTGGTGCTGCAGCACGCCGGCACCGGGGTGCTGTGGGGCGCATGCGGGGTCTGCGGCACGGTGGCGGCACTCGGACACGCGGTGCTGGCCCGGCGCACCCGGACGACGGCCGGCGCGGACGCAGCGAGCGGGGTGACGACGGCGCCGGAGTCCGAGAAGGCTCCGGCGGGCGCCTGAGCGCCCGGGTCAGTCGGCGGTCCGGCCACCGTCGGCGCCCGGGGCGGCCAGGTGGGCGAAGGCGGCCAGGTTGCGGGTGGACTCCCCGCGCTTGGTGCGCCACTCCCACTCGCGCCGGATCGCCGAGGCGAAGCCCAGCTCCAGCAGGGTGTTGAAGGGCTCGTCGGCGTTTTCCAGCACCGTGCCGAGCAGCCGGTCGACGGCGTCCGGGCTGAGCGCCTCCAGCGGCAGGCGGCCGGCCAGGTAGACGTCGCCGAGCGCGTCGATCGCGTACGCGACTCCGCAAAGGCGGGTGTTGCGCTCCAGCAGCCAGCGGTAGACGGCCTCGTGGTTCTCGTCCGGGCGGCGGATCACGAAGGCGTTCACCGACAGAGTGTGGTCGCCGACCCGCAGGGCGCAGGCGGTGTTCAGCTTGCGGGTGCCCGGGAGGGTCGCCACCAGGGTGTACGGGTCGGCGGCGGCCGGCTCCCAGGCCACCCCGGAGTCGTCCAGGGCGGTGCGCAGGAGGGTCAGGGCCTCGTCCTTGGTGCGGGTTGCCATGGGGGTGACGTTACTCGGCGGTACGGGGACGGCGCAGCCCGGTGCGGACCACGGGAGCTCAGCGGCGCAGGGCCCCGGCCAGTCGGCCGGCCGGGCGGGCCAGGCTGCCGGCGTACACCTCGGCGGTGGTCGCCGCGGCCGCGTCCCAGCCGAAGGCGCCCGCGTGCCGGGCCGCCGCCGCGCCGCGCCGGGCCACCAGCGCCGGGTCGGTGACGTACGGCTCCAGCGCGTGCGACCACTCCAGCGGGTCGTGGCCGTGCACCAGGGTCCCGGACTCGCCGTCCCGCACCGCGACCGGCAGGCCGCCGACCGCGGCCGCCACCACCGGGGTGCCGCAGGCCTGGGCCTCCAGCGCCACCAGGCCGAAGGACTCACTGTACGAGGGCATCACCAGGGCCGTCGCCGCGCGGTACCAGTCCGCCAGCCGGGTCTGGCCGACCGGCGGGTGGAAGCGCACCACGTCGCCGATGCCCAGCTGGGCGGCCAGTTTGTGCAGGCTCTCCGGCCGGGCCAAGCCGGTGCCGGACGGCCCGCCGACCACCGGCACCACCAGCCGCTCGCGCAGCTCCGGGCGGCGCTCCAGCAGGGCGGCGACCGCCCGCAGCAGCACGTCCGGCGCCTTCAGCGGCTGGATCCGCCCGGCGAACAGCAGCACCGCGGCGTCCTGCGGCAGGCCCAGCCGGGCCCGGGCGTCGGCCGCGGTCCGCGGGCCGCCGGGGCGGAAGACGTCCAGGTTGACCCCGGGGTGGACGACGGCCAGCTGGTCCGGCCGGGCGGCGTAGTGCAGCGCCAGCTCGGCCGCCTCCTCGGTGGTGTTGGCGATCAGCCGGTCGGCCGCCTCGACCACCTGGGTCTCGCCGATCACCCGGGCCGCGGGCTCGGGCGTGTCGCCCTCCGCCAGCGCGGCGTTCTTCACCTTCGCCATGGTGTGCATGGTGTGCACCAGCGGCACCCCCCAGCGCTGGGCGGCCAGCCAGCCGACCTGCCCGGAGAGCCAGTAGTGCGAGTGCACCAGGTCGTAGTGGCCGGGGCGGTGGCCCGCCTCCGTCCGCAGCACCCCGTGGGTGAAGGCGCACAGCTGGGCCGGCAGGTCCTCCTTGACCAGGCCCTCGTAGGGCCCGGCGGTCACGTGTCGGACCAGCACGCCCGGCGCCAGCTCGACCGTCGGCGCGTCGTCCGAGCAGATCGCCCGGGTGAACACCTCGACCTCGATGTTGAGCTCGGCCAGGCGCTTGGCCAGCTCGACGATGTAGACGTTCATCCCGCCCGCGTCCCCGGTGCCGGGCTGGTGCAGCGGCGAGGTGTGCACGCTGAGCATGGCTATCCGGCGCGGCCGGCGGCGGCCCGGGACGAGCGACTGGAGCCGGCCGCGTGCGGGCGCGGCCGACTGGGCACGACGTACCGAACGGACGGGGTGCTGGATCACCTGGCTGAAGCCTCCTCGTGTGCGGCCCGTCTCGGCGGGTCCGCGTGAACGGGCCGCCGCATGTCCGGTGTGCGCTGCCCCGTCCGGGCACACATCACCACCAGTGTGCCAACCACTCGGCGGTCGCCCGGCATTCCCGGCCCCGGCGATCGGTCGGCCGGTCCGGCATCCGCCCAGGTCAGGGCGGGGACCGACCGGTGCCACCGGCGCCGACTACCCTTCTGGACATGGCTGCCTCCTTCGACCCCGCGACCGCCGCGCCCGCCCGCGGACGGACCGGACGGCCGGTGGGTACGGTCACCCGGGGCACCACCAACACCAACCGGCTGCGCCGGATGGACCGCTGGATCGCCCACACCCTGGGCCGGGCGCTGCGCGCCGCCGAGCGGCCGCCGGTCGCGGTCGACCTCGGCTACGGCGCGGCGCCGTGGACGGCCGTGGAGCTGGCCGGACGGCTGCGCACGGTGCGACCGGACGTCCGGGTGGTCGGGATCGAGATCGAGCCGGAGCGGGTCGCGGCCGCACTGCCGTACGCCGAACCGCCGCTGCTCACCTTCCGGCGCGGCGGCTTCGAGGTGCCGCTGGACGGTGGCGGATCGGCCCAGCTGATCCGGGCGGCCAACGTGCTGCGGCAGTACGAGGAGTCGGCGGTGGCCGCGGTGTGGGAGCGCCTGTGCTCCCGGCTCGCCCCGGACGGGCTGCTGGTCGAGGGCACCTGCGACGAGGTCGGACGGCGGCACGTCTGGGTCGCGCTCGGGCCGGAGGGGCCCCGGACGGTCACCTTCGCGACCCGGCTGGGCGGCCTCGGCCAGCCCTCCGACCTGGCCGAACGGCTGCCGAAGGCGCTGATCCACCACAACGTGCCCGGGCGGCCGGTGCACGCCTTCCTGACCGACTTCGACCGCGCCTGGGCGGCGGCCGCGCCGTACGGGGCGTTCGGGGCGCGGCAGCGCTGGGTGGCGGCGTGCACGGCGCTGGCGGGCAGCTGGCCGCTGGTGGACGCGCGGGGGCGGTGGCGGCAGGGCGAGGTCACGCTGCCCTGGACGACGCTCGCGCCGTAGCGGGGCCCGGCCACCGGGCCACCGGGCCACCCGGGAAAGGCCGCCGGTGAACCGGGGCGCTGGTGAGCGACACGACGCATTCACTCGAACGAGTTATCGAATATCTCTGGCGTGTTGACGCCTCGTCACGCCACGATGGAAGCCACCGGGCGGCGCCACCACACGCCGCTCGGTAGCCGCCCTGCCCAGCCACGCCCAGACGCCCAGCACGCCCAGCGAAGACAACAGACACACAGCAGTCGGTCGTCAGTCCTCCGGCCCCAGCAGCTCCCTCCGGGCCCGTTCGAACACCTGGTACATCTCCGCCCCGAACAGCACGAACCGCACCTCCGCCAGCTCCGCGCCCGCCCGCGCGTCACCGCCGTCCAGCACCCCGGCGACGGTGCCGAGCGCGATCCGGGCCGCGTCCGCCGGCGGCCAGCCGTAGATCCCGGCCGACACGGCCGGGAAGGCCACCGTGCGCACGCCCAACTCGGCCGCCGCGCGCAGCGACTCGCGATAGCAGGAGGCCAGCAGCCCAGCCCGCTCCTCGTACTCCTCCGCCAGGTACACCGGCCCGACGGTGTGCACCACCCACCGGGCCGGCAGCCGCCCGGCCGTGGTCGCCACCGCCCGCCCGACGGGCAGCCCCCCGCCCCAGTGCGAGGCCCGCAGCCGGCGGCACTCCTCCAGGATCTGCGGCCCGCCCCTGCGGTGGATCGCGCCGTCCACCCCGCCCCCGCCCAGCAGGGACGAGTTGGCGGCGTTCACCACCGCGTCCACCCGCTGTTCCGTGATGTCACCCTCGACCAGGGTGATCCGCGTCACCACCACCAGCCCCCTTCCCCGGGCCCGCCCGGCAGCCGCCGGGCCCGGCTCCGAGCCGTCGTCCGAATCCGATCACCGCACCGCCACCGGCGTGGCAATAACCACAACGGCGCCGGTCGGCCAGAGAAATCCCCGGAGATCACGTTATGGTCGCGAGAAGTTCCCCGACGCACGGTGCCAGGCGGGCACTGCGGACGGACGCCGGCCGTTACGCAGTCGGGGAAAGGGAGGAACCACCGATGCCCGCAACGGGAGACGGGCGGGCACCTGGTGCCGCGGACCTGCCGGGCGCCCATGACGGCGCCCCCGTCGGCCATGCCCGTAACCGCCCGACGACCGGCCCGGCCACGGCCACTCCCCCGATACCCCATCCCCGCTCGCAGCCGGTCACGACCGCGCACGGCACCCGCCACCCCTCGCACGCCGCCGGGGCGGGAAACGTTCCGGCAGCCGGTGACGGGCCCGCCGACGGCAGCGCGCCGCTGCGGCTGCTGGTCATCGAGGACGACGCCTCGGACGCCCAGCTGATCAAGGCCGCCGTCGCCGACAGCGGCACCTCGATCGAGATCCACTGGGCCCGCGGCCTCGCACAGGCCACCCAGCTGCTCTCCCAGGCCTCCCCCGCCAACCGGCGCGGACGCTCCCGCGGCGGCGAGTTCGGCTGCGTGCTGCTCGACCTGGCCTCCCCGGCCGCCCTGCCGCACCCCGGACGGGGGCACCTCCCAGCCGCCCAGGCCGGGGGAGCCTCGGACGGCCTGGAGGGCCTGCACGAACTGCTCCGCCGCGCCCCGCACATCCCCGTGGTGGTGCTCACCGACGCCGCCGGGGCCGAACTCGGCGCGGCCGCCGTGGCCGCGGGCGCCCAGGACTTCCTGCTCAAGCACGAGACGGACGGCCCGCTGCTGGCCCGCGCACTGCGCTACGCCGTCGAACGCAAGCGCGCCGACGAGTCCCAGCGCCGCCTGGTCGAGGCCGAGCTGCGCGGCCAGGAGAACGCCCGACTGCAGCGCCACCTGCTGCCCACCCCGCTGCTGGACGGCGCCGGGCTCTCCTTCACCCGGCGCTACCGCCCCGGCCGCCGTCGCGCCCTGCTCGGCGGCGACTTCTACGACGCCGTGCGCACCGACGACGGCACCGTCCACGTCGTGATCGGTGACGTCTGCGGCCACGGCCCGGACGAGGCCGCGCTCGGCGTCGCACTCCGGATAGCGTGGCGCACCCTGGTCTTCGCCGGCCTCACCGGCGAGACCCTGCTCACCACCCTCCAGCACGTGCTGGAGCACGAACGGCGCAGCGACGAGATCTTCGCGACGCTCTGCATGCTCGTCATCGAGCCCGGTGCCGCCGTCGGCGACCTCGACCCGCCCGGCACCGGCGAGCGGGCCCGGCTCTACCTCGCCGGGCACCCGGCACCGTTGCTGCTCGGACGCGACCACCCGCCGGTCACCCTGCCCTCCGAACTCGCGGGGCCCGCGCTCGGCCTGTTGCCGTGCCACGACGGACAGGCCGCCTGGCCCGCCCACGAGGTCGAACTCCAGCCCGGCTGGCGGCTGTTGCTGTACACCGACGGGCTGATCGAGGGCCGGGTCGGGGCCGGGTCGCGCCGCCTCGGCCAGGACGGGCTGGCCGACCTGGTCGCCGACCACCAGTCCGCCGGACTCACCCGGGGCCGGCTGATCGACAGCGCGATCGCCGAGGTCGAGGAGCTGAACGGCGGCGCGCTGACCGACGACGTCGCGGTGCTGCTGCTGGAGCGCAACCCGGTGCAACTGTTCCTCGGCTGAGCCTTGTTGCGGCTGGGCCGAGTCGCCGGAACGCCGCAGCCCGAGCGGGTGAACTCCCCGCCCGGGCTGCGGCGTTGTCCGTCCGACCGACCTACCAGGGGCCGTACGGGCCGGTGTTGCTCCGGCCGCCCCGGCCGCTGCCGCCGGTCAGGGCCCGGATCGCGGGGCGGACGTCCACCACGTAGACGATCGAGGCGACCAGGCCGGCCAGGGTGCCGATGCTGCCGAGGAAGTTCGCCCCGAACAGCAGGTCCCAGCCGAAGCTGATGCCGAGCACGGCCAGCCAGAACCCCTTGGTCTTCTTGTCCGCCGCCCGGTAGGCGTCCTCCCGGCGGGTGGCCGCGTCGACCAGCGCGAAGAACTTGTAGCCCAGGATGGCGACGGCCATCCACCAGAACGGGTTCAGGTAGGAAAAGGCCAGGATCTGGAACACTCCGGTCATCGCGATCTCCTACGTCTCTCGGCTTGCTGCGCCCCGGCCGCCGCCCATCCTGGCACGGCGGCCGCCCGCACGGTGTGAACGTCCCGCCGTCACCGGATGTGCCCGGGCCGGCGGGGACCGGTCACTCCGAGGCGTCGGCGGTGCCCTTCCGGGCCTTGGCGGACTTCTTCGGCGCGGGGGCCTCGGCATCGTCCACCAGCTCGGCCCGGACGGGCTCGTCCGTGGGCTCCACGGCCTCCGGACTCCCGCCCTGGGGGCGGGCCTTGTCCACGACGACCTTGCCGCGCTCGGCCAGCTCGTCGTAGGTCTCCTTGGCCCGGACGGCCAGTTCGAGCGCGCGGGCCACCTGCTGGAGGGCGAAGTCCTGGGCCCGCTCCTGGAGGACCTTGAGGTCCGTGGGGAAGGCGGTGACGGCCTCGGTGACCATGGCCGGTGCCCCGGCCAGCAGCCCCTGCGCCTCGTGCAGCCTGGCGGTCGCCTTCTCCTGTGCGCCCTGGCGGTCCGCCGCCAGCGCTTCGACCCGGCCCGGCACCTCGCGCAGCTTCTCGTACGCGAGGTCCCCGGCACCGGCCAGGGCGTACAGCGGGGTCGGGTCGGTGAGGGTCTTCTTGATCTCGTCGGTGATCGGCATGGTTACCGGTCCTCCCGGGGGGTGTGCTGGGTGGCCGCGCCGTCGGTCATCGGGGTGGAGGCCGAAGCGGCGTTCTCCTTGAGGAAGGCGTCGTAGACCGCGAGCAGCGCCTGCTTCTGCTGCTCGTTGATCAGCGGATCGGCCAGGATCGAGGCCCGGAGCTCCAGGCCCTCACCCCGCCGCTCCTCCAGGATCCCGGCCTGGACGTACAGCGTCTCCGCCGAGATCCGCAGCGCCTTCGCGATCTGCTGCAGGATCTCCGCGCTCGGCTTGCGCAACCCTCGCTCGATCTGGCTGAGGTAGGGGTTGGACACGCCGGCGGCCTCCGCCAACTGGCGTAGCGAGTACTGGGCGTTGCGGCGTTGCTCGCGGATGTACTCGCCGAGTGAGCCGACGTTCAGGGAGGCCATGGGGATAGCTTGCCGCAGGGTGCTTGCTGTTGCAAGCAGGGTGCTAGCGGGGGCAAGCGGGTGTTGTTGGGGGGTGGGCTTTCGGGAGGGTGGGTGGCCGGGGCGCGTCCCTCTCGCCGGGGAGGGGGGTGGGGGGTGCTTGCGGGACGTGGGTGGGTGAGGGTGCTTGAGGGGGGTGGGAGGTGGGGGCGCGCCCGCGAAGGGGTGTCTGGGTCAGGTGAGGTGGGTGAGGAGGAGGGAGGTGAGCTGTTCGGGGGTGCGGAGGGGGAGGTAGTGGTCGGCGGCTGGGAGGAGGTGGTGGTGGGCGCCCGGGATGGTGGTGGCGAGGTGGTGGGCGATGGTGGCGATCTCGGGGTGGTCGTGGGTGCCGTGGATGACCAGGGTGGGGGCGGTGACGCGGGCGAGTTGGGATTCGGCGTTTCGGGGTGGGGCGCCGGTGAGGTGGTACTCGCTGGTGATTCGGCGGGCGGCGTTGTCGGTCACCATGGTTTCGATCAGTTCTCCGCCGGGGGCGGTGCGGCCCAGGGCGGCCCAGACCGAGAGCTCCAGGGCGGCCAGGGCCGCTGCGTCGCCGCGGTGGCGGGCCTCGGTGTAGGCGGTGGTGCCGGGGGACGGCGGCCAGTCGTGGCCGCTGACCGAGGCGCCGATCAGGGCGAGGGCGGCGACCCGTTCCGGGTGGGCGAGGGTGAGGTCGAGGGCGGTCTCGCCGCCCATGCTGAGGCCGACCAGGGCGGGGCGGGCCAGGTCGAAGTGGTCCAGGACGGCGCGGAGGTCCTCCAGGTCGTCGAAGGGCCGCTGGGGTGTCGTGGAGCGGCCCAGGCCCCGGGCGTCGTAGCGGATCACCTCGTGGTGGCGGGCCAGGGCCGGGGCGACCGCGTCCCAGAGCCGGGAGTCCATGCCGGAGCCGTGCAGCAGCACCACCGGGGTGCCGGCGCCGCGGCGTTCGGCCCAGAGCCGGCCGCCGCCGGGGGCCGGGACTTCGTGTTCGGTCCTCATGCGAAGGATCCTCGCAGACGGCCCGGAGCTCGCGGATGGTGGTGGCGACCGCCTCGGCGCGGGCGGGCATGGCCGGCCGTTCCGGGGTGATGGGGTCCGGGAGTCCGACGTGCCCCAGGTGTGCCCCGGTCAGCTGCGCTCCGCCGTCCGGCGGTCGGGCGGCCTTGCGATGACTTCAGGGCGTGTCGTGCGGGTCTTCGCCGGAGGCGCCCTGAGGGAGGCGGACCGGCATCAGGACGGAGAAGGTGCCGGTGCGGCCGGGGGTGCGGATGGCGAGGGGGGCGATGGGGCCGCCGAGTTCGAGGAGGAGTTGTTCGGGGTGGCCGGCGCGCAGGGCGTCGAGGAGGAAGTCGCGGTTGACGGCCACCTGGAAGTCGTCGGGGGTGAGGTGGTCGGCGACGGTGAGGCGGCCGTCCTCGGAGAGGGTCAGGACGGTGACCTGGCAGTCGGCGCCGTGGGGGCCGGAGGGGACGGTGCGGGTGGCGCCGGTTTCGATGGCGGTGCGCAGTTCGGCGGCGGGGAGGGTGATCCGGTGCTGGGGGGCGAGGCGGGTCAGGGTGCGGTGGTCGGGGTAGTCGAGGTCGACCGGGGTGCCCTCGATGCGGTGGTCGGGGGTTTCGGCGCGGAAGGTGCCGGGGCCCAGGGTGAGGGTGATCTCGGTCGGGCCGGTGGGCAGGAGCGCGCGCAGGGCGTCCACCAGGGGGGTCGGGACGGTGGTGCCGGCGGTCGGCTGCTGGGGCGCGCCGAGGGCGGGCAGCTCGGCGAGGGCCAGCCGGTAGCGGTCGGTGGCGACCAGGCGCAGCACCGGGCCGTCGGGTTCGAAGAGCACTCCGGCGAGGGAGGGCAGGTCCGGATCGTCGCAGACCGCGAAGCGGACCGCGTCCAGGGCGGCGGCCAGGGCGTCGGCGCGGGCGGTGAGGTGCAGGTCGGCGGGGGTGGTGGTCATCGGGTGCTCCCTCTGCTCGATCATCGTGCGGATCAGGGAGAGCTCGCGGCGGGCGTCGGACAGGCCGTCCTCCAGGCGGCGGAGGTGGGCGTCGAGGACGCGCTCGGCCTCGCCACTGCCGGGGGCGGCGGCGAGGACCGCGCGGACCGCCGCCAGCGGCAGACCGACCCGGCGCAGTCGGGCCAGCAGGCGGGCGTCGGCGAGTTGGCCGGGCCGGTACCAGCGGTAGCCGGTCTGCGGGTCGACCCAGGCGGGGGTGAGCACCTCGGCGCCGTCGTAGTAGCGCAGGGTGCCGACGCCCAGGCCGCTGGCACGGGCCAGTTCGCCGATGCTGTGCAGCTCGCTCTCCATGCCGGTGACCCTCGGGGCTCGACCTGGTCGAGGGTCAAGCCAGGTGAGCGAGCTTGTGGGGGTTGCGGACGGCGCGGATCTCGGAGACCAGGAGGGTCCCGCCCGGTCCCTCGGTGAAGTCGAGCACCGAGACGGAGTCGACGGCGCCGTCGGCGGTGATCACCAGGCCGGGCTGGCCGTTGACCAGGACGGGGCGGGCGCCCACGCCCTCGCCCAGCTTGCGGAGCAGGCCGAGCAGGAAGCGGGCGACGTTGTCGGCGCCGGTGACCGGCCGTACCGCTGCGCTGATCACGCCGCCGCCGTCGCTCCAGGTGGTGACGTCGGGGGCGAGCAGGGCGAGCACCCGGTTGAGGTCGCCGCCGACGCAGGCCGCCAGGAACTCGTCGGTGGCCCGGCGGCGCAGCTCCGGCGGCGCGTCGTAACGGGGGCGGCGGGCGCGCACGTGGGCCCTCGCGCGGCTGCCGACCTGGCGGCAGGCGGTCTCGGTGCGGTCCAGCGCCTCGGCGATCTCCTGGTAGGAGAAGCCGAAGGCCTCCTTGAGGACGAACACCGCCCGCTCCAGCGGGGAGAGGCTCTCCAGCACCACCAGCAGGGCGAGCGAGACGGTCTCGGCGCGCTCCACGCCGTCGGTCGCGTCCGGTTCGGCGACCAGCGGCTCGGGCAGCCAGGGGCCGACGTAGGACTCGCGGCGGACGGCGGCCGAGTCGAGGCGGTTGAGGGCGAGGTTGGTGACCGTACGGGCGAGGTAGCCGCCGGGGCTGGCGACCGGGCCGGTGACCTGGCTCCAGCGCAGCCAGGTGTCCTGCACCAGGTCCTCGGCGTCGGCCACGCTGCCGAGCATCCGGTAGGCGATGCCGAAGACCGTCCGCCGGTGCTGTTCGAAGTCGGCGAGCCGGGTGTCGGGGATGTCGGTCACGCTCGGGACGCTACCGCACGGTAGGGGATCAGCCACTGAGGAAGGTGTCGTAGGCGGGAGCGAGGAGGGCGGCGAGGTCGCGGCCGTGCACGGTGATGCCGGAGCGGCCGAGGCGGTTCAGGGAGGGTTCGGCCGGTTCCTCGTCCGGGGTCTCCAGGGTAAAGTCGCCACGCCAGTAGGCGGCGACGTTGACCATCTCGGGCCTCGGCTGCTCGGTCACGCGTCCTCCTCGGCGACGGCGTCCTCCCGGGTGAGGGCGACTAGTTCGCGCAGGGCCTCGACCGGCAGGTCGGTGAGCCAGCGCTCCCCCTCCCCCACCACCGTCTCGGCCAACGAGCGCTTGGTGGTGAGGAGTTCGTCGATCCGCTCCTCGACGGTGCCGACACAGACCAGGCGGCGGACCTGGACGTCGCGGCGCTGGCCGATCCGGAAGGCGCGGTCGGTGGCCTGCTCCTCGACCGCCGGGTTCCACCAGCGGTCCAGGTGGATCACCTGGTTGGCGGCGGTCAGGTTGAGGCCGGTGCCGCCGGCCCGCAGCGAGAGCAGGAACACCCGTGGCCCGTCCGGGGACTGGAAGCGCCGGACGAGTTCCTCGCGGCGGGCGCGCGGGACGCCGCCGTGCAGGTACAGCACCTCCTCGCCGAGCCGGCGCTCCAGGTACGGGCGGAGCATCGTGCCGAACTCGGCGTACTGGGTGAAGACCAGGGTGCGGTCGCCCTCGGCCAGCGACTCCTCCAGCAGTTCGGCGAGCCGGGCCACCTTGCCCGAGCGGTCGCCCAACGGTGAACCGTCGTGGAGCAGTTGGGCCGGGTGGTTGCAGGCCTGCTTGAGCTTGCCGATCGCCGCCAGCACCGTGCCGCGCCGCTCCACGCCCCGGATGCCCTCGACCCGTTGCAGCAGGTCGGCGACCACCGCCTGGTAGAGGCCGGCCTGTTCGGCGGTGAGGTTGCACCAGACGGTCATCTCCTGCTTGGCGGGCAGCTCGGCCGCCACCGCCGGGTCCGACTTGAGCCTGCGCAGCACGAACGGGGCGGTGCGGCGCCGGAGTTCGGCGGTGCGTTCGGGATTCCGGTGCACTTCGACCGGGATCGCGTAGCGCTCCTTGAAGCGCTCGGCCGGGCCGAGCAGGCCGGGGTTGGCGAAGTCCAGCACGGCGTGCAGCTCGGCGAGTCGGTTCTCCACCGGGGTGCCGGTGAGGGCGATCCGGTGCCGGGTGACGGGCAGCGCGCGGATCGCCCGGGACTGGGCGGTGCCGCTGTTCTTGATGTGCTGCGCCTCGTCGGCGACCACCCGGCGCCAGCGGACCGCGCGCAGTGCGGCGAGATCGCGCTGGACCAGTCCGTAGGTGGTGATGACCAGGTCCACCCCCCTGACGGCGTCGGCGAGTTGCCCGGCGCCGAGGCGGCCGGCGCCGTGGTGGACGTGGCGGCGCAGGCCGGGGGCGAAGCGTTCGGCCTCGCGCTGCCAGTTGCCGACCAGGGACATCGGGCAGACCAGGAGGGTGGGGCCGGTGGCGCCGTCGTGCTTCTCTGCGGCGAGCAGGGCGAGGGTCTGGACGGTCTTGCCGAGGCCCATGTCGTCGGCCAGGACGGCGCCGAGGCCCAGCCCTGACATGGTCGCGAGCCAGCCGAGTCCGCGCCGCTGATAGGGCCGCAGTTCGGCCCGGAAGTCCGGTGGGAGCGACGGTTCGCCGGGGGCGGCACCGGCGCCACCGGCCAGCAGGTCGCCGAGCGGGCCGTCCACCCGGACGCCGGTGACCGGCAGCCCGGCGACCGTCGCCTCGGGGTCGAGGGCGAGCCTCAGCAGGTCGGCGGCGGCCAGCAGGCCGTCGCGCTGCTCGGTGAGGAAGGCGAGCGCGGCGGCGATCTGCGCCGGGTCGGCCTCCAGCCAGGTGCCCCGGACCCGTACCAGCCCCTGCTTGGCGGCAGCGAGGTCGGCGAGTTCCTGCTCGGTGAGCGGGGTGCCGTCCGGGCCGAGCGCGGCCTGCCAGCGGAAGGCGACCACGGCGTCCCGGTCGACCTGGCCGGCGACGGCGAGGGTGCCGGGCGCGGGCGGGGTGGTGGCGTGCAGCGCGAGCCCGAGCCGGGGGCGGCGGCGCCACCAGGCGGGCAGCAGCACGCCGAAGCCGGCCTCGGCGAGGGCGGGTGCGGCGGTGCGCAGGAAGTCGAGGGCGCCGCTCCGGTCGAGCGGCAGGGCGGACGGGCGGGAGCGGTGGCGCAGCCCGTCCAGGGCGGGCCAGCGGTGGGCGGCACGGGCGAGTTCGGCGGCCAGGACCTCGGTCGGGCCGGCGGGCTCGCCCGTCGGGGCTACGGTCTGCGGACTCCCCGCGGTCGCGCGGGCGAGTGCGGCGTACGCCGCGCCGCCCTCGTGCAGGTCGGCGGCGCGGACCAGCAGGGAGGGCTCGTCGACGGCCTGGAGCAGGAACTCCAGCTGCCAGGCGTCGTCGCAGGGGCGGCCCCCGGGGTCGTCGTCGGCGGGGCCGAGCGGTTCGACCAGGCGGAAGCAGAGCCGCAGCGCGGGGTCGGCGGGCTCGGCGGTGGCGTACCAGCCGGCGATCCGGCGGCGCAGCTCGGCGATGTCCTGGGGCGGGGCGTCGATCTCGCCCGAGGGGGTGGTGAGGGCGTGCAGCCAGCGGTCGGCGGCCGTCCCGCCGGAGCCGGGGAAGGGCGTGTCGGCCAGAGCGGCGCGGGCCTCGGCGTCCACCAGGGCGCCCAGGGCGGCGTCGAGCAGCGCCTCGCCGGTCGCCGCGCCGGTGGGCCATTCGCCGAGCAGGACGGGCGGGCAGCCCGCGGCGAGTCCGGCGGCCTCGCGGCGCCCGGCCGGGGTGGGGTCGGGCCGCCAGCGGGCCCGGGGGCGGCCGTCGGCCAGGACGGGCAGGGGCAGCACCCGGCCCCGGCCGACCGTGCGCCAGGCCAGGTCGTGCACGCCGGTGAGCCAGCGCAGCGAGGGGCCGTAGACCACCTCGACCCGGCCGGCGCCGGGCAGGTCGGTGCCGGTGACGGCCCAATGGGGGTCGTGGACCTCGCCGAGCAGCTGGGCGGCGGCTCCGGCGTCGAAGAGGAGTGCGGGCACCCGCCAGGGGGTGAGGACGGCGCCGCCGCGCGGCGGGGTGACCGGCAGGTCGGGTGAGGGGGCGGGCACGGTGCCGACGGTGGGCAGCAGCAGGGTGGCCCAGCGTTCGGGGGCCTGCGCGGCAAGCCAGCCGAGGCCCGGCCCGATGCCGCCGAGGACGGCGGCGAGGCTCCCGCCCGGGCAGGCGTAGGGGTGGGCGCGCGGGGCGGGGCGGGCGGGGTGGGGTTCGGCGGGTCCGGGGTGGGCGCGGGCGTCTTCGGCCCAGAGGGCCAGCCGTCCGTCCGCCCGCCAGAGCGCGTGCAGGACGAACATGCGGGGGCCTTTCGCGGTGGGTCGGGCTGTTCTCCGCAGCCTAGCCGGGGGGCCGGACAGTGCCCGTCGGGCCGGGTGCCCGGCCGTTCGGGTGATCCGGAGGAAGCCCTCAGAGGATGTGGTTGAAACTTGAACGAAAGAGTCGTACGCTGAAGCAAGAAGTTGAAGCCTAAACAAATGGCTTCGAACCCGAGGAGGAGCCATGGGCCTGTTCACCCGCACCAAGACCGCCACCACCACCGCCGTCCGGCCCCCGGTCGGCCCGGACCTGTCGCACCTGACCGGCGACTGGACGGTCGACGCCACGCACAGCGAGATCGGCTTCTCGGTCCGCCACGCGATGGTCACCAACGTCAAGGGCCGCTTCACCGAGTACGACGGCAAGCTGCACCTGGACGGCGCCACCCCGGGCAACTCCTCGGCCGACCTGGTGATCAAGGTCGCCAGCATCGACACCAACCAGACCCAGCGCGACGAGCACCTGCGCACCGGCGACTTCTTCGCCGCCGAGACCCACCCGGAGATCCGCTTCCGCAGCACCTCCACCGAGGCGGTCGGCGAGGACTCCTACCGGATGAACGGCGAACTCACCATCAAGGGCACCACCCGCCCCGTCGTCCTGGACCTCGAGTACACCGGCAGCGCCACCGACGCCTACGGCGCCGAGCGGGTCGGCTTCGAGGGCAAGGCGGTCGTCGACCGCACCGACTTCGGTCTGACCTACAACGCGGCCCTGGAGACCGGCGGCGTGCTGATCGGCGAGAAGGTCAAGCTCAGCTTCGACATCTCCGCCGTCAAGGCGGCCTGACCCGGCCCTCCGCGGCCCGGCGGCCCGTGCCGCCCACCGAGCCACCGCCCCTGCCTATCCCCCCGAGGCAGGGGCGGTGTTCTGTGCGGGGGTGACCAGCTCCGCGTCCGCCGCGGGCAGCCAGCTGCCCGCCGGGCGGACCAACCAGCCCTCGGCCGTGCCGAGTTCACCCGCCGCGGCGGTCAGCGCCGCCAGCCCCGGGTGCCGCTCGCCGGGCCGGTGCACCAGGCTGACCAGGCACAGCGGCACCGGCTCCACCAGTGGCACGTTCACCGACCCCGGGATCCTCGGCCCGCCGACCGTGGTCAGCATCGGGTCGCCGTGCCGGGCCAGGTAGCGGGCCGTCTCGTCCAGGCCCACCGGCGGGACGTACGGCTCGGCCGCGGTCAGCCCGTGCTCGCGCAGCAGCCGGGCGCCGAGGTCGGCCCACTCGGTGGTCGCCGGGTTGCCCGCGCAGATGTCGACGGGGTACCCGGTCAGCTCGGCCAGCCGCAGCACCGGGCGGCCGGCCAGCGGGTGGGTGTCCGCCATCATCACCGAGATCCGCTCCAACCGCACCGGCCGCTGGGCGAGTCGACCGCGCACCGGGGCGGGCAGGCCGGCGAAGCGGCCGAACGAGGCGTCCAGCCGGTGCGCCAGCAGTTCGGCGGCGGCCGCTGCCAGGCCGCCGTGGAAGCGGGCCAGCAGATCGCCCTCCGGCCAGGCGGCGCGGGCCCTTCGGAGCACCCGGTCGGCGGTGAGGTCCGGCCCGGTGACGTCGCTGTTGAGGTCGAGCAGCAGCGGCCGGGGGGCGGCGCCGGTGCCGGCCTCGGCGAGGATCTCGTCGTGCAGCGCCAGCAGCCGGCGCGCCTTGGGCAGCAACCGGTTCCCGGCCGGGGTGAGTTCGACGCTGCGGGTGGTGCGGCTGAACAGCGCGTCGCCGAGCAGGCCCTCCAGGGTGCGGACGTCCCTGCTCAGCGCCTGCTGGGCGACGTACAGCCGCTCGGCGGCCCGGCCGAAGTGCAGGGTCTCGGCGGTCGCGACGAAGCCGCGGAGTAGACGGGGGTGCAGGTCACGGGGCATGGGCGAGAGATTAACAACAAGGTGTTGTGGGTGTGGCGAAACAGGTGTTGGACGCCCGCCCGCCGACACGGCGACGCTTGGGGCATCCCCTCCCGCCCTGTGCCCCAGGAGCCCGATTGCCCCCGCGCGCCCTCCTCGCCTCCTATCGCCGGCTGTTCGCGACCCCCGGAGCCACCGCCTTCACCCTGGCCGGGCTGCTCGGCCGACTCGCGCTGTCGATGAACGGCGTCTCGCTGGTGGTGCTGCTCGCCGAACGGCGCGGCTCCTACGCGCTGGCCGGGACGGTCTCGGCGGCCGGGCTGGTCACCGGCGCGATCGGGATGCCGCTGCTCGGGCGCCTGGTGGACCGGTACGGACAGTCGCGGGTCGCGGTACCGGCCGCGCTGTACAACGCCGTGCCCCTCCTCGCCCTGCTGCTCTGCGTCCGGCTCGGCGCGCCGGACTGGACGCTGTACGCCTGCTGGGCCGCCTGCGCGGCGGCACCGAACCTCGGCGGCATGGCCCGGGCCCGGTGGGCGCACCTCCACCGGGACGACCAGGCCGCGCGGCACCTGGCCAACTCCTTCGAACAGGCGCTGGACGAACTCTGTTTCATGGCCGGTCCGGTGCTCGCGATGCTGCTCTGCACCGCGCTCGCCCCGGAGGCCGGACTGCTCGTCTCCGGGACCCTCGGCACCACCGGCGCCCTGCTGTTCGCCGCCCAGCGGCGCACCGAACCGCCGCTGCCCGCTCCTTCGCCGGACGGCCGGGTGACGGACGGTCAGCGGCACGGCTCGCCGCTGGGGGTGCCGGGGCTGCGGGTGCTGGTGCTGACCTTCCTCGCCACCGGCATGGTCTTCGGCGCGACCGAGATCACCACCGTCGCCTACGCCGACGCGCTCGGCCACAAGGCCGCAGCCGGTGCGCTGCTGGCCCTGGTCGCGGCCGGATCCTGCGTGGCCGGGCTGCTGTTCGGGCTGCTGACCCCGCGCCGGGCGCCGGGCGTGCGCTTCCTGACCGGGGTGGCGGCGATGGCCGGAGTCCTGCTGTTGCCGCTCGCCGCCGGACTCGGCGGGGCCGGGCTCGCGGTGCTCGGGGTGGTGCTGTTCGCGGCCGGCACGGCCACCGCGCCGACCATGGTGACGGGCATGACGCTGGTCCAGGAGCTGCTGCCGCAGCGGCAGTTCAACGAGGGGATGGCGGTGGCGGTGTCCGGCATCGTGGTCGGCATCTCGGCCGGGGCGGCGCTCGCCGGCACGGTCGCCGAGCACGCCGTGCCCGGCACCGGTTACGCCCTGCCCGCCGGGGCCGCCGCGCTCGCCCTGCTGATCGCGCTGGCCGGGCGGCGCCACCTGCGAGCGGCCGGGGCGAGGGAAAATGGCGAGCGGGCTGTCAGTGCCTCCGTCTAACTTCTAGGCATGGCGGAAATCACCTACGTCCGAGGCGATGCCACCACGCCCCGTGGCAAGGGCGTGAAGGTGATCGCGCACGTCTGCAACGATCTGGGCGGCTGGGGAAAGGGCTTCGTGCTCGCGCTCTCCAGACGCTGGCCCGAGCCCGAGGCCGCGTTCCGACGCTGGCACCGGGAACGGGCGGAGAACGACTTCGGTCTCGGCGCCCTGCAAATGGTGCAGGTCGAGCCGTACGTCTGGGTGGCCAACCTGGTCGGCCAGCGCGGCATCCGGACCGGGCGCTCCACCGGAGTGCCGGTGCGGTACGAGGCCATCGACACCGGGCTGGCCGCCCTCGGCGAGCACGCGCTGGAGCTCGGCGCCTCCGTCCACATGCCGCGGATCGGCTGTGGACTGGCGGGCGGGCGCTGGTCGAAGGTCGAGCCGCTGGTGGCGGCCCGGCTGGCGGCGCGCGGCGTGCCGGTGACGGTCTACGACGTCGGCTGACCCGACCACGTCGGCTGGGCCGGCGCAGTCGGGTCAGCCGGCCCAGCCGAGCCGGGCGCTGACCCGAGTTCGGCCGGCCAGGCGTACACGTACTCGGGCAGCAGGTACCCGCCCGGGAACACGCCCTCCTGGGCCCTGATCCGCACACCGCCCTCGCGCTCGTAGAAGGCGATCGCGCGGGTGTTGGCGCTCAGCACCTCCAAGTACAGCTCGGCGCCGGGGTACCGAACGGCGACCTCGGCGCGGGCGGCGGCCAGCAGTTCCCGGCCGATCCCACCACCGGTGAGGTCCGGGCGGACGTGCAGGTTGTCCACCAGGACGCTGCCGTCGGGCTGCGGCACCAGGTAGACGAACCCGGCCGGCTCTCCGGCCCCTTCGGCGATCAGCAGCACGGGCGTGTTCTCCGGCGTCCCGTAGTCGACCGCCAGGCGCAGCTCCCACAGTTCGCGCCGCTGGGCGGCCAATCCGTCCCCGAGCGCTTCGTCGGGGACGATCCCGCGGTAGCTGGCGCACCAACTCTCGGTGTGCAGGTCCGCGATGCGCACGGCGTCCCGTTCTCCGCCGTGCCGAATGGTGATCCGCCCTGATCCGGTCATGTGATGAGCCTCCCACAGAGATGGAGTTGAACATGTTCAACCGCAACGTCTACAGTTCTACCAAGCTTTTGAACGCGTTCGAAACCGCGGGGGCGGTGAGCGCGGTACCGGATGCGGAGGGGGCATCCGGTACCGCGAGCACCGACAGCACCGACACCGGGTGGAGCGTCGTCTCCGGCTAGGCTCGTGCCCGTGGACGACCTGGCAGCGACGAACCGAACGGACGACGAGAAGGGTGCGGCCGACGCCTCGGCCGCACCCGGCACGGACGGCGGGCCCCTGCCCGGCGGCCGGGCCCAGCCCAAGACCGACAAGAGCGAGGCGACCCGGGCGCTGATCCTGGAGACGGCCATGCGGCTGTTCCAGGAGCGGGGCTACGAGAAGACCACGATGCGCGCCATCGCCACCGAGGCGGGCGTGTCGGTCGGCAACGCCTACTACTACTTCTCCGCGAAGGAATTCCTGATCCAGGGGTTCTACGACCGGATGACCCACGACCACGCGGCCGACGCCAGGCGCCGCATGGCCCACACCCGGGACTTCGCCGAGCGGCTGCAGATCGCGCTGACCTCCTGGCTCGACACGGCCGCGCCGTACCACGAGTTCGCCGCCCAGTTCTTCCGCACCGCGGCCGACCCGACCAGTTCGCTGAGCCCGTTCTCCAACGAGTCCCACCCCGCCCGGGCGACGGCCGTCGAACTGTTCCGCGAAGTCCTCCAGGGCTCCGACCTGGCGCCGAAGCTGGACGCCGAACTGGTCGAGCTGCTGCCGGACGTGCTCTGGCTGAACCTGATGGTCGTGGTGCTCTACTGGGTCTTCGACCGGACCGAGGACACCGGGCGGACCAGGGAGTTCGTCCGCCGGTCGACGCCGATGGCCGCCCGGGTGATCAACCTGTCGCGCTACCGGGTGTTCCGGCCGATCGTGCGGGACGCCAAGGGGCTGATCCAGGACTTCATCCTCCCCACGATCGGCAGGACGGCGGTCAAGTAGGCCGCGACTCCCAGGAGTCGTGCGACGCGGTGGCCGGCCCCCGAACCGCGGGCCGGCCACCGCCGTGGGTCCCGACGGCTCAGAACTCGGTCGGCGTCCAAGCCCGCAGCGGGGTGCGCAGCAAGAGGTCGGCGGCCGCCGCCGCGCCCGGGCGCAGCTCGGTCAGCAGTCCGGCCGCGGCCAGCCTCGGGGCCGTCTCGGAACCCAGGTAGAGCGAGCCCAGCTCGGAGGCGTCCAGGGCGAGATCGGCGTCGTCGGTGGTGCGGGTGCAGCGGCCGGTGCCGTCCCCGGCGACCTCGATCGCGAAGCGGCCGGAGGCGTAGCCGAGCCGGTCCCCGACCTCCAGCACCACCCGGCCCGCGGCGCCGTACGTCCGGGCGCCGAAGGCGATCTCGACGTCCAGCAGCCGCAGCCACATCAGGTCGGCGTTCCCCTCGTCCGGGACGGCCGCGCGCGGGTCCTGGAGCAGCAGCGGGAGCGGGTCGTCCGGGGAGACGCCCTCGACCACGACCGTGCGCACCCAGTCCACGGACAGCACCAGGCGCCACAACTCGACGGCGGTCGGCAGGTCGAGGGCGATGAAGTCGTCCACGGTGAGCGTGCTGTCGGGGAGGGCGCCGTCCCACTTGTTGTCGATCCGGTAGACCACCAGGCCGGTGACCTCGCCGTCGGCGTCCCGGTGGACGGCGGTGAACGGCTCCTTGAAGGAGTCTCCCGGCACCTGGATCACATTGGTGTTGCGCTCCCACCAGATCTGGTCGCGGGCGATCGCGCCCGGCTGGGTGAGCCGCCAGCGGTCGTACAGCTCGGCGCCCAGCTCGCGCCGCTCCGCCAGGGTCACGAAGTCGATCCGGCCGCCGGGCACGCCGGGCAGGCCCTCGCGCAGACCGCGGGTGCGCCCCAGGTCGATGCGCCAGCCGGAGCCCCGGGTGGCGGGGCCGAAGCCGAAGCGGCCGTAGATGTTGTACTCGGCGGCGGCCAGGATGGCGACCGCGCAGCCGCGCTCGGCGGCGGAGGCGAGGTCCCGCCGCATCATCGTGCTGAGCACACCGCGGCGGCGGTGGGTGGAGCTGACCGTGACGTTGGTGATCGCATCGGCCTGGACCACGGCCCCACCGGGGACGGTCAGTTCGACGTCGAAGCTGCGGAAGGTGGCGATCTGGCGGTCACCGTCGAAGCCGGCCACCATCCGGCCCGGCCGCCACTGCCGACGGCGCAGGTCCGGCGCGACGCCCGCGTGCGGGCGCAGGAAGCCGAAGTTGAGCGCCCGGTTCCACTCCTCCACTTCGTCCACGGAGACGGCCCTGACCTGGACCCCGTTCACGGTGTCGACGGCCGTGTCATCGATGTTCTCGCCCATCGCGCCACCGTACGGCCGCCGACCTGGGGCGGCATCCGATTTATCCGGTGACCGTCCTTATTCGGTGACCGTCCTTATTCGGTGACCGTCCCGATCCGCGATCCGTGGTGCCGCCCGGGCGTCACGACCCAGTGGTTGGTGCGCAGGACCCGCTCCGCGAAGTCGAGGTCCCGCTCGCCGAGCAGCCGGAAGCCGAGCGCGCGGCAGATCCCGTTGGAGGGGCCGTTGGTCACCGCCGGATTGGCGTGCACCTCGCCCCACCGGCCGTCCACCGCGGCGGCGTCCAGCACCTGCCGCACGGCCGCCTTGGCAAGGCCGCGGCCCTGGTACTCGGGCAGCACCATCCAACCGATCTCGGAGACGGTGACGCCCTCCTCCTCGTCCTGCCAGAGCGTGACGAGACCGGCCGCCCCACGGCCCCCGGCGTCGCCGTCCGGCATGATCGCCTTGATCCAGGCACTGTCCGCCGCCACCAGGGCGAGGTCCTTGCGCAGCCGGGCCTCCACCTTGTCCCGGGGCAGCGGGCCACCCAGCTCGGCCATCATCGCCTCGTCGCACCGCATCCGGACGTACGCCTCGGCATCACCCGGCTCAACGTTCCGTAACCGCACCGCGCCTCCTCGGAAGTGGTCGGAGCGTCCACGCTAGCGCGAGCCACCGACATCGGCGCCCGGTCACCGGTGGGGCGACCCCGTGCGACGGCCGGTTGGTGACGACGCTCCCGCCGGACCTCGGCCGCGCCCGGACCGGCGTACGGTCGCGCGGGTCCGGCCGGGCCGTGCGGGCCCCGGACAGCGGGAGGCCCCCGGGGCGGTGACCGTCCCGGGGGCCTCGGTGGCAGCCGGACGCGATGTCCTGGTCCACCGTCAGTCGTCAGCCGTTCTGGTAGTAGCCGAAGATGTCCACGAGCAGGTCGAGCGGCCCGCCGCTCTCGTTGAAGATGTCGACGATGCCGTTGCCCGGCGTGGCCTGGGCCAGGTTCGGCACGGTGTCGCCGCGGTTCCAGTTGAGGGTCGAGACGCTCGGCGACGCCGCCGGCTGCGCGTACCCCTTCTGGTACGCCTCCCAGGTGTTCGGGTCCGGCGCGACCGACAGGTGCCCGGCGTCGCCGGTCTTGGTGACGGTGAGGTTGAAGACGAACGCCGGGATGTCACTGCGGGTGGTCATGTGCAGGGGCAGGTAGTGCCAGCCGGCCAGCTGGCCGGAGCTCCAGGTGGACGAGTCGCGGGTGTCCACGAGCCGCTCCGGGGTGACGGGCATGAAGGCGGCTCCGGAGCCCGCGCCGTAGTAGCCGACCACGTCGACGATCACGTCGCTCGGGGCCCCGGCGGCGTTGTACACCTGGATCCTGCCGTCCGCACCGACCGGGACGATGACCGCGTTGGCCACGGTCTGCCCGGCGGTGAAGTTCAGGTTCGAGGCGTTGGGCGGCGACTGCCCGCCCGGGTACACCGTCAGGTGGCCGTCGGCGCCCGGGTTCGTGATGGTGACGTTGAGCGCGACCGCGGTGACGCCGGCGGAGGGCAGGCCAGGGGCGGCGTTGGCGATCTGCACCGGCAGAACCCCGTAGGCGCCGACCTGGCGGCTCGGCGCGCCGGTGCCGTAGCGGGTGTCGACCAGGCGGGTCGGCCCGACCGGGGTGTAGCCGCTGGCGTTGGACTGGGTGAAGTACCCGGTGATGTCGGCGATCAGGTCGGCCGGGCCCCCGTTGTTGTACAGGTCGACGTAGCCGCCCTCACCGACCGGCACGGTCACCAGGTTCGGGACGGTCTGCCCGGCCTCGTAGTTGATGTTGGACGTGGTCGGCCGGGGCCCGCCGTCGGGGTGCACGGTGATGTGCCCCGGCGTCTCCGGGTTGGTCACGGTCACGTTCAGGACCACCGCGGTGACGTCGGCCGGGATGCCGCCGTTGCCGGCGATCTTCACCCGCGCCGTGCCGTAGGCCGGGACCTTGGCCGCGCCGGTGCCCTCACGGGTGTCCAGCAGCCGCTTGGGTCCGTAGGCGGTGTACTGCGAGCCGAGGGTGGCGACGTTCACCGTGTTGCGCAGGCTGTTCCCGCTGTGCTCGGAGTCGGTGACGGTGACGGTGTAGCCGCCCAGCTTCTGGTAGCGGTGGTTCAGCGTCGACGTCACCGGCTTGTCGCCGGCGAAGTTCACGACGTCGGTGGTGCCGTCGCCCCAGTTGACGTAGAGGTCCTGGCCGATGGGCTTGGTGGTCACGTCCACGGTCAGCGCGATGCCGTACGCGCTGGTGTTCTTCGCGGTCAGGGCCATCGCGAATCCGGGGTTGGTGCTCTGGAACTTGACCGCGCCCCGGTCGGTCATCGGGCCGTTGCCGAAGTAGTCGGTCGTCAGCGCGCCGGGGGCGTTCGGGTTGGCCGCGCCGATCGCGGTGGACCCGGGCTGCAGCGCGTACGCCACGCCGTAGTCCCGGCCGTTGCCGACGGCCTGCGGGGCCACCGCCTCGACCGTGTCGTGGGCCCCCTGGGCCTGGGCGGCCTGGAACGCGGCGAGCGTCGGGTACCCGGTGTCGGCCCAGCGGTACGGTCCGGCGCCGTTGGCGGCGGCGGAGTAGAAGTCGTTGTAGTCGGAGGTGGTCCCCGCGACCGACCCGGCGGACACCGTGACGGCCGGGGCGCCGGAGTCGCAGGCGGCGGCGTCGGCCGACTCCACCAGCAGGTTGTTCTGGATCGACACCGCGGTGGAGGCTCCGTCCACGGCGACCGCCGGGAGGCAGCCGCGCTGGATGGTGTTGCCGGTGACGGTCAGGCCCTGCACCCCGGTGGCGGCGATGCCGGACGAGGCCAGCAGGTTCCCGGCCAGCGTGACGTCATGCGCGCCGGCGTCCACGGTGACGGCCTTGTTGGAGGTCCCCGGGTAGATCGGATAGACGTGCGTCCGGGTCACCTTGACGGCGCTGGAGGCACCGTCGATGGCGATGCCGTTGCCGTAGTTGGCCTGGAAGTGGTCGGAGTCGAAGGTGATCCGGGTGGACCCCTTGACCGCCACGGCGCTCGGCGCACTGGCCGAGGACAGCTCCAGGTGGCTGATCGTCACATCGCTGACGCCGTCCAGCGTCAGAGCGGGCTTGCCGGCCAGGGTGCCCCAGGCGGACACCTGCGGGAAATTGTCGCCGCCGGTGATGGTGAGCCCGGAGGTCCGGATCGTCACCGCTTCCTGCGAGCGGGCCGGGTTGCCGCCTTCGATCGAGCCGGACACCTGGATGGTGTCGCCAGGCGCGGCCGCGTCGACGGCGTGCTGCAGGCTGCAGAACGGCGTGGCCTGCGCGCCGGTGCCGGTGTCGGTGGTGCAGGCCGAGGCGGTGACGGCGTAGATCGTCTTGCCGGTCGCCGGCGGGGCGGCCGCGGCCCTCGGGGCGACGGCCTGGCGCTGCACGGGGTAGGACTTGTCCGCCGGGCTGGTGAAGGTCTTGGGCGCCACCGGCTCCGCCCCGGTCAGGGTCGGGGCTTCCGCGGCGGGAGGTACGGTCGGCTGGGCCGGTCCGGCGGCGAACGCCTGGCTCGGCAGGAGTGCGAATCCGACGGCGAGGGACGCGGCGGCGGTCGCAGTGAGACGGCGGTTGGACATCAACCCCCCAGGTCTTGTAGTCCGATGATCGCCTTGATGGCCGCGTCAGAGTACAGACCTCGTACGAACGCCAACAACCGGGATTCCCGGGGGCTCCGCCCCCGCCGGACAGCCGTCGATCCGGGACGCCGACCGGCGCTCAGGGCCGGGCGTAGAAGTCCGGGGTGCCCATGATCCAGAGGCTGGCCTGCTTCACCGGCATGCCGACCCGCGGGGCCTCGATCATCTGGTCGTCGCCGATGTAGAGGCCGACGTGGTGGATGTCGGCGGAGCGGCCGGTGTCGGTCCAGAACACCAGGTCGCCGGGGCGCAGTTCGCGGTAGCCGATCGGGGTGGACTGGGCGTACTGGTCGGCCGCGAAGTGGTTGAGCTGCTTGCCTCCCTCGCGCCAGGCCATCATGGTCAGTCCGGAGCAGTCGTAGCCCTCCGGGCCCTCGCCGCCCCAGACGTAGGGCAGGCCGATCTTGGACTTGGCGAAGGCGACGGCGGCGGACGCGCCCTCGGCCGACCAGGGGCGGGCGGCGGGTGGTACCACCTGGACCCTGGCGGCGGCTGCGGCTTCGGCCTCCCGGGCGGCCTGCTCGGCGGCGGCGCGGGCGGCCGCCTCCGCCTCCCGGGCAGCGATCGCCTCCAGCGCCTCGCGGCGTCCGCGCTCCAGCTCGACGGTGGTGTTCCGGGCGGCGGCCAGCTCGGTGAGCAGCTGTTCCCGGTGCCGGTCGGCGGCGGCCACCTCGCCCTTCTGGGCGGCGAGCCGCTGCTGCGCCCTGGTCCTGGCCGCGCCCACCTCGGCGGCGGCCTTCTCGGCGGCCCCGGTGGCGGTCCGGGCGGTGGCGGAGGCGCTGCGGGCGGCGGCGGCCGTGGAGGTGGCGGCGTCGAGGATCTGCCGGGCGCGCTCGCTGACCACCCCGGCCACGGCGGCGCGGTCGCCCGCCTCGCGCGGGCCGTGGGCGCCGAGCAGGGCGTTCAGCGCGGACAGTTCGGCGCCCGCACCCTGGCGGTACGTTTCGGCGGCGAGCCGGGCCGCGTCCTCGGCGGCCTCGGAGCGCTCGGCCTCGGCGGCGGCCGCGCGCCGGTTGGCGGCGGTCTCCTCGGCGCGGGCCCGGGCGAGGGCGAGCTGGGCGCCGTTGTAGGCCTCGACGGCCTGTTCGGCGCTGCGGCCGGCCCGGTCGAGTTCGGCCCGTGCGGCGGTGAGCGCGGCCTCCAGCGCGGCCTCCAACGCGGCCACGGAGGCGGCCTTGCGGTCGGTCTCGGCGCGGGAGCGGTCGATCTCCTCGGTGGACGGGTACGGGCCCTGGCCCGCCGGGGGCTGCCCCGTCGGGGGCTGGTCGCCCGGCGGCTGAAAGCCCGTGGACGGCCCGTCCGGTGACCGGCCGGGCACCGGGTCGGGGTCCGCGGGGGCGGCCTGGGCGGCGGGGAGCAGCCCGAGCAGGGCGGTGAGGGACAACAGGAGGGTCGGCAGGATCCTGCGCGCCACGAGACATCCCTTCTCACGGGTCCGGAGGGACGGCGGCGGGCTCCGAGCGGCGCGGGCGAGCGGCGGCCGAGCGGCGGGAGTCCGACGAAACATCCCATCACGTGACAGAACGGTCACTCGTCGCCCATGCTCTCAACTCCAGCGCCGTTCGCCCCTCGAACGCGCTGCGCCGGCCGGGTGATCATCCGATGATCCGATCGCGCGTCAACTCAGAGTCGGCGCACGGGGCGTACGAACTACCGGCGGATCCGACGGGTCCTGGTCCGCACGTGGGGGTGCCGCTCGGGCCGGCGCTCCGCCCCGCTCGGGCCGACCCCGTACGCCCGGTTGCGCCCGGCGCGGACCGTCCGGCGGCGCTGCTGCGCCCCGGCCGAGCGGCTGGGGACGCCGCCGACGGCCCCCTCCACCGGCTGCTGGTGCGCCGCCGCCCCGGCCACGGCCGCGGAGCGGCGGTCGGCCAGTCGTGCCTGGCGGCGGGCCAGCGCCCGGGCGGCGTGCGCGTCGAGGTGGGCGGAGGCCCGGGCGGCCATCCGCTCGGCGACCCGGTGGGCGGCCGGGTGGTTGGCGGGCACCTTGTCGGGCGCCCCGGCGATCAGGTCGAAGAGCCAGGTGCGGGCCCGGTCCGCACGCCGGTGCAGCAGGCGTTCGCGCCGGAGCGCACGCGCCCGGCGGCGGGAGCGCGTGGCGTAGCGCCAGCGGGCCCACGGGCTGCTCGGGCGGGCCAGCCGGATCGCGCCGATCCAAGACAGGCCGGGGACCATGATCCCGAGCAGGCCGGTCCACACCTTGCCCTTGAGCAGGGTGATCACCGAGGCCAGCGCGTTCACCGAGATCACCGAGATCAGGCCCCAGCGGGTGTCCTCACCGGGCAGCGGGCCGAACGGAACGTACCCGATCAGCAGCAGCGCGGTGAACAGGATGCCGAAGATCACCGCGTCCACCGACTTGCGGCCCTGTTCGCTCCAGTACACGTCGTCCAGGTGCAGGATCAGCGCGAACTCGTCCAGCACCAGGCCGCAGCCGATGCCGAAGAGCAGCCCGAACCAGTCGATCCACGGGGGCGTTCCGTAGGCGGCGAACACCCCCATGCCGCCGACCAGCAGGAAGCCCAGACCGAACACCATGTGGTGGATGTGCAGGCCGCCGGGGGTGACGTTGCCGGGCCACCAGCGCACCTGGGCGCGGATCATCCGCACGCTGAACCGGATGAAGACGAAGGAGGTGATGAAGCCGATCAGCAGCAGGAACAGCGGTTGCTTCTGCGCGTTGACGATGTGCTCGCGGTAGCTGTCCAGCAGTGTCGACATGGGTCTTACCTTCGTTCCTGGTGCTGCGTCCTGCCTGCCGCGACATGACCCGGAAGCCAATACCGGCCCAACAGCGCTCCGACCCGGCTCCCGGCCCTTCCGCCACCGGGCCCGGGGTCCCGCCTCCGGTCAGAATCCGCGGGTGCGCTTGGCGGCCCGGCGCGGGACCGCCGGGTAGAGCGAGGGCAGCTCGGCGCCCACCGGCAATTTCAGGAACAGCCGGGCGATCTCGCCACCGAGGTTCACCCCGATCGCCAGCGCCATCGCGATCGCCGCCGCCCGGAAGACCGACACCAGACCGGTGCTGGAGTGCCCCTGGGCGAAGGCGAGCATCCCGAGGTAGAGCGCCGAACCCGGCATCAGCGGACCGATCGCGGCGGTCACGTACGGCAGCGCCGAACCGTTGCGGTAGCGCGCCATCAGCTGGCCGAACAGGCCGACCAGCCCGGCCGCCACGCCGGTCGCCGCGATCGGGTTGACGCCCGCGTTGTACACCAGCGCGCCGTAGCTGGCCCAACCGATGCCGCTGTTGAGGGTGACCAGCGCGAGGGTGCGGCGGTCGGTCTGCAGCAGCATCGCGAAGGCCAGGGTGAGCACCATCGCGGCGACCATCTGGACCGGCGGGTAGCTGATGCCCGCCAGGCTCTCGTCCGGCTTCAGCTTCGCCTCGAAGCCGACGCCCAGATAGAGGATCACCATCACGCCGATCACGATGCCCGCGACCAGGTAGACCACTTCCAGCAGCCGGGCCGCGGCGGTGATGTAGAAACCGGTCAGGCCGTCCTGGACGGCGGCGACCAGCGCGCGCCCGGGCAGCAGGGCGAACAGGCCACCGGTGATCACCACCGAGCCGCGCAGCCCCCAGTCGTTGAAGGACAGGACGATCCCGGAGGCGGCGGCCGGCATCGCGGCCGCCACGAACTGGTAGAACTCCGGCAGTCGGCGCCGGGCCAGCGCGGAGGCCAGCCGGTCACCGAGGACGGCCGCGATGAAGGCGCTGGCGAAGACCAGCCCGGCCTTGTCGTCGATCCGCCCGCCGACCAGGAAGGTCGCCGCGCCGGCCAGCAGACCGGTGGTCAGGGCGAGCAGCCAGGCCGGGTACGGGTGCCGGTTGCGGCGGATCAGGGCCAGTCGGCGGTAGGCGTCGTTGACCGTCACCTTCTCCGCGGTGATGTCGGCCACCAGCTCGTAGACCGCGTTCAGCCGGGTGTAGTCGGAGGTGCGGCGGCGCACCACGCGGTCGGCGGTGACCGGCGGCTCGACCAGCGAGGGCTGGTGCGAGATGCCGATCAGGGTGAAGGTCACCTGCGGCTCGCAGCGGTCCAGCCGGTAGGCGTGCGCGATGCCGAGCATCGCCGCCTCGACGTCCTCGGCGGCCTCGCCGCTGGCCAGCAGCAGTTCGCCGATGCGCAGCGTCAGGTCGAGGATGCGCGGGACGTTGCGGGCGGCGCCCGCGGAGGGGTGCATCTCGCGGGCGGTGCGCTCGAAGGCGGGGCGCTCGGACATCGGGGTGCGCAGCAGGGTGCGCATCCGGTCCGGCCAGGGCACCTCGCCGGGGGCGCCGACGGTCAGCTCCGGGACGGGGATGCCGGTGGGCGGGGTGTAGCCGGCCGCGCGCCACTCCTCGGGGGTGAGGGTGTCCTCGGCGACCGAGCGACGGCGGGCCGGGCGCTCAACAGCCGGGCGCTCAACAGCCGGGCGCCCGGCGGCCGGGCGCTCGGGGGTCGGGTGCTCGGGGGTCGCGTCCCGGGGGCGCAGATCGACGGTCAGCTCGGGGTGCGGCTCCAGCGGCGGCTCCGCCGACGGCCCGGTCTGCCGCTCGTCCCGCGGCACGGCCTGCCCCGCGGTCCGCGGCTCGGTCCGCGGCTCGGTCCGCGGCTCGGGTTCGGGTGCCAGCAGGCCCCTGGTCTCCGGGACGGGCGGGGCGAGCGGCACCTCGATGGTGGGCTCGACGGGCGGAGCGGGGTGGCCGAGCAGGCCCTCGGTGGGCGGCGCCTCGGCGGGGTGCACCGGCTCGGGCGGTGTCTGCGCCACCTGGCGGACCGCCCGGCCTCCCCTCGCCCGCTTGCCCGCACCCGGTCGGCCCCGCTTAGGCACTTCCGCTCCTTGCCGCCCCTGGTGGCCGCCGGCCACCGTTCGATCTCGGGTTACACCTTGCCTGATCGAACAGCTGGACGCACATGTACGCGGCGTCCCGCGGCGGCGGGCCCGGGCGCCTACCCGGCGCGGTGGCGGACGGCGGGCTCCGCTCCGGAACGGCGGGCCCGGAGCAGTTCGACCGCCACCGGGATCACCGAGACCAGCACGATGCCGACCAGGATGGCCTCGACGTTGTCCCGGACGAAGGGGATCTGCCCGAGGAAGTAGCCGAGCACGGTGACCCCGGCGCCCCACAGCACCCCGCCGACCGCGTTGAACAGCACGAAGCCGCGGTAGTTCATCCTGCTCACCCCGGCGACGACCGGGGTGAAGGTCCGCACGACCGGCACGAAGCGGGCCAGCACGATCGCCTTGGGGCCGTGCCGGTCGAAGAAGGCGGCGGCCTTCTCGACGTTCTCCTGCTTGAAGACCCTGGAGTCGGGGCGGCGGAACAGGCTCGGCCCGACCTTCCTGCCGAACAGGTAGCCGACCTGGTCCCCGGCGACGGCGGCCGCGACGATCAGTGCGCAGACCAGCCAGAGCGGCTGGTGCAGGTAGGTGCCACCGGCCACCAGCAGGCCGGTGGTGAACAGCAGGGAGTCGCCGGGGAGGAAGAAGCCGATCAGCAGGCCGGACTCGGCGAAGACCGCGGCCAGGATGCCGATCAGGCCGAAGGTGGAGATCAGGGTGGTCGGATCGAGCCAGGACGGGCCGAGGGCGAGGCTGGTCACGGTGCGGGCGCTCCTGGAGGTCGAGTCTCGGCAATGCAATGGCAAAGCAATGGCAAAGACTCGTCCGGGCGCGGAATGGTTCCCCGGCCCCGCGCGGGGCCGGGGACCGAACGGCCGGCGGCTCAGATGTCGTAGCGCTCGATGATCTCCTTGTGCCACCGGAGGTCGGCCTCCGCCGCTTCGGCCAGGGCGAGCCAGGTCACCGGGTGTTCCCAGCCGGCCGTGAGCTCGTGCAGCAGCGCGTCGGCCTGCTCGGCCGAAGCTGTCGGCGGGAGGCCGAGGGCAGCGTAGACGCCGGGCAGGTCGTGGTCCGCCCGCTCCGGGTCCGAGAGCCGGTACTGCTCCCCGCTGTACACCCAGACCGCGTAGCCGGCCGCCCGCAGCCCGTCCCGGAACCCGGCCCAGGCCTCGTCCCCGGGCCGGACGCCGTCGATCCAGTAGGTGGTGTAGCCGGCCGGGTCGAGCAGGGTCAGCAGCGCGAAGGTCGGGCGCCAGTTCTCCCGTTCCTCCTCGGGGGCGTCCTCGGCCGGCGGGCGCTCCAGCAGGGCCGGGGCGAAGACCACCACGTCGCCGTGGTTGAGCGTCAGGTCCGCGCCCAGCACCGGCAGGATCCGGGCGGTGGCCGGGCCCGTCCGGACGGCGGGCAGGTCGGCCCCGGTGCCGTTGGCGCGGGTGGCTCGGACGTTGACCAGCTGCCACTCCTCGTCCACCGGGCCCTCGGGCTCGTCGAACTCGATGCCGATCCGGGCGCCGGTGGAGCGGACCACGGCCCAGTCCCGGTTGGCGCTGGCCGCGGTGATCAGGTGCCAGAGGTCGGACTCCTGGACCGTCCGGTGGCGCTCCTCCTCCCCCGCCTCCTCGGCGGGCAGGGCGTGCTCCAGCAGCTCCTGGTAGAGGCGCTGCGCGGTGGCGTGGTCGCCCAGCTCGGTGGCGGCGGCCGCGGCCAGCCGGCGGGTGTTGATCCGGCCCGCCTCCAGCACCAGGATCGCCTGGCACTGCTCCAGCACCTCGGCCCAGCGCTCCTCGGCGGCGGCCCAGCGAGCGCGTATCCAGTGCCCGTCGGCCGGGCTGGTCGCGGCCAGCCGGTCGGCGAGGCGGCGCACGCCCTCGGCGTCCCGGGCCTCGATCAGGGCCTGGCCCAGCGTGCCGATCAGCTCCTGGCCGCGCGGGTCGGCGTCCAGCCGCTGCCAGAGCAGGTCGGCGGCGGCCCGGGCGTGGCCGAGGCCGCCGAGCACGTTGGCCAGCAGCACGGCCAGGTCGGTGGCGCCGGCCTGCTCACCCCGGTACCGGTCCAGGGCGACGGAGAGCAGGTCGGCGCCGGTCTCGAAGGGCACCCGGGCCTCCGCCAGGTGTGCCGTCAGCTCGCCGGGCGGGACGGGCAGCTCGGGCACAGGAAGTGCTTCGGCGGCCGCGCGCAGGGCGGCGACCTGCTCGGCCACACCGGCGGTGCGGCGCAACCGGGTGAGCTTGCGCTCCCCGGTGGCCGCGAGCGTGAGCGCCACCGTACGGGCGCCGCGGGCGAGCGCCAGCCGACCGGCCGCCAGCAGCAGGTCCACGCACGGGCGGTGCGAGCCCGTGCCGTCCAGGTAGCCGACCCAGCCGGCCAGCACGGCGCCCAGCTCGGCGTCGTTCTCCCAGGCACCGGCCGCGATCAGCAGCTCGACCGTCTCCGTCCAGCTCTGGCGCAGGTCGGCGTGGCGCTCGGCCTCGGCCCGCTCGGGCAACAGGGCGAGCGCCTCCGCGGTGCGCCCGAGCGAGGCGAGTGCGCGGGCCCGCTGCAGGGCTCCGGAGCGCCGGTCGCTCTCGTCGAGTTCCTCGCCCCGGGCTTTGGCCGCCTGGTCGGCGGCGTCCAGCACGGTCAGCACCTCCTCGTGCCGGCCCAGCAGGTGCAGGGTGCCGGCCCGGGCCCGGTGGAAGCGGAGCGAGACCTGCTGGCCGGCGGTCCGCATCCGCGCGGCGGCGGTGTCCAGGTGGGCGAGCGCGTCGGCGGCCCGCCCGTCGTCCTCCAGGGCGTCGGAGTACTCGCGGGACAGGCAGTCGAAGCAGGCGCGGCCGGGCTCGATCCGCTCCAGCGTCTCGCCGACCACCTCGAGTCGCTCCCGCACGTAGCCGGGGCCGTCGACCCGGGCGTGGCAGATCGCGAAGTCCTGCACCACGCAGACGGACTGGGGGCAGCCGGCCGTCTCCTCCCGGTGGGCGAAGTCCAGCAGGTCGACCACCTCGGGCAGGACGGCCTCGCCCTGCTGGCGCTTGTTCAGCAGGTTCTGCATCCGCCAGTGCCGCAGGTAGACCTCGACCCAGGGCAGTCCCAGGGCCCGGGCGGAGGCGACGGCCTCCGGGTAGACCGCGTCGAGCTGCTCGTTGCGCCCCTCGGTGGCGTGCTCGGGCAGCTCGTACATGGCGTCGGCCAGCCGCCCGTGGCCGGCCGCGTGCAGCTGCTGGTGGGTGTCGCGCACCCAGGCCCAGATGTCGGTGGTCATGTCCGTTCCCCCTGCGTCGTGCTGATGAGTTGTCTACCGCGGGCCACTGACATTCCCGTCGCCGGGCGGTCGGTCACGCCTGTTCCCGCAGGTCGCCGGGGCTGTCCGGGACGTCCGGCAGTCCGGCCGGGACGGCGGCGGTCAGGGCGGAGACGGCGGTGCCGACGCCGGCCAGCGCGGCGCCGAGGTCACCCTCGGCGGGGCCGGTCGAGGCCGCCGCCATGATCACCTTGAGCGATCGGAGCAGCCCGGCGGCGGTGGCGCTGCCGGTGTGCCCGGCGCGGTAGGCGGCGAGCAGGTCCTGGACGGCCGGGCAGGCCAGGTTGAGGTAGAGCCGGGCCCTGACCTCGCCGCCGGTGCGGGCGGTGAACGCCCGGGCCAGCCGCAGCGCGGCGGACGGGATCCGGGCGTCGGCCTGGTCGTCCTCGATCCGGGCCTTCAGTTCGGCCTCGCGGTCCGGCACCAGCACCAGCGGCAGGCCGGGCGGGTCGAAGCGGGCCGGGACGAGTTGCTCGCCCGGGTCGGCGAGGGCGCCGGACAGCCAGGCGGACTCCTCGGGCGGAAGCGGGCGCTCCGGGTCGCGGAACAGTTCGCGGTTGCCCTGCTCGCTGCCCAGTTCGACCAGCCGGCAGCCGCGCAGCTGGGCGTAGCGGCGCAGGAACGGCAGTACGGCGTAGCGGTCGCCGCGGGCGATCGGCACCCGCATCGCGCGGTACAGCATCTCCTCGAAGCCGCCGCCGCTGCCGAGCGCGACGTGCACGGCTCCCCCGCCTGCCGCCCGGAGCCCGCCAGCGGTGAGGTCGCTCTGGGAGGTGGGCACCGGGACGTCGTCGGCGAGCAGGGAGAAGAGCCGCTCGTCGCAGAGCGCGGCACCGAGCAGGTCCTGGCCGTGCCGGGTGAGGATCCGGCGCCAGGCGGCGGGCCGCAGCCGGGCGGTCTCGTAGAGGCCGTCCACGATGGCGTCGGTGAGGGCCTTCTGCAGCGCGCGGTAGTGCTCGTCGCGCTGGAGGTCCTCGCGGCTGGCGGTGGGGGTGAGCCGGTTGGACTCGATCACCCCGCCGATGAAGCCGGCCCAGCTGGGCAGCAGGTCGCGGGCGTCCTCGGCGAGCAGCATGCCGCGCAGGTAGACGGCGAGGTCGCGGTTGTCGCTGCTGCCGTAGGTGCCGCCGTCCTGGACCCAGAGCAGGCCGACCGCGTCGGTGGCGCCCTCGACGGGGCCGACGGGGAAGGCGGTGAGCGGTTCGAAGCGGCGGCCGAAGGCGGCGGCGAAGCGCATCCGGACGGCGTGCTGGTCCCCGTCGGAGGGGTGACGCGGAGCGTCTCCGGCCAGGGCGGTGGCGGGCGACGGGTGGGCCTGCCGGCGCCAGGGCACCTGGACGGAGTTGACGGGCTCCTCGTCCTCGCCGACGAAGACCGGGATCGGCAGCAACACGCAGTACCGGCCGAGGACTTCGCGCAGCGCCTGCTCGTCGGCGAGGTGGCCGTGCTCGGCCTTGAGCGCCAGCTCGACCACGGTACCGGGCTGCGGACGGGCGGGCACCGGCTCGACCTGGTAGTGCTCGCCGCCGCGGCTGCGGTAGCGGTGGCCGCGCTGCGGCTCGCGGTGCGAGGTGGTGGTGACGGTCACCTCGTCGGCGACCGAGAAGGCGGAGAGGAAGCCCAGGCCGAAGGCGCCGATCAGCTCCTGGTTGCCGGTGAGTTCGCGCAGCATCCGGGTGTAGCCGGTGCCGACGGTGGCGAGATAGGAGTGGATCTCCGGTTCGGTGAGGCCCGCCCCGGTGTCCTCGATGGCGACGGTCCGCCGCGCGGCGTCGGCGCGCACCCGGATCAGCGGCCGATGCTCGCCGTCCGGGTCCTCCAGGAACCGGCGGGTGTGCGAGTCGTGGGCGTTCTGGACGAGTTCGCGCAGGGCGACCAGCGGGGTGGAGTAGAGGTGGGTGGCGAGGACGTTCACCAGGCCGCCGAGGTCGACCTCGGTGGTGCGCAGGTCCTCGGCGGGGGTGGGCTCGGTCGTGGCACCTTCAGACATGGGTCCCCAGTGTGCCAGTGCGACAATCTGCCGACCATTTCTTTCTATGCATCAGCTCGCACGGCCGGAATGACGGATTCTGGTCAACTCCGAATTGACCGATGCCCCACGATCGAGGGAAATGCCACCCATTCGGTGGAGTTCGTCCACGGCGCTGGTGAATGCTGATCACGCGACCCCCGGCACCGGCACTCCGGAGCGGCCACTCCGGATCGCGCCACCTTCGCACTTGCAGTCAGGGAGACCAGCGTGTCCCGTATTCGCGCAGCCGCAGCCGTCACCACCCTCGGAGCCCTCCTCCTCGTCGGTGTCGGTGCCGCCACCGCGCACGCCGACAACGGCGCCGGCGTGGACGACCACTCCAACAGCAGCGTCGTGAGCAACGCCGGTTCCGGCAACGTCATCGGAACGGTCACCGGCAACGTGGTCAACACCCAGCAGACCGCCGCCGGTTCGGGTGCGAGCAACCAGAACAACGGCCTCGCCGTGGCCGGCAACGGCGGCAACGTCGGCGCCCTGCAGGGCAACGGGAACTTCGACGCCCGGGTCCACTACCCGCACGTCCTCCACTGAGCCGTCCTCCCGGCGCGGGCCGGGTGCCCGCCGCCGTCGACTCGGGGCAGGGCACCCGGCCCGCGCGTCACTCCCACACCCCCAGCACCGCCCGGCCCAGCCGCCGCAGGCAGTCGCCGAGGTCCGGCCTGGCGCTGTGCGGACGGTTCCGCACCCCGTCGTTGACCAGCGAGAACAGCGCGTGCACCCGGATCCGGGCGGTCACCGCGTCCTCCTCCGGGCGCACCTGCCGCAGCAGGCCGACCCAGGTGCGCAGGAAGTCGCGCCGGAAGTCCACCGCGACCCGGCGGTCCGGCGGGTCCAACCGCTCGGTCTCGCTGAGCATCGCGCCCAGGTAGTCGCCGTTGCGCAGCGCGAAGTCGACGTACGCGCCGAGCCCGGCCGCCAGCGCCGCCCGCGGCCCGTCGGCGGTCGCGATCGCACCGTCCACCTCGTGCCAGAGCCGCTCCCGGCTGCGCACCAGCGAGGCGGCGAGCAGGTGGGCCTTGCTGTCGAAGTGCCGGTACACGCTGGGACCGGAGATGCCGACGGCGGCGCCGAGTTGGTCGGTGCTGACGTTGTCGAAACCGCGCTGGTGGAACAGCCGGACGGCCGCCGCGAGCAGTTCCTCCCGGCGCGCCCGCGGCCTCGGCTGCGGCACCGCCGGGGCCCCCGGCCCGGCGGCCGTGCCGTCCAGGGACACCGCGAGGACGGCCGCGACCAGTTCGCGTAGCAGCGCCTCGGCCCGGCGGGGCTGCGGAGCGGCCGACTGGTAGGACAGCCCGGCACAGCCCGAGAGCGCTGACCAGCAGATCAACTCCGCGTCGGCGGCGGCCAGTTCGGCCCGTTCGGCGCGCAGCACCGCAGTCATCATGGCGACGTCCCGGCGGAGTTCGCGGCGCAGCTCGGCCCGGCGGGCGGGCGGCAGCAGCCGGGCGTCGCGCTGCACCAGGGTGCCGAGCGGGCGGTGGCCGACCGCCACCGCGGCCAGTGCGGCGCCGAGTTCGGCGGTGGTGCCGGCCGCGCGCAGGCCGTCGGCGAGCGCGTCCAGTCCCAACCGGACGGCCCGGTCGAGCAGTTCGGGCTTGCCGCGGAAGTGCCGGTAGAGGGCGGGCGCGGTGATGCCCACCCCGGCGGCGACCTCGGTCATCGAGACCTGGTGGTAGCCGCTGCGGTGGAAGCGGTCGGCGGCCACGGCGAGGATCTGGGCGCGTCGGCCGGGCGGCCGTCGGACCACCATGGCGGGCCTCCCTCGCGTTCGTCCGTCTCCCCGACCGAAGGCTAGCAAGGATTCACTTCGCCGCCGTGCGGCACCGCTCTTCCCGGCCGGTTCCCCGGTGCCGGAATGCTGGACAGTCGAGGCTACCCGGGATTAACTTGTCGGGCCACCACCTGGCCCGTTCCGCCTCCGCCGGCCCGCCGGCCGGCACCGTCGAAGGGAGCGCCGCCGTGCGCCGCACCGTGTTCAACGAGGACCACGAGGCCTTCCGGGAGACCATCCGGGACTTCATCGCCAACGAGGTCGTCCCGGTCTACGAGAGCTGGGAGGCCGACGGCCACCCGCCCCGCGACTTCTACCGCCAGCTCGGCGAGCTCGGCGTCTACGGCATCGAGGTGCCGGAGGAGTACGGCGGCGCGGGTGAGAGCGGGTTCAAGTACCAGGCGGTGATCGCCGAGGAGACCGCCCGGGCCGGCGTGAGCTTCGGCTCCTCCGGCGTGCACACCGGACTGGTGCTGCCGTACCTGCTGGAGTACGCCGACGAGGAGCAGAAGCGGCGCTGGCTGCCCGGCTTCGTGTCCGGTGACATCATGACCGCGATCGCGATGACCGAGCCGGGCGCCGGCTCCGACCTCGCGGGCATCTCCACCACCGCCCGGCTCTCCGAGGACGGCACCCACTACGTCCTCAACGGCGCCAAGACCTTCATCACCGGCGGCGTGCTGGCCGACCTGGTCCTGGTGGTCTGCCGCACCGCGCCGTACGACCCGGAGAACCGCCGGGCCGGGCTGTCCATCCTGTGCGTGGACACCACCTCGCCGGGCTACTCGGTCGGCCGCAAGCTGCAGAAGATCGGCCTGCGCACCTCGGACACCGCCGAGTTGGCGTTCAGCGACGTCAAGGTGCCGGTGGAGAACCTGCTCGGCGAGGAGGGCCGGGCCTTCTCCTACCTGACCCACAACCTGGTGCAGGAGCGGCTGGCGATCGCCGTCGGCGCGTACGCGGCGGCCGCGGCGGCGGTGCGGTTCGCGGTGCAGTACGTCAAGGACCGCAAGGTGTTCGGCAAGGCGGTGGCCGAGTTCCAGAACACCAAGTTCACCCTGGCCGACTGCCAGGCCCAGGTGTTGGCGCAGCAGTCGATGGTGGACCGCGCGCTGGAGCTCTACCAGGACGGCGAGCTGTCCGTCGCGGACGCGGCCGCCGCGAAGCTGTTCTGCACCGAGTCGGCCTCCACCGTCATCGACAAGTGCCTCCAGCTGCACGGTGGTTACGGCTACATCCTGGAGTACCCGATCGCCCGGCTCTACACCGACAACCGGGTGTTCCGGATCTACGGCGGCACCAGCGAGGTCATGCGCAGCATCGTCGCCAAGTCGCTGGGGTTGTAGGCGCGTCAGGGCCGCGTCGAGCTGCGGCGGGCCGCACACCCGTGGCGGCCCGCCGCGACCGTCCGCGCGGATGCCACCGGCACGGCGGGCGACGGGCGCCCAGGGGCGTACGGTCCGCGCACCGGCACCCGCGGGCGCGTACGGGCACGCGAGCGCTCTCAGTTGGGCGAGCTGTGCTCCGCGCGCCAGGCCTCCCAGCCGGCCGTCGAGGCCACCTTCGCCTCGCGCAGGGCCCGCTGGGCGAGGGCGGCCGGCGCGGTCTCCAGCCCGCGCACCCAGCTGCGGCCCGCGGTGAGCAGCGCCGCGCACACCATCGCCGCCCCGGCCGCGCCGAGCAGCGAGCCGATGCCGGTGAGCACCACCCCGCCGGTCAGTAGCGGGCGGTTGAGCTGGAACCCGTTGGAGGGTCTGTCATTGGAAGCCATATCTCCACGATGCGGGCAGTTCACGGGGTCCGCACCTCGGGTGAGCCGCTCCGGGTGCGCGACACCCGCCCGTCCGCGAACCTGGGCACACGGCTTGAGGAGGAGGCGGCGCGATGCCCGATCTCGAACGGCTCGCCATTGAGCACGCCGCCCGCGCGGCCGAGAGTCCGCACGGGCGCAGCGCCCACCTGGTGCTGCACGACGGGATGCTGCGGCAGACCGTGATCGCGCTGACCGCGGGCACCGCGCTGGACGAGCACAACCCGCCCACCGCCGGGAGCGTCCAGGTGCTGCGCGGCCGGGTCTCGCTGACCATCGCCGGGCGACAGCTGGAACTCTCCGTCGGCGAGCTGGAGCCCGTCCCGCAGGAGCGGCACGGGCTGCTGGCCCACGTCGACTCGGTGGTGCTCCTGACGGCGGTCACGGCGTAGTGCCGGCTCCCAGCACGCTGCCGCTGACCAGCCGGAGCCCGCGCAGGAACTCGGAGCCGTCCGGGGCCAGTTCGGGCGCGGCCAGCCACTGGGCGACGTAGCCGGCCAGCAGGATCTGGTAGAAGGTGCCGCGGGCGAGCTCCTCCTCGGTGTCCGGCACCTCGGCCACCCCCTGGAACACCGCGGCGAGGCCGAGCCGGCCCTCCTTCTGCGCCTCCTCGAAGGCCCGCGCCAGTTCGGGGTTGTGCCCGGCCTGGGCGAGGGCCTCGAACTGGGCCGCCCAGAGCCCGCGGTGCGCGACGAAGACGTCCCGGAGGCCGTTCCAGACGGCCGCGAAGCGCACCTCCGGATCGTCCGACACCTGGTTGGCGCCGTACACCACCATGCCCAGGGCCTCACCCATCTCGCCGATCGCCTCGATCATCGCGGCGTTGAGCAGCGCGTCCTTCGAGCCGAAGTGGTAGCCGATCGCCGCCAGGCTGACGCCCGAGGCGGTCGCGATGTCGCGGGCCGTGGTGCGTCCGTAGCCCTTCTCGTACAGGCAGCGCTTGGCGCCGGCCATCAGGTCTTCGCGGTTTCCCATGCCCTGAATCCTACGGAAGGGCTGCACAAATGTCTTGCACGACCGTCTCACACTTACGTTTTAGACATACGTACTAGACAAGCGTCTGACACGCCCGTACTGTCTTCCCCATGACCGCAACCACCGGCCGCGCAGGCCGTCGCGAATGGATCGGCCTGGCCGTCCTCCTGCTGCCGACGCTCGTCCTGTCCATGGACATGGGCGTGCTGTTCTTCGCCGTCCCGTACATCTCCACCGAGCTGGCTCCCAGCGGCACCCAGCAGCTGTGGATCATGGACATGTACTCGTTCCTGCTGGCCGGACTGCTCATCACGATGGGGGCGCTGGGCGACCGGATCGGCCGCCGCCGACTGCTGATGATCGGCGCGGCGGGCTTCACCGGCGCCTCGCTGCTGGCCGCCTGGTCCGGCAGCGCCGAACAGCTGATCGCCGCCCGCGCCCTGCTCGGCGCCGCCGGGGCCACCGTCATGCCCTCGACCCTCGCGCTGATCCGCAACACCTTCCACGACGCCAAGCAGCGGCAGATCGCGCTCGGCGCCTGGGGCGGCATGCTCACCGCCGGGGCCACCCTCGGCCCGGTCGCGGGCGGACTGCTGCTCGACCACTACTGGTGGGGCGCGGCCTTCCTGGTGGCCGTCCCGGTGATGGTCCTGGTGCTACTGACCGCGCCCGTCCTCCTGCCCGAGTACCGCACCGCCGCCCGCACCGGCCGCTTCGACCTGCCCGGCGCCGCGCTCTCGCTCGCCGCGGTCCTCCCGCTGGTCTACGGGGTCAAGACACTCGCCGTGGACGGCTGGAGCCCGCTGCCCGCCCTCGCCGCCGCGGCCGGGCTGCTGCTGGCCTGCGCCTTCGTGTGGCGCCAGCGCACCGCGGCGAACCCGCTGATCGACCTGGGCCTGTTCCGCATCCGCACCTTCAGCGGGGCGATCAGCGTCAACACCCTCGCGATGTTCGCGATGATGGGCTTCGCCCTCTTCACCTCCCAGTACCTGCAGCTGGTCAAGGGCATGAGCCCGTTCACCGCCTCGCTCTGGTCGCTGGTACCGAGCCTCGGCGTCGGCGCGGCGATCGGGATCAGCTCGGCGCTGGCCGGCAGGGTCCGCCCGGCGGCCCTGATGGGCGGCGGCTTCGTGGTCGGCGCGACCGGCTTCGCGATGATGACCCAGGTCGGCCCCCACTCGCCGCTGGCTCTCATCCTCACCGCGGCGGGCGTGCTGGCCGCCGGCACCGTCGGCACCATGACGATGACCGCCGAGATGGTCGTCACCGCCGCCCCGGCCGAGCAGGCCGGCGCCGCGTCCGCCACCTCCGAGACCGCCGTCGAACTCGGCAGCTCCCTCGGCATCGCCCTGCTGGGTGCGGCGGGCGCCGCGGTCTACCGCCACCAGCTGGACGGCGCCCTCCCGGCGGGCGTCGACGGCACGGCCGCCGGCACCGCCCGGGACACCCTCGGCGGCGCGGTCTCCGTCGCCGCCCACCTGCCCGGGCGCCTCGGCCCGGACCTCCTGGAGACCGCCCGCGGCGCCTTCACGGACGGCCTGCACGTCGCCGCCGCCGTCGGCCTGCTCTTCGCCCTCGGCGCCGCCCTCCTGGCCTACCGACTGCTGCGCCACCTCCCCGCGGCCGCCACGACGGCCCCGGAACAGGAGCCCGTCGCCGCCTGAGCCGTCCACGGCTTCCGGTCACGCGAGTCATCGAGAGCCCCCGCCCACCCGGGCGGGGGCTCTCCGCCGTCCGCGCCGGAGCCAGGGGCGGGGTTCGCGAAGACCCGGTACGGGAGTGGTCAGGCATGCCAGGGTGGGCGGCCATGGAGAACGTTCACGGGCGGGTGCGCGGGAGTTACGACGCGGTGGCGGAGGAGTACCTGGGGCGGATAGGGGGTGAGCTGGCGCACAAGGTGGTGGACCGGGCACTGCTGGGCGCCGTCCTGGAGGAGGCGGCCGGCGGAGTGGTGGCGGACCTCGGGTGCGGGCCCGGGCACGTGGCGGGGTGGCTGGCCGGGCAGGGCGCGCGGGTGGTCGGGATCGACCTCTCGCCCCGGATGGTCGAGCTGGCCGGGCGTGAGCACCCGGAGGCCGCCTTCCGCACCGGCGACCTGCTGGCGCTGCCCGCCGGGGACGGCGAGTTCGCGGCCGCGGTGGCGCTGTACTCGGTGATCCACCTGGAGCCGGACGAGCTGTTGCCCGCCTTCGTCGAGATGCGGCGGGTGCTGCGGCCCGGCGGGGTACTGCTGGTCTCCTTCCACCTGGGCAAGGAGGTCCGACGGCTGGAGGAGTGGTGGGGCCACCGGGTCGACGTGGACTTCCACTTCCTGGAGACCGACGCCGTCGCCGCCCGCCTCGCCGAAGCCGGGTTCGCCGTCGAGGCGCGGCTCGAACGGCTGGGCCTGCCCGAGGAGGCCGACACCCGGCGCGGCTACCTGCTGGCGCGGCGCCCGTAAGGGCCGCTCCACCCGGGGGTGGACACCGGTGCGTCCACCCCGGGGTGCGTGTCGCGACGGCCCGGCCGGAGGACCGTGGAGGGGTACCCACGACCGTCAGGAGCCGCCCGATGTCCCTGCCGTCCCTCCTCTCCCTGCTCGGCATCCTCTGCTGGATCGCCTACGAGCTGCTGCTGCGACGCCGCGAGGACGGCGCGGCCGGCACCTGGCACGCGGACGACCGCGACCGCGGCTCGACCCGGCTGCTGCTCGCCTGCTACGTCGCGTCCGTGCTGGCCGTGGTGCTGTTCGACCGCGCCTCGATCGGCGAACCGCCGACCCGGGCACGCTGGTTCGGGGTCGCGCTGGTCGTCGCCGGGCTGGCCCTGCGGGCCTGGGGCATGCGGACCCTGGGCCGCTACTACACCCGCACCCTGCGCACCGTGGACACCCAGCACGTGGTCCGCTCCGGCCCGTACCGGCTGATCCGCCACCCCGGCTACGCCGGCAGCCTGCTGGTCTGGATCGGCTACGCGCTCGGCGCCGGCGGCTGGGCCGCCGCCCTGGTGGTCGCCGCGCTGCTGCTCGGCGCGTACGGCTGGCGGATCGCCGCCGAGGAGCGGCTGCTGCTGGCGTCCTTCGGCCCGGCGTACGCGCAGTACCGGAAGGAGTCCAGGCGCCTGGTGCCGTTCGTCTACTGATCGATCCGGCCGCAGGGCGGGTGCGGGCGGACACCCCGGCGGGGCCGTGTCGCCCACGATCCGCTCGAGCAGCACCTGGTTTTCGGCCAGCGTTTCCCGGCCGGTGTATCCGTTCGCCGTCAGGTCCAGGCATACTGGCGAGCATGGGCGCTCGCGCCCACCCGTGACTCTAGACAAGAAGGGACCGGTGGCCAGGGATGCTGCGGAACGGTCTTGAGCCCTGGCACATCTTGGTGGTGCTGGCGGTCGTAGTCCTGCTGTTCGGATCGAAGAAGCTGCCGGAGATGGCCCGCGGCCTGGGCAAGTCGATGCGCATCCTGAAGGCGGAGACCAAGGCGATGCGCGAGGAGGACACCCCGGCGGACGCCGGCACCGCGCAGAGCACGGCCACCCCCCAGCCGGGCGCCGACCGCCCGGCCGTCACGCCGACCAACGTGACCAAGGCCGCCGAGACCAAGCACACCGAGACGACCGCCTGAGTCGTCCGAACTCCCCGTCGAGCCCCTGGTGGACCTTCCACCAGGGGCTCGACGCCGTTCGGGGGGGCGGAGCCGGGACCGGAGCCGCGGGCCGGGGGGCCCGCGGCGGATCGGGGGTCGGGGGGCCGGCGGCGGATCGGCCGAACAGCCGATCAGGTCGGGCGGGCGCCCTGCCGTTGGGCGAGGCTGGGCGGGATGTCCGAGAATCCTGCCTCTCCACCCATCGACTTCCAAGCCGGAGCGTGGCTGCTCTGCTCCTTCACGCTGCTGATGGTCGGGTACTTCACGCTGCCCCTGGAGTGGTTCGGTGACCGTCGGCCGGTGATCAGCTGGCTGGTCTTCGGGGGGGCACTGGGCGGGATGACCTGCCTGATGGTGGCCAAGATGATCGAGGTGATGCGGGGAACGGCGAAGCGGCCGGTGGTCTGGCTGGCCTTCCTGATCTTCCTGGCGATGACCATCTTCTCGGCGTCGTACTACGCGATGGGTAGGCACAAGGCCGAGTTCGCGGGGCTGGAGACGCGGCTGGACGCGCTGTACTTCACGGTCGTGACGATGTCGACGGTGGGGTACGGGGACATCACTCCGTCCGGCCAGACGGCGCGGCTCGTGGTGGTGCTGCAGATCGGGTACAACTTCGTGTTCCTCGCGGCGGCCGCCGGGACGACGTCCCGGGCGGTCCGGAGCAATATCGAACGGCGGGTCCGGCGCGAGGAGTGACTCCGGCTCGGCGGCCCGCTCGCCCGACCCGCTCAGTCGGCCCGCCGCGCGTCCAGCCGGCCTGTCAGCCGTCCTTCCCGGGCGGCGCCGTGCGGGACCGTCCACAGGCTGTGGACGGTCCCGCCTCCGCTGCGGGTGGGAAACGCCCAGGCCCGGACCCTCGATGCGGCCGTCCGGGACGTCCTGGCGCGGCGTCAGTCGTCCTGGTTGTCGGCCGTCGCGTGGAGGGTGGTGAGGAGCGCGCCGAGGCGGGCGTTCCAGTTGGCGTAGGTGAGCGGGTCGATGGAGTGCTTCTTGCCCATGTCCCTGATCGTCTTCTGGGCGGCCTTGAGCTCCTGGGCGGCGTCGTCGGGATTGCCCTCGTTGAGCCGGGCGGCGCTGTCGTCGAGGATCCGCAGCAGCTCCGCCTGCTTGTCGCGTTCCTTGGCGATCGGAGCCTGGGCGACGGCCTGGCGGAAGGACTGGAGCTGGAGGGCCGCGGGCTGGTTGCGCGGGACGACCTGGGTGGGCGCGGGCTGGGGCGCCGCTGCGGTCGGGGCCGTCGGGGCGGTGGAGGAGGCGCCGGACGCGGGGGGCGCGGCCGGCGTGGAGGCCGGAGCGGTGGCCGCGGGCTTGGCGGCGGTTGGCTTTGCGGCGGCGTTGCCGGCCGGCTCGTCGAAGGCGGTGAGGGCCAGCGCGGTGATCCCGGCTATGCCCGCTATGCCGAGGGCGCCGAGGACGAGCGGCTTGTTGCGGCGGTTCCGCGCCGGCGCGGGCGTGCCGGGGAAGCCGGCGCGGGCCCCGGGCGGAGCGGCGGGGACCGACGGCAGCAGGGAGGTGGCGGCAGCGGGTTGGGGCGGCAGGAGCGTGGTGTGCTGCTGGTTCGGCGACACCGGCTGATGTGGCGCCGGCTGGTGTGACGGCACCGGCTGGTTCGGGAGCACCGGCGGGAGCATCTGGGTGGGAGCGGCCGTCGCGAGCAGTTCGGCGGTCGGGTCACCGACCGCCAGGCCCGGCACCGTGGAGAGCAGTTCGGCCCGCGCGGCGGCGGCGTCGGCCGGACGGTGGGCCGGGTCCTTGGCCAGCAGGTGCAGCACCACGGCGTCCACGGCCGGCGGCAGGCCGGGGCGCCGGGCGGACGGCGGCAGGGGCTGCTCACTGACGTGCTTGAAGGCGATCGCCACCGGGGACTCGGCCGTGAACGGGGTCTCACCGGTGAGCATCTCGGTCAGCACGCAGCCGACGGCGTAGAGGTCGGTGCGGCCGTCCAGGTCGGAGGCGGTGGCCTGCTCGGGCGAGAGGTAGGCGGCCGTACCGAGCACGCTCGCCGTCTGGGTCAGGTTGCTGGAGGAACCGGCCCTGGCGATGCCGAAGTCCACCACCTTCACGCCGCCGTCGTCGGTGATCATGATGTTCCCGGGCTTGATGTCCCGGTGGACCAGCCCGGCTCCGTGCGCGACCACCAGCGCCTCGCACACCGCCGCCGCGATGCCGACCGCGCGCTCCACCGGCAGGTTCGGCTGCTGGACCAGGACGGCGGCCAGTGAACGGCCCTGGACCAGCTCCATGACGATGAACGGGGTGCCCTGGTCCACGCCCGAGTCGAAGACCATGACGATCCTCGGGTGCACCAGCATGGCGGCGTGCTGCGCCTCGCGGCTGAAGCGCTCGGCGAAGCGGGGGTCGTCGGCGAGGCCGCCGTTGAGGACCTTGACGGCCACCTGACGGCCCAACACGCGGTCGATGCCACGCCAGACGGTGGCCATGCCGCCGACGCCGAGCATCTCGACGAGTTCGTAACGCCCGTTCAGCGCCCGTCCGATCACCTGGGACTCCCCTCGCGTGCGGCGCCCGGGGTTCCGGGGCGTGGTGTGCACCTGTGCACGATAGCCGTCTTGGGGTGGGGGGCTGTGGGGGGTTCTGCGGTGGGGGGGTGGGCTTTCGGGAGGGTGGGTGGCCGGGGCGGGTGGGGGGGGGGGGGGGGGGGGGGGGGGGGGGGGTGGGGGGGGGGGGGGCCGGGGGC
>NZ_JBIRJC010000026.1:79646-96341 GCF_044329365.1 Kitasatospora sp. NPDC017646 | reverse complement strand
ACGTCACCGGCGACGCCACGCCCGGCGAACTGCGCACCTTCGTCACCGACCGCCTGCCCGCCTACATGCTCCCCGGCGCCGTCGTCACCCTCGACGCCCTGCCCGTCACCCCCAACGGCAAGGTCGACCGCCGCGCCCTCCCCGCCCCCGACCACACCGCCACCCCCGAAGGCCGCGCACCCCGCACCGACGCCGAACAGACCCTCTGCACGCTCTTCGCCGAAACCCTCGAACTGCCCACCGTCAGCATCGACGACGACTTCTTCGACCTCGGCGGACACTCCCTCCTCGCCACCAAACTCATCAGCCGCATCCGCACCACCCTCGGCATCGAACTCCCCATCCGCACCCTCTTCGACACCCCCACCATCGCCGCCCTCGCTCCCGCCCTGCCCGCCACCACAGGAGCCCAGGCCCGACCGGCACTCCAGCGGCGGACCAGGCCGGCCCGCGTCCCGCTTTCCCCGGCGCAGCAACGCCTCTGGTTCATCGACCAGTTCGAGGGCCCGAGCGCCCTCTACAACACCCCGTTCGTCGCGCACCTGACCGGTTCGATCGACACCGCCGCCCTCGCCGAGGCCCTGAACGACGTGGTCACCCGCCACGAGGTGCTGCGCACCACCTTCGCCACCACCGACGGCCAGCCCCACCAGCTGATCGCCGAGTCGGTCCCGCCCGTGCTCCGCACCCGTCGGGTGGCCGACGAGCAGCAGCTGCACGCCGCCGTGGCCGAGGCCACCGCCGAGGTGTTCCGCCTCGGCGAGGACCAGCCGATCCGGGTCTCGCTGCTCTCCCACGGGACGAACGCCGGCCCGGACCGGCACGCCCTGGTCATCCTGCTCCACCACATCGCCGGCGACGGCTGGTCCGTCACGCCCCTGCTGCGCGACCTCGACACCGCCTACCGGGCCCGCCGCACCGGCAGCGCCCCCGAGTGGCAGCCGCTACCGGTCCAGTACGCCGACTACACCCTCTGGCAGCACGAGCTGCTCGGCACCGAGGACGATCCCACCGGCGCCCAGCACGCCCAACTCGCCCACTGGAAGCAGGCCCTGGTGGACCTCCCGGAGGAGCTGGCGCTGCCCTACGACCGGCCACGCCCCGCCACCCCGAGCCACCGCGCCGGGACGGTCGAGTACCGGTTGGACGCAGAACTGCACGCCCGTCTCGCCGAGTTGGCCACCGACAACCGCGCCAGCCTGTTCATGGTCCTCCAGGCCGCCGTCGCCGCGCTGTACACCCGGCTCGGAGCGGGTACCGACCTGCCGCTCGGCACCCCCGTCGCCGGACGTACCGACGAAGCCCTCAACGACCTGGTCGGCTTCTTCGTCAACACCCTCGTCCTGCGCACCGACACCTCCGGCAACCCCACCTTCCGCCGGCTCCTCGACCGCGTCCGCCGCACCGACCTGGACGCCTTCGAGCACCAGGACATCCCCTTCGAGCGCCTGGTCGAACAGCTCAACCCCACCCGCACCCCCGCCCGCCACCCCCTCTTCCAGACCGTCCTGACCGTCAGCAGCGGCCCGGCACCCGTGCTCACCCTCGGCGAGGTCAGCGGGGTCCTGGAGGGCGCGGGCGAGTCCCTGGCGCACTTCGACCTGAACTTCAACTTCACCGAACAGCACGGCGAGGACGGGACGGCGCTCGGTGTGGCGGCGGCCGTGGAGTACGCGGCGGACCTGTTCGACCACATCACCGTCGCCACCCTCGTCGAGCGCCTGCTGCGCGTCCTGGACGCCGTCGCCACCGAGCCGGACACGCCCATCGGCGGGATCGGGATCCTCAGCCCGGCCGAGCGGAGCCTGGTCCTCACCGGCTGGAACGACACCGCCGTCCCGGTCGCGGACACCACGCTGTCCGAACTGTTCGAGGCCCAGGCCGTCGCCACCCCCGACGCCGTCGCCGTGGTCTCCGACACCGAGCGGCTCAGCTACGCCGAACTGGACGCCCGGGCCGGTTCGTTGGCGGCCGTCCTGCTGGACCGCGGGCTGGCGGTGGAGGAGCCGGTCGCGATCCTGATGGACCGCTCGGCCGACCTGGTGACGGCGATCCTCGCGGTCACCAAGGCGGGCGGAACCTACGTCCCGCTGGACGCCCGCTACCCGCTGGACCGGATGCAGCACATCCTCGCGGACACCCGGGCGCGGCTCGTGCTGGTCGACCCGGCCCACCGCGACCACCCGGTGCTCACCGCCGACGGACCGACCCCCCTGGACGTCACCGAAACACGCACCGCCACGCCGGCCGGCCGGCGCCCGCTCCCCGGCCAGCTCGTCTACGTGATGTACACCTCGGGCTCGACCGGTGTCCCCAAGGGCGTCGCGGTCACCCACCGCAACGTGGTCGACCTGCTGGCCAACCGGCACTTCCACCTGGGCCACCACGAGAGCGTGCTGCTCCACTCGCCCACCGCCTTCGACGCCTCCACCACCGAGGTGTGGGCGCCGCTGGTGACCGGCGGGCGGATCGTGCTGGCCGCCCCCGGGCAGCTCGACCTGACCGCCCTGGCGGCGACCGTCACCCGGCACGCCGTCACCCTGGTGCAGGCGCCCTCGGGCCTGCTGCGACTGATGGCCGAGGAGACCCCGGAGGCGTTCCGCACGGTCCGGCAGGTGTGGACGGGCGGCGACGTGGTGCCCCCGGAGGCCGTGCGCCGGCTGTTCCAGGTGTGCCCGGAGACGGACGTGGTCGCGGTCTACGCGCCGACGGAGACGACGGCCATCAAGACCACCTTCACCATGTCGCCCGGCGCGGAGGTCCCCGCCGTGGTGCCGATCGGCCGTCCGCTCGCCAACACCCGGTTGTACGTGCTGGACGACGCCCTCCAGCCCGTCCCCGTGGGCGTCCCCGGCGAGCTGTACATCGCGGGCAACGGCCTCGCCCGGGGCTACGTCGGCCGCCCGACCCTGACCGCGGAGCGCTTCGTCGCCTGCCCCTACGGCGGCAAGGGCGAACGGATGTACCGCACCGGCGACGTCGTCCGCTGGAGCGCCGACGGCATCCTGGAGTTCCTCGGCCGCGCCGACGACCAGGTCAAGATCCGCGGCTTCCGCATCGAGCCCGCCGAGGTCGAGGCCGCGCTCGCCGCCCACCCGGCGGTGGGTCACGCGGTGGCGGTGGTCCGCGAGGACCAGCCCGGCGACAAGCGCCTCGTCGCCTACGTGACCGGCGACGCCACGCCCGGCGAACTGCGCACCTTCGTCACCGACCGCCTGCCCGCCTACATGCTCCCGGCGGCGATCGTCACCCTCGACACCCTGCCCGTCACCCCCAACGGCAAGGTCGACCGCCGCGCCCTCCCCGCCCCCGACCACACCGCCACCCCCGAAGGCCGCGCACCCCGCACCGACGCCGAACAGACCCTCTGCACGCTCTTCGCCGAGACCCTCGGACTGCCCACCGTCAGCATCGACGACGACTTCTTCGACCTCGGCGGACACTCCCTCCTCGCCACCAAACTCATCATCCGCATCCGCACCACCCTCCGCACCGAACTGCCCATCCGCACCCTCTTCGACCACCCCACCGTCGCCGCGCTGGCCGCGCGCCTCGGCGAGGGCGCGGGCCCGGTGCGCGCCCGGCTGACGAGCCGGGAGCGTCCCGAGCTGGTCCCGCTCTCGCACGCCCAGCAACGCCTTTGGTTCATCGACCAGTTCGAGGGCCCGAGCGCCCTCTACAACACCCCCTTCGCCCTCCGCCTCACCGGCGCGGTCGACACCGCCGCCCTCGCCGAGGCCCTGAACGACGTGGTCACCCGCCACGAGGTGCTGCGCACCACCTTCCCGACCGCCGACGGCCAACCCCACCAGCTGATCGCCGGGACGGCCCGACTCTCCCTAGGGGAAAGCCCGGTGGCGGACGAGGAGGAGCTGCGGGAGGCCCTCGCCGGGGCGAGCCGCGAGGTCTTCGACCTGGCCCGCGACCTGCCGGTCCGCGCCCGGCTGTTCTCGCTGCCGGCCGACGAGCACGTGCTGCTGGTGCTGATGCACCACATCGTCAGCGACGGCTGGTCCGTCACGCCCCTGCTGCGCGACCTCGACACCGCCTACCGGGCCCGCCGCACCGGCAGCGCCCCCGACTGGCAGCCACTGCCGGTGCAGTACGCCGACTACGCCCTCTGGCAGCGCGAGCTGCTCGGCGCCGAGGACGACCCGACCAGCGTCCAGCACGCCCAACTCGCCCACTGGAAGCGGGCCCTGGCCGGTCTGCCGGAGGAGCTGACGCTCCCCTACGACCGCAAGCGGCCGATGTCCCCCACCCGCCGGGGGGACACCGTCGAGTTCCGGATCCCCTCCGGACTCCACGCCCGCGTCGCCGAGTTGGCGCGAACGAGCCACTCCTCCGTGTTCATGGTGGTGCAGGCCGCGCTGGCGGCCACCCTGAGCCGACTGGGCGCGGGCGCCGACATCCCGCTCGGCACCCCGATCGCGGGCCGCACCGACGAGTCGCTCGACGAGCTGATCGGTTTCTTCGTCAACACCCTGGTGCTGCGCGCCGACCTCTCCGGCGACCCGAGCTTCCACGAGCTGCTGGAACGTGTGCGGCTGGCCAACCTGGAAGCCTTCGAGCACCAGGACGTGCCCTTCGAACGGCTCGTCGAGGTGCTCAACCCGGCCCGCTCGACGGCCCGGCACCCGCTGTTCCAGGTGATGCTGACCTTCGGCACCAGCGAGCCGGCCACCCCCTCGTTCGCCGGCCTGCCCGCCCGCGTCGAACCGTCGGCGGCCGAACTCGCCAAGTTCGACCTGGCGTTCGGCTTCAGCGAGCAGCTGGACACGGACGGGGCACCGGCCGGGATCGGCGTGGTGGTCGAGTTCGCCCGGGAGCTGTTCGACCCGGCCACCGTGACGGCGATCGGGGGGCGCTTCGAGCGGCTGCTCGCCGCCGTGGTGGCGGACCCGGGCCGCCCGGTCGTCGAGGCGGAGATCCTCACGCCGGCCGAGCGGACGCTGATCCTGGACCACTGGAGCCGGCCCGAGCGGCACCCGCGCACCGCCGAACTGCCCACCATCCCGGCCCTGTTCGCGGCCCAGGCGGCCCGGACGCCGGAGGCCGTGGCGGTGGTCCACCGGGACGAACGGATCAGCTACGCCGAGCTGGACGCCCGGGCGAACCGGCTGGCGCAGCTGCTCGCCGCCCGAGGCGTGGGCCCCGAGCGCCTGGTCGCGCTGGCCCTGCCCCGCTCGGTGGAGCTGGTGGTCGCCGTCCTGGCGGTGCTCAAGGCGGGCGGCGCCTACGTACCGATCGACCCGGACTACCCGGCCGACCGGATCGCCCACACCCTGCGCGACTCCGCGCCCGAGCTGCTGCTCACCACCGCCACGGCCGCCGCCCGACTGCCCGACCCGACCGTGCCGTCGCTGTTGCTCGACACCCCGGAGACGGCGGCCGAGCTGGACCGTACGGCCGCCGGAGCCCCCGCTCCCGCCCTCGGCCCGGACCACCCGGCGTACGTCATCTACACCTCGGGCTCGACCGGCCGGCCGAAGGGCGTGGTGATCCCGCACGCCAACGTCGCCCGGCTGTTCGCGGCCACCGACCACTGGTTCTCCCCGGGCCCGGAGGACGTCTGGACGCTGTTCCACTCCTACGCCTTCGACTTCTCGGTCTGGGAGCTGTGGGGCGCGCTGCTGCACGGCGGCAGCCTGGTCGTGGTGCCCTTCGAAACCAGTCGCTCGCCCCGGGACTTCCTGGAGCTGCTGGTCCGCGAGCGGGTCACCTTCCTCAACCAGACCCCCTCCGCCTTCTACCAGTTGATGCAGGCCGACCAGGAGGAGCCGGAGCTCGGCGCCCGGCTCGCCCTGCGGCGGGTGGTCTTCGGCGGCGAGGCGCTCGACCTGGCCCGGCTGGCGCCCTGGTACCGGCGGCACGCCGAGGACGCCCCGGTGCTGGTCAACATGTACGGCATCACCGAGACCACCGTGCACGTCTCCTACCGCCCGCTGGACGCCGACACGGCCGCCGGGCAGTCCCGTTCGCTGATCGGCGCGGGCATCCCGGACCTGCGGCTCTACCTGCTGGACTCCCGGCTGCGACCGGTGCCCGCCGGGGTGCCCGGCGAACTGTACGTCGCCGGGGCCGGCCTGGCCCGCGGCTACCTGGGCCGCCCGGGGCTGACCGCCGAACGCTTCGTCGCCGACCCGTACGGCGCCCCCGGCACCCGGATGTACCGCACCGGCGACCTGGCCCGCTGGACGGCCGGCGGCGAACTGGACTACCTGGGCCGGATCGACGCGCAGGTGAAGATCCGGGGCTTCCGGATCGAACTGGGCGAGATCGGCTCGGTGCTCAGCCGCCGGCCCGAGGTGGCCTCCGCCGCCGTGGTGGTCCGCGAGGACGCCCCGGGCGGGAAGCGCCTGGTCGGCTACCTGGTGCCCGCCGCCGGCCCGGTCGACCTGGACGCGCTGCGCACCCACCTGGCCACCGAGCTGCCGGACTACATGCTGCCCTCCGCCCTGGTGCCGCTGGAGCGCCTGCCGCTGACCCCGAACGGCAAGCTCGACGAGCGGGCGCTGCCCGCCCCCGAGCCGGGCCGCGCGGGCGGCGGCCGGGGGCCGCGCACCCCGCTGGAGGAGGTGCTCTGCGGGCTGTTCGCCGACATCCTCGGCCTGGAGCGGGTCGGCATCGACGACAACTTCTTCGAGCTGGGCGGCCACTCCCTGCTGGCGGGCCGTCTGGTCGCCGGGATGCGCGAGCTGACCGGCACGGACGACCTCGGCGTCCGGGCGCTGTTCCAGGCCCCGACCGTCGCCGGGCTGGCCGAGCTGCTGGCCGGGGCCCGGGACGGCGCAGCCGCCGAGGAGGCCTTCCCGGTGCTGCTGCCGATCCGCACCCGCGGCTCCCGCCCGCCGCTGTTCTGCGTGCACCCGGCGGCCGGGATCAGCTGGGTCTACACCGGCCTGCTGCGCCACCTGGACGCCGAGCAGCCGATCTACGGCCTCCAGGCGCCCGGGCTGGCCGACCTGTCCCGCCACCCGGAAAGCCTGGCCGAGATGGCCCGCACGTACCTGGCCGAGCTGCGGTCGGTACGGCCCGAGGGCCCGTACGCCCTGCTCGGCTGGTCCTTCGGCGGCCCGGTCGCCCACGCGATGGCGGCGCTGCTGCGGGAGCAGGGCGAGCAGGTGGAGCTGCTCGCCGTGCTGGACGGCTATCCGGAACTCGACGAGTACGCCGAGTTCACCGGAGACGACCAGGCCCGCCGCGACCCCGCGCTGCTCGCCGCGATCCTCGGATCGCTCGGCCAGCGGGCCGGCGAGATCACCGCCTGGCCCGCCGACGAGGTCGGCTACGCCGAGCTGGTCCGGCACGGCGAGGGCCCGCTGACCGGGCTGAGCGGGGCCGGGGTGGCCCGGGTGGTCGAGGTCTTCCTCGCCAACCTCGCCCTGGCCGCTGATGCCCCGCTGCCGGGCTACGACGGCGACGCGCTGGTCTTCGTCGCAGCCAAGGACCGCCCGGCCGACGCCCCCGACCCCGAGACCTGGCGGGCCCACGTGGGCGGCCGGGTGGAGATCCACGAGGTGCCGAGCACCCACGGCGCGATGACCGGCGCGGAGGCGCTCGCGGTCATCGGCCCGGTGCTCGCCGACCGCCTGCGCCACCCCGCGCCGGACCCCGAGCACCACCACTGAGAGTCCCGTCGCCGAAGTCCCCGTCACCGAAGCCCCGTTGCCCCCTGCACCGCCGCGACACCCCCCCCCCGCACCACCACGCCAAGCGGCCGCGACCCGGCCCACCACGAGGAATGGACACCACCGATGCAGACTGCCGTCATCCCCGACTCCTGGCGCGGCATCACCCCGGCGCCGATCTCGTCGACCGACGCCTACAACGGCTTCATCGCCGCCAACGTGATCTTCGCGCTGGACCGGATCGGCGTGCTGGAGCAGATCGGCCGCGGCGAGCCGCTCTCGGCCGCCGCGATCACCGCCGAGTCCGGTGACACCGCCCGCACCGAGGCCGTGCTGCGCGCCGCCGCCGACTACGGCTACCTCAAGGCCGACGGCGCCGGCTTCCTGCCGACCGAGGCGGGCATCGAGATCGCCTCCGCCCGCGGCTACTTCACCTGGGCCGTCGGCGGCTACCACGACGTGTTCGGCCGCGCCGGGCACCTGAGCACCGGCTCGCACCGCTACAACGAGGACGTGTACCGCGACGAGGCGATGGTCGCCCTCGGCTCCGCCCAGTGCGACCAGTCGCTGTTCGCCGCGCAGCTGACCGACGTGCTCTCCGGTATCGACTTCCGCACCATCGCCGACCTGGGCAGCGGCACCTCCGCCCGGGTGCGGCGGGTGGTCTCGCAGCGCGCGGGCTCCCGGGGCCTGGGCATCGACATCAGCCGCCCGGCCACCGAGATCGCCCGCGCCGACATCGCCGCGGCCGGGATGCAGGACCGGGTCACCGCCGTCCGGGCCGACGTGCTGGGCCTGCTCGGCACCCAGATCGACAACGACGCCGAGGCCGCCGAGGTGGCCGAGGTCGACACCGTGATGAGCTTCTTCCTGCTGCACGACCTGCTGGCCGACCCCACCACCCGCTCCTCGATCTTCACCCGGATGCGCGAGGCCTTCCCGAAGGCCCGCACCTTCGTGCTCGGCGACACCATGCTGCGCGGCCCGGGCGAGTCGCAGAGCGCGATGCCGGTCTTCTCGGTCGGCTTCGAGCTGGCGCACGCGATGATGGGCGTTCCGCTGCACACCAAGGAGACCTACGAGCGGCTGTTCGCCGACGCCGGGCTGCGGATCGACCGCGTCGAGGCACTGGCCACCCCTCACTCCTGGCTCTACGTCCTCCAGGCCGACTGATGGCCGCCGATTCCGGGGCCAGACACCTGCTGGCCCAGAACGAGCACCCGTACCCGCCGCTGCCGTCCGTACTGGCCGCCCTGGCCGGGGCCACCGCCGACCTGAACCGCTACCCGGACCTGCGCCCGGAGCGCTTCGCCGGGATCATCGCCGACTGGCAGGCCGTCCCGGCTGGGCAGGTCGTGGTCGGCCACGGCTCGGCGGGCGTGGCGCTGGACCTGTTCCACTCCGTCGTCCGCCCCGGCGACAACGTGGTGCACTCGGCGCCCTGCTTCGACGCGTACCCGCTGTTCTGCCGGATCGCCGGCGCCGAGGCCCGGCCCGTGCCGCTCGGCCCGGACGCCCGGCACGACCTGGCCGCGATGGCCGGACAGGTGGACGGGCGCACCCGGATCGTCGTGCTGTGCAACCCGCACAACCCGACCGGCACGATCTACTCCTGGGCGGAGCTGACCGGCTTCCTTCGCCGGGTGCCGGCCACCGCGCTGGTCCTGCTGGACGAGGCGTACATCGACTTCGCCCGGGGCTGGGCGGCTCCGGACGTGCCGGCCCGGATCGCCGAGTGGCCGAACCTGGTGGTGCTGCGCACCCTGTCCAAGTCGCACGGCCTGGCCGCGCTGCGGATCGGCTACGCGGTCGCCGAGGAGTCCGTGGCGCAGCGCGTGCGGGACCACCAGGTGCCGTACGCGGTGAACCGGCTCCAGGAGGCGGGCCTGCTGGCCGCCGTCGCGGCCCAGGAGGAGGTGGACCGGCGGATCGCCGAGATCGCCGAGGAGCGGGAGCGGCTGCGGGCCGGACTGCTCGCCCTGGGCCGGTCGGTGCCGCCGAGCCTGACCAACTTCCTCTGGGTGTCCGCCCCGGGCGACGAGACGCCGGTCAAGGAGGAACTGGAGCGGCTCGGCGTGGCCGTCCGCTTCTACCCGAGCCAGGGCATCCGGATCGCCGTCGGCGAGAAGGACGCCAACGACGCCGTGCTCGAAGGATTCACCCGCGCCCACCGGGCCGTCACCGCGCCCCGCTAGGACGGGCCCCAGCGTCACCGGCCGACCCGCACCATTCACCAGACCGCAGCAGCTAAGGACAGGACATGCACCCACTTCTGGCGCGGCCGGAATTCCGGCTCTACATCGCGGGACAGACACTGTCCGTCCTCGGGGACAGCGCCCTCTTCATCGCCCTCGGCATCTGGGCCAAGGTCCTGACGGGGAGCAGTTCGGCGGCCGGTCTGGTGATGTTCTGCTACGCCGTCCCGATGCTGCTGCTGCCGCTCGGCGGCCTGGTCGCCGACCGGGTCCGCCGCCGGCCGCTGCTGGTCACGGTCAACCTCGCGCTGGCGGTGGCGGTTTCGCCGCTGCTGCTGGTCGACGGCCGCGGCCACCTGTGGATCATCTACGCCACGGCGGTGCTCTACGGGCTGGCCGGGGCCGTCCTCACCCCGGCCCAGAGTGCCATGCTGCGAACCATACTGACGGAGCGTCAGGACTTCGGAGCGGCCGTCGGGTTCACCCAGACCATGCGCGCCGGCACCACGCTGGTGGCGCCGCTGGTCGGTTCCGGCCTGTACGGGTGGCTCGGCGGCCGGGCCGTCGCCCTGGTCGACATCGGCATCCTGGTCGCGGCGGCGCTCGCCTTCCTGGCGCTGCGGGTGAACGAGCCGGCGCCGGAGCCGTCCGGCCGGCACTGGCGCACCGAGGTGCTGGCGGGCTTCCAGCACCTGCGCACCACCAGCTCGCTGCTGCCGCTGCTGGTCGCGACCACCGCCACCGCGACCGTGCTCAGCTTCCTCCAGCCGGTGCTGTTCTCGCTGATCCAGCACGGGCTGCACCGCTCGCCGCAGTTCCTGGGCGTGCTGGAGACGGTGGAGGCGGTCGGGGCGCTGGGCGGCTCGGTGCTGGGCGGCATCCTGATCGGCAAGCTCGGCCCCCGGCGGACCGTCATGCTCGGCTCGGCGGTCTTCGGTCTCGGCGCCGTCCTGCTGCTGGCGCCCTCGGTCTGGGTGGTGTCGGCCGGCCTGCTGATCGCCGGGGCCGGCATGCCGGCCGGCGTGGTCGGTCTGGCCACGGCCGCCCAGGCCCTCACCCCGCCTCGGCTGATGGGCCGCACCCAGGCGGCCGTCAACCTCTCGCTCACCGCCCCGCAGGCGCTCGCCATCGGTCTCGGCGCCGGACTGGTGGCCGCGCTGGACTTCCGGACGGTGCTCGCCGCCATGGTGGTCGGCGCGCTCCTGTCGGCCGTCTTCCTGCTCGGCAAGCCCGACGCCGTCGTCGAGGACGACGAGGACGAGGAGGAGTCGACCGACCAGCCCGCCGCCGAACTGACCGCGGATCCGGCCGCGGATCCGACCGCGGACCCCGCGGAGGAGCCCGCCGAAGTGCCCGCCGAGTCCGCCCCGCGCCCGTAGGGCCCACCTGTCCTTCCGCACCACGCCACCGGCCCGCCCCGGCGGCGGCCCTGCCGCACCGCACCGCCGCCCGGGGCGGGCCTCCGTGCACTCCTCACGAGAGAGCCTCCTCAGATGCCCGACCGTTCCTCTCCCGCCACCGCCCCGCTTCCCCTGGCGCTGGACCACGTCGAGTTCTACGTGGCCGACCTCGCCGCCGAACTCGCCCGGCTGACCTCCGAGTACGGGTTCGACCTGCTCGTCCCGCCCACCGAGCGCGGCGAGAGCGCCGAGCGCTGCGTCTCGGCCCTCGTCGGCCAGGCCGCCGTCCGCCTGCTGCTGACCCAGCCGCTGGCCGCCGGCCACCCGGCCACCGACTACCTGGCCCGGCACGACGACGGCGTGGCCGCGCTGGCCCTGCGGGTGCCGGACGCGACCGCCGCCTACCGGACGCTGACCGGCCGGGGCGCCGACGGGCTGCGCCCGCCGCAGGCCGTGGACGGCTGCGTCACCGCCGTGGTCGCCGCCTTCGGCGACGTGGTGCACACCCTGGTCGAGCGGGGCCCCGACGTGCCCACCGACCGGATACCCGGCCTGCCCGACGTCGCGCCGGCCGACCAGGAACCGACCCGCGGCGCCGACGCGGTGGGCCTGCGCTCGGTCGACCACTTCGCGGTCTGCGTCCCCTCCGGCGAGCTGCGCGAGACCGTCCGCCGCTACTGCGAGGTCTTCGGCTTCCGGATGATCTTCGAGGAGCGGATCGAGGTCGGCGCGCTCGGCATGGACTCGATGGTCGTGCAGAGCCCCGACCACAGCGTCACCCTCACCCTGATCGAGCCGCTCACCCCGGACGCCGGCGGCCAGATCGCCTCCTTCCTCGCCGACCACGGCGGCGCCGGGGTGCAGCACGTGGCCTTCTCCTCCCAGGACGCCGTCCACTCCGTCGCCACCATGGCCGCGCGCGGCGTGCCCTTCCTACGCACCCCGGCCGCCTACTTCGACGCCCTGCCCGCCCGGCTCACCCCGTTGCGGCACTCCCTCGACCAGCTGCGCGAGCTCAACCTGCTGGTCGACCAGGACCACGACGGTCAGCTGTTCCAGATCTTCACCCGCTCCCGCCACCCGCGCGGCACCTTCTTCTTCGAGGTGATCGAGCGCATCCGGGCCCGCAACTTCGGCAGCAACAACATCCGCGCCCTCTACGAGGCCGTCGAGCTCCAGCGCAACGCCAGCGAAGTCGCCCGATGACCGCAACCGCCACGACCCACCAACCTCCCCTCAGCGTGGCCGAGTTCGCCGACCTCGCCCGCTCCGCCCTGCCGCCCGGGGTCTGGGACTGGCTGGCCGGCGGCGCCGAGCGGGAGCACACCCTCGCCGCCAACCGGGCGGCCTTCGACCGGCTGGCCGTGGTGCCCCGGGTGCTGGCCGACGTGTCCGCCTGCGACACCTCCGCGACCCTGGTGCGCAGCCGGTCGGCCCTGCCGGTGGCGGTGGCGCCGCTCGCCTACCACCGGCTGTTCCACCCGGACGGCGAGCTGGCCTCGGCCCGGGCGGCGGCCGCGGCGGGGGTGCCGTTCACCGTCGGCACGCTCAGCAGCGTCGGCTTCGAGGAGCTGGCGGCGACGGGTGCCACGCTCTGGTTCCAGCTGTACTGGCTGCGCGACCGGGGTCGGCTGCTCGACCTGGTCGCCGCGGCCACGGCGGTGGGCAGCGAGTGCCTGGTCGTCACCGCCGACGTGCCGTACATGGGCCGCCGGCTGCGCGACGCCCGCAACGCCTTCGCGCTGCCCGCCGACGTCCGTGCGGCGCTGCTGGAGGACGGCGCCGCCGGGCGGGCGCACCGGGCCACCGCCGAGGTCTCGGCGGTGGCCGCGCACACCGCCGAGCTGCTCTCCCCCGCCGTCACCTGGGCGGACCTCGCCTGGCTGCGCGAGCGGACCGAACTGCCGTTGGTGGTCAAGGGCGTGCTCGATCCGGCGGACGCGCTGCGGGCCGCCGAGCTGGGCGCCGACGCCGTCGTGGTGTCCAACCACGGCGGACGCCAGCTCGACCGGGCGGTGCCCTCCCTGACGGCGCTGCCCGCCGTCGCCGAGGCGCTGTCCGGCCGGAACTGCCAGGTACTGCTGGACAGCGGGGTACGCGGCGGCGCGGACGTTCTCACCGCGCTGGCCCTGGGGGCGTCCGGGGTGCTGCTCGGGCGGCCGCTGATCTGGGGCCTGGCGGCCGGCGGCGAACCGGGCTGCGCCCGGGTGCTGGAACTGCTGGCCACCGAACTGCGGCACGCGCTCGGCCTGGCCGGCTGCGCCGACCTGGCCTCCGCCGCCGAACTGCGCACCACGCCGATGCCCTGTCCCGCCTGGAGTGCCCCGTGACCCCCATCGCCCCACCGCACGAACTGCGGCTGGCCGAGCTGCACCCGTCCCTCGCCGACCCGGCGATGACCTCGATGAACCTGCTCAACGAGATCTCCATCCGCTACCCGGAAGCGGTCTCCTTCGCGGCCGGCCGCCCGGCCGAGCAGTTCTTCGAGCTGGAGGCCGTCCACCGCCACCTGGACCGCTACGTCGACCACCTGCGCACCGAGCGCGGCCTCTCCGAGGAGGCGGCCCGGCGTCAGGTGCTCCAGTACGGGCGGACCAAGGGGATCATCCACGAGCTGATCGCCGCCCACCTCGCGGTGGACGAGGGCATCGAGGTGCCCGCCGAGTCGGTCGTGGTGACGGTCGGCTGCCAGGAGGCGATGTTCCTGGTGCTGCGGGCGCTGCGCCGCGGCCCCGAGGACGTGGTGCTGGCCGTCTCGCCGACGTACGTCGGGCTGACCGGCGCCGCCCTGTTGGCGGACCTGCCGGTACGGCCGGTGGCCGACGGTCCGGACGGGCTGGACCTCGCCGACCTGCGCCGCCGGCTCGCCGCCGCCCGGGCCGAGGGGCTGCGCCCGCGCGCGCTCTACCTGGTGCCGGACGTGGCCAACCCGAGTGGCGCCAGTCTGCCGCTGGAGCTGCGCCGGAAGCTGCTGGCGCTGGCCGCCGAGGAGGACTTCCTGGTCCTGGAGGACAACCCGTACTGCGTGTTCGCGGGCGAGGAGCGGCTGCCCTCGCTCAAGGCCCTGGACACCGGGCGGCGGGTCGTCCACCTGGGGTCCTTCGCCAAGACGGCCCTGCCGGGCGCCCGGGTCGGGTACGTGGTGGCGGACCAGCTGGTGGCGGACGGCGCGGGCGGCACCGTGCTGCTGGCCGACCTGCTCGGCATGGTCAAGAGCATGACCACGGTGAACACCTCGCCGATCGCCCAGGCGGTGATCGGCGGGGCGCTGCTCGAACACGGCTTCAGCCTGCGGGCCGCCAACACCGAGGTCGCCGCGCTCTACCGGCGCAATCTGGCACTGGTGCTGGACGGTCTGGCCCGGCGCTTCCCGCCCGGCGTCGGGGTGAGCTGGAACGAGCCGCGCGGCGGGTTCTTCCTGGTGCTCACCGTGCCGTGCACGGTGGACGACGCGCTGCTGGAGCTCTCCGCCTCACGGTACGGGGTGATCTGGACGCCGATGTCCCACTTCTACCCGGGAGCGGGCGGGGAGCGGCAGCTGCGGCTGTCCGTCAGCCAGGTCGACCCGGCGACCGTCGACCGGGGGCTGGACGGCCTGGCCGCCCTGCTCACCGACCGGTCCTGAGCGCCGGCGGGCGGGGAGCGGCCCCGCCCGCCGGAGCAGCCCTACGGGATCGCCACCGCCGTGCCGGAGACCCGCACCCGGGCGTCCCCGGCACGCAGTTCGACCCGCAGGACACCGGGGCGGCCGAGGTCCTCGCCCTGGTGCAGCGTCAGTACCGTCGGCGCCGCCACCGCGCCCAGCTCGCGCAGGTACGCGCCGAAGGCCGCCGCGGCGGCGCCGGTGGCAGGGTCCTCGACCACGCCGCCGACCGGGAACGGGTCACGGACGTGGAAGACCTCGGCGGTCTCCCGCCAGACCAGCTGCAGGGTGACCAGGTCACGGGCGCGCATGAACGCGGCCAGGCCGTCGAAGTCGTAGTCCAGGCGCGCCAGTCGGGCCCGGGTTCCCGCGGCGAGGACCAGGTGCCGGGCGCCGGCGTAGGCGATCCGCGGCGGGAGCGCCGGGTCCAGGTCGGCGGCCGCCCAGCCGAGCAGCGCGAGCGCCTCCTCGACGTCCGCCGCCGGCACCTCCTCGACCTCCGGCTCGACGCTGGTCAGCGTCGCCCGCAGGCCGTCGGCACCGCGCTCGACCTCGACGGGGACGTCACCGGCGGCGGTGCCGAACACGTACCGACCGGGGCCGGTCCGCTCGGCCAGCGCGACGGCGGAGGCCACCGTCGCGTGCCCGCAGAACGGCACCTCGGTGAGCGGACTGAAGTACCGTACGCGGTACGCGCCCTGGGCGTCCCCGGGGGTCAGGAAGGCGGTCTCGGAGTACCCGACCTCGGCGGCGACGGCGAGCATCCGCTCCTCGGTCAGTCCGGTGGCGTCGAGCACCACGCCCGCCGGGTTTCCGCCCTCCGCGCGGATCGCGAAGGCGGCGTAGCGGAGGATCTCAGGAGCGTCGTCAGTCATGACCGGACGAACGTCCCGCCGGTGATCACTGTTCCCGGCGGCACCGGTCACCGCAGCACCGCCTCCAGGAAGTCCGAGCCCAGCCGGGCGCTGCCGGCCAGGTCCAGCTGGTAGAGCATGTACCGCCCTCGCCGCTCGGTGATCAGCAGCCCGGCCTTGCGCAGCACGGCCAGGTGGCGGGACACCTCGGGGGCGCTGAGCTGCCAGGCGGTGGCGAGTTCGCCGGTGGTGTGCGGGCCTCGGGCGATGGTGCGGGCAAGCCGCAGCCGGATCGGATGGGCGAGGGCCTCCAGCCGCTGCTGGACCAGGGCGAGCGAGACCGGCTCGGGCAGGCCCGCCTCGGCCACGGGGTACTGGAGCACCGGCCGCCAGCCCTGGGCGTACACCGCCAGCAGGTGGGGGCGGCCGAAGACGGTGGGGATGAAGGTGACGCCGCCCCGGTCGGTCGCGATGGCGGTGCTGTCCTGGAGCTTGTCGATGACGATCCGCCGCCGTCCGTCGCTCTCGTGCAGGGAGACCGAGGGGGACATCGCGCCGACGGCCTCGGCGAGGCCGCGGCGGGCGAGCAGGTCGGCCTTGCGCCGGGAGTCGGCCGCCAGGTCGGGCAGGACCCGCTGCCAGGCGTCGGCGAAGAACACGGACTGGCAGTCCTCCAGCATCTTCCGCACCAGGGCCCGGACGGCGGGCGGATCGGCGAGCAGCCGCTCGGCGAAGGCGGCCTGCCGGGGCCCCGGGCGACGGCGGGGCACTCGCCCACACGCACCGCTCGATGACTCTCCCCCAGCCTCCGGCCGGGGGACCCCCATGCTCCGCTCACTCACGACAGTGATCCTGCCCCCCCCGGTGACCTGGCCCGCCGTCGATTGACGGTAACCGTCAAAAGTACGGGCCCCCCCCCCCCCCCCGGCGGGCCCTTCCGGCCAAGTGATTGAGCCCCGCGAAGTGCGGCCA